>NZ_JBJMIE010000119.1:0-7862 GCF_045807065.1 Actinophytocola sp. | reverse complement strand
CGCCGCGTTCGACGCCGACCTGGCCGACATGCCGGACGGGCTGGAGACCGCCATCGGGTCCCGGGGTCTGCGACTGTCCGGCGGGCAGCTGCAGCGGGTCGCGGCCGCCCGGATGGTGCTCGGGGACCCGGAACTGGTGGTGGTGGACGACCTGTCCAACGCGTTGGACGTCAACACCGAGCTCGCGGTGTGGACCAACCTCCTGGCTTCCGGGGCGACCGTGCTGGCCGTGTCCCATCGGCCCCAGCTGCTCATGCGGGCCGCGCAGGTGGTGGTGCTCGCCGACGGCGAGGTGGTGGCCGCCGGGCCACCGGAAGAACTGCGTGGCGGCCATCCGGACCTCTTCGGGTCCGAACGCGCCGAGGTCCCGGCCAAGCCGTGACCGCCACCCCGCGGTTGATCGCACTGTCCGCGCCGGATCCGGCCGGGCTGGCCGACCTGGCCACCCAGGTGGGCGCCCTGGCCGCCGACCAGCCGCGGCTGGCGCTGGCGCGGCTGGCCTCGTCGTTGGCCGCGCGTCCCGCGCACCCCTGTCGGATGGCCCTCGTGGCCACGTCCGTCGCGGACGTGGCGACCTCGTTGCTCGGTGGCGACGACCGGGCTCAGATCCGTGGCACGGCACGCCGCGATCCGCCGCTGGTGTTCCTGTACCCGGGCGTCGGGGAGCACTACCCGGCGATGGCCGCCGAACTCTACGGCTGGTCCCCGGTCTTCCGCGCCGCCCTCGACGAGTGCTGCGAGCTGGCCGAGGCCGAACTGGGCGAGAACCCCCGCGCCCAGCTGGACCTCACCGGCGAGCAGGCGGCGAGCGGCGCGGCGCCGGGCTGGCCGGATCTGGCCGGCATGATGCGGCCGGCCGGCCGGCCGCCGGTGTTCGACGAGCCGCGGACGGCGCAGGTACTGGTGTTCGCGGTCGAGTACGCGTTGGCGGAGTCGTTGCGGCACTGGGGACTCGTGCCGTCGGCGATGCTCGGCTACAGCATCGGGGAGTACACCGCGGCGTGTGTGGCGGGCGTGCTCGAACTGGCCGACGCGGTCCGGCTGGTCGCCCGCCGAGCACTGCTGATCGAGGAGACCGAGCCCGGCGGGATGCTCGCGGTCCTGCTTTCCGCCGAGGACGTCCGCACCCGGCTCGCCAGGGTGGGCGACCCACGGCTGGCGGTCGCGATCGTCGACGGGCCCGCGCTGTGCGTCGTTTCCGGTCCGGCCGACGCGGTCGCCGAGCTGGCGGAGATCCTGGACGTCGAAGGGATCGCCAGCCGCAGGCTGCCGGTCCGGCACGCGTTCCACTCCCCGGTGCTGGCGCCCGCCGAGGCACCGCTGGCCCGTCTGGTCGCCGGCTCCACCCTGCGTGCGCCGGAGATTCCGGTGGTGTCCAACGTGACCGGTACCTGGCTGACGGCGCGGCAGGCGACCGATGCCGGCTACTGGGCCGCCCACATGCTGCGCACGGTCCAGTTCTTCGACGGTCTGGGCGAGGTGTGGGCACTGCCCGAGCCGGTGCTGCTGGAAGTGGGACCGGGGCGCACCCTGGGGACGCTGGCCGGGCAGCACCCCGCCCGGGCGGCACGCAGCCCGGTGCTGTCGACGATGCCCGGCCAGGGCCACGGCGGGTCGGGCATCGCCCGCCTGCTCGCGGCGGTGGGCGGGGCATGGGTCCACGGCCTCCCGGTCGACCTGGGTCGCGTCACGGGCTGACGGCCCGCCGCCGGACGAACCGGGTGATGGCGTCGACCGAGTGGAAGTTCCTCATGTCGAGGTCCTCACCGCGCACCTCGACCGGGAACGTGCGCTCGACCCACATCACGATCTGCACCGCGAACAGCGAGTTCACCAGCCCGCCGGCGAACAGGTCGGTGCTGTCGTCGAACGGCACGCCGTGGACGTGCCCGGCGACGAACCGGTGGATCGTGTCACGCTCGACGCTCACCGCGAGGCCTCCTCGGAAAGGGCGATTCCGGACGGTCCGGTACCGGACCGCGGTCCTCCGACGTCCGGCGCAGTGGCGCGGGCCAGCCTGCCTCGTCGGTTCCGTGCTGGCAGAGCACCGCGTAGGCCAGCCGTTCCAACCCGAACCCGACGCAGGCGGTGTGGACCGGCTGCCCGCCGGGCTGCCGGATGCCGAAGGCGTCCCCGAACAGCCGGTCGTGGACGTTGAACGAGGCCACCGCGATCGTGCGGTCCGGCGCGACGGCCAGGCGCATCTCGTGCTTGCGTTCCAACAGCAGCTGCGACGAGATGTTCACGCTGGTGTTCCGGTCGCCGAAGAACGGGTCGTGTGCCACCTCGCAGTGGCCGGTCAGGGCCAGCTCGTCGAGGAGTTCGCCCGCGCGCTGCCGGAAGCGGTCCCGGCAGCCGGTGGTGAACTCCCGGGAGCCGAGGAACACGACCTCCCGGATGGTGAAGTCCCAGAGCCGTTCCATGTCGGCGTGGTAGCGGCCCTCGTACCGGAACGACTTGCCGCGGGCGGTCACCACCATGTCCGTCGCGGGCAGCGTGCCGTCGGCGAACTGTTGGAACGTGTGGTAGCACATGGTCGGCGGCAGGCAGTGGTCCACCGGGCCGGACCGGTCGAGCACCGTGTGCGTGAAGTCGCCGTCGCCGCCCGCTTCGCCGAGGAAGTCCCGGTAGTTGTGGATGTCGGCACGCAACCTGGCCACGTACATCAGGTGCTGCGGGAAGGACGTCGTGTACCCGCTGCGCCGCAACGCCTGGGTGCGGATCAGGGTCGGATAGCGGTACTCGGTCGCCTCGAACTCCCCGGCGATGGCGACCACCAGCGCGTCGAGCCGGTCCATCAGGCTCAGCACCGGTTCGGCCACCGTCACCTGGCCATCGCCCGCCACGAACGCGAGCCCCTGGTCGACCAGCCGGTCGAACACCGGGCCGGCAGGGCGATCAGCCCGGGCCGAGCGCCAGCGCACGGTCGTCGGCGTGGCGAGCCTGCCGTGCAGGTCACCGGCCACCATCAGGTCGACCTTGGCGGCCAGCTGCGGACCGGGCACCGGCCGGTCGGTGCGCACCCGGACACCGACAACGAGGTCGCCGCTGGTCACCAGGCTGAAGTCGACGATCCGCTCGTCCACGAAGAACACCCGGCGCGACAGCTCGTCGATCAGCCGGACGGGCACCGGGTGCGCCAGCGCCAGTACCTGGTCGGTGGGAGCGTCAACGCTCATCGCGCACCCCGGCGAGTCTGGCGACGGACCGGTGGACGCCGGCGGTGGGGTGAGGTCCACGGTCAGCCCGTCAGTCCGTCGCGCACCATGGCGACCTCGTCGGCCGTGGCCCCGATCAGTTCGGCGAGGACGTCCTCTTCGGACTCCGACGCCGTGTCCGCCGTGGTGTCGGGAGCGGTGTCCGAGGCGCTCCGGACGACCCACGCCACCAGCCCTCGTACTGTCGGGGCGTCGAACACGACGCTGACCGGCACCGAACGGCCGGTCGCGCGCTCCACGCGCGCCGCGACCCGGGCGGCGGCCAGCGAGTGGCCACCGAGCACGAAGAAGTTGGCGTCCGGGTCGACGGCCTCCAGGTCGAGCACCTCACACCAGATCCTGGCGACCGCCGACTCGAATGCCGTCAGTCCGCCGCCGTGTGTGGCCGGGGCGGGCAGCGGCAACCGGTCCAGCGCGTCGGTGTCGATCTTGCTGTTGCTGGTCAGCGGCAGGGCGGGCAGCCGGAGGAACCGGCTGGGCACGCAGTACTCGGGCAGCCGCTCGGCGAGGAAGGCACGCAGCTCACCATCGGTCGGCCCGCCGTCGGTCACCAGGTAGCCGACCAGGATCGGCGTGCCCGCGCTGATCCGTGGCCGGGTCAGGCTCTGCCGAACGGCCGGGTGAGTGCCCAGCGCGGCGTCCACCTCCGCCGGTTCCACCCGGTGGCCGCGGATCTTGACCTGCCGGTCGGACCGGCCGAGGAAGTGCAGCACGCCGTCGGTGCCGAGCACGCCGACGTCACCCGTGCGGTAGATCCGGGCGCCTGGCTCGAACGGGTGCGGCACGAACCGGTCGGCGGTGAGGCCGGGCCGGCCCAGGTAGCCGTAGGCGACGCCGTCGCCGCCGAGCACGATCTCACCGGGTACGCCCGGTGAGGCCAGCCGGCCGTCGGCGTCCAGCACGTGGGCCGACCGGCCGGGCATCGGCAGCCCCAGCGGCACCGGCTGGTCGGGGCGCATCAGGTCGTCGTGGGTGGCCGAAGAGGCGATCCCGATCTCGGTGGCGCCGTAGAACGACGTCAGCCGCACGTGCGGGCAGGCCGTGCGGATCCGGTGCATGTGGTCGGGGGACAGCACGTCACCGCCGGTGAGCATGTGGTCGATGTCGGCGAAGACCTCCGGCCGCTCGTCGACCACCAGCTGGGCCAGCCCGGTGGTCAGGAACAGCACACGCACGCCGAAGCGCCGTATGTAGTCGTGCAGCTGGGCGGGAGACGGGCGGGAGGTCGGTGACACGGCCAGCGTGCTGCCGGTGAGCAGCGCGGTCCAGGTCTCGATGGCGGACGGGTCGAACACGGCGGGCGCGAGGTGGGACACGACGGTTCCCGGTCCGGCCGAGGTGTAGGCCGGACGGGCCGTCAGGCTCGTGACGCCCTGGTGGCTGATGGCGACCGCCTTCGGTTCGCCGGTGGTGCCCGAGGTGTACATGACGTACGCGAGATCGGCGGGACTGACCTGGGGCAGCGCCGCCGCCTGCTCGGCAGGCCCGCCGACGGGCACGACGGGCAGGCCGAGACTTTCGCCGAGCTCACGGGACGGGGCGTCGGTCACCACCGCGGTCGGCCTGCCCGTGGCGAGCATCGACGCCATCCGCTGGTGCGGGATGCTCTGGTCGAGGGGGAGGTAGGCGGCGCCGGCCTTGAGGACGCCCAGGAGCGCGACCGGCATGGCGAGGTCGCGGGCCACGACGACGGCGACCCGGTCGCATCGTCGTACCCCGGCGGCGACCAGCCGGGTGGCGAGCCGGTCGGCGGCCGCGTCCAACTGCGAGTAGGTCAGCGCACCGCCTTCGGCCACCACCGCGACGGCATCCGGCGTTGCCGCGGCCTGCCTGCGGAACTCCTCGTGCACGACTCCGGACGTGACCGGGGCGGGCGCGCCGGTGCCCGCCGTGAGCAGGCCGCCATGTCGTGGACCGTGGTGGTCGGCGAGCTCGACCGGGTCGTCCGGGTGGTCGAGGAGTGCCGCGCAGAGCGTGCCGAACTCCTCGGCCAGGAGGGAGATCGTGGCGGGGTCGAACAGGTCCGCCGCGTACTCGATGGCGACCGGCAGCTCGGTGCCGCCGTCGGCCACCGTCATGGTGAGCTCGAAATCGCACGCCACGGTGGCGGGTTCCCTCGTCAGGGTCAGCGCGGCCGACCCGCCCGCCGGGAGCGCGTCGTAGCGCACCTGGAAGGTGACCGGACACAGTGGAACTCTCGCCAGCTCGCGGGCCGGGCGAAGGGCGTCGACCACGGTGTGGAACGGCAGCCTGGAGTGCGTGATCGCCCGGCCGGTCTCCGCCCGCATCGCGTGCACCAGCTCGGTGAACGACCGTTCCCTCGGTAGCCGGACGCGGGTGGGGACCACGTTGGCGAACAGCCCGACCAGGTCGGTCCACTCCGGCCGGTCCCGGCCGAGGTGCGGGATACCGATCAGGAAGTCCCGGTTGCCGTCGCCACGGCGCGACATCAGCACACCGAACACCGCGGCCAGGGTCATGAACGGCGTCACCCGCCTGGACACCGAGAACTCCTTGATGCGCCCGGCCAGCCGCGCCCCGAGGTCGAAGTAGTGGCTCCTGCCCCGGAACGACCTCCGGTCCGGACGTGGCCGGTCGGTGTGCAGCACCAGGTCGTCGGCGCCCGCCAGTGCCTCGCGGCAGGAGTCGAGCATCGCCCGGCATTCCGGGGAGTCGAGCCATTTCCGTTGTGCCACCGCGAAGTCGGCATACGTCGCGGCGAGGGCGGGTTTGGCGGGCGCACCCGTGCGCACGGCGTCGTACGCCGTCCGGATCTCGTCGACCAGCAGGTGTTCGGTGGCCCCGTCGAAGGCCATGTGGTCGATCTTCAACTGGAGCATGTGGTCGTCGGCGGCCAGGCGCACCACCCGCGCGGCGAGCAGCCGGCCGTCGGGCAGGTCGAGGTCCGGCAGATCCCTCCCCGGGTGGTCGGCCAACGACAGCAGTTCGAGCTCGCCGGGCCACTCGGCGGGAACGTGCACGAGCTCGTCATCGCGTTCCTCGACCCAGCCCGACAGCATGTCCTGCCGGTGCACCACCTCTCGAACCGCGAGTGCCAGCGCGGCGAGGTCGAGTGGGCCGCGCAGGCGCAGCGTCATCGTCACCGCGAGCAGCGCCGCGTCGGGATACAGCTTGCGCTGCAGCCACAACTGCTCCTGCGCCGGCGACACCGGCCGCTCAGCGGCTCGGGTCGCGGTGGCGGGCTGGAGATCGTGTGTCACCGAGGAATCACCCGTGCCCGGTCTAGAACCGATGATGGCCGTCATCGTGTCGCCGCGGTGCGGTGCGGGCACGTCCCCAGTTCACGGGGCATCACCAGGGCGGACGCCCGCATCTAGGTTCGGCTGCGGACGTCGCGGCGAAGGGGGTCTCAGCGGTGTCAACCCGATCGACGAACACGGGCGACAGCAGGTTGCTCGACCAGCTCGTTGCGCTGTGGCGGGAGACGCTTGCCGATCCGGAGATCGGTCCGGACGACAACTTCTTCACCGTCGGCGGTCATTCCTTGCTGGCGTTGCGGCTGCTCGGCAGGTTGCACGAGCTGACCGGGGTGGAGCTGACCCTGGTCGACCTGTTGGAGGCACCGACGCCTGCCGAGCTACTGGTCGCACACGGCACCGCGCTGTCCGCATCGGCGGAAACGGAGAACTGATGCGGGAGTACGGGATTGCCTGACACCACTGAGGCGGGCGGCCTGGTCGCGCGGCTGGCGCGGCTGGACCCGGAGCGGCGGCGGTTGCTGACCGAACGGCTGCGGCCGGGACCGGTTGCCCTGCCCCGGGACGGCCGCCCGCTGCCCGCGTCGTTCTTCCAGGAACGACTGTGGCTGGTCGACCAGCTGCTCCCCGGATCGACCGCGTACGTCGTCGCCGTGACCCAGCGGTTGCGTGGCGACCTGGACTGTGGCGTGCTGTCCAGGGCATGGGAACTGCTCGTCGACCGCCACGAGGCGTTGCGGACCCGGCTCGAATGGGTCGACGGCGTGCTGACCCAGTCGGTGCTGCCCGCCGTGTCGTTGCCGTTGCGGGTCATCGACCTGACCGACGTCGAGGACGTCCGGTCCGAAGTGGCGCGACTGCTGGACGCGGAAGCCGCCGTCGGGCTGGACCTGTCCAGCGCGCCGCTGTTCCGGCTGCGGTTGCTGCGGCTGGCCACCCGGGACCACGTGCTGGCGGTCTACCTGCACCACGCCGTCACCGACGGCTGGTCCAACGGCATCCTGATGCGCGAGCTGAGCGTGTCGTACCGGACGTTGCTGGCCGGCGGTGAGCCCGTTCTGCCGCCGCTGCGGTTGCAGTACGCCGACGCCGCCGCGTGGCAGCGCGACCAGCTGACCGAGCAGCGGCTGGCGGACCTGAGCCGGTACTGGACCGATCGGCTGGCCGGAGCGCCGGACCTGCTCGACCTGCCCACCGACCGGCCGCGGCAGGCGGGCGGCGCGCGGCCGGTCGCACGGCACCACACGGTGCTGCCGCGGGACTCGGTCACGGCCCTGCGTGCGTTGGCCGACAGCGAACGCACCACGGTCTTCGCGGTCCTGCTGGCCGGTTTCGCGGCGATCCTCGCGCGGTGGGCCGGCCGGCAGGACATCGTGGTCGGCAGCCCGCGGACCGGCCGCACCCACCCCGACCTGGAGGGCGTCGT
>NZ_JBJMIE010000118.1:0-5552 GCF_045807065.1 Actinophytocola sp. | reverse complement strand
TGGTGCGGGAGAACTGGACGGGCAAGGCGTCCGAGGACTTCGACGCCGTCGTGCGGGCGGTGACCGCCAAGATGAGCGGGGTTCTGCAGTTCCTGCAGAACCCGGGCTACGGCGCGACGCTGCGTGCCGCGGGCGACCGGCTGGCCGACCACCAGCAGCGGTTCCGCGACCTGCAGGGGCAGAAGGCACAGCAGGATGCCCAGCCACCGGCGGCGGGTGCCCCGTCGCCCGAGGAGACCGCGAAGGTCAACGACGACTCGGCCAAGCAGATCCTGCGGGACCTGCGCACGGCGTACTGGGACGTCGGCAACGCGCTCACGCCGCTGCCGTACAAGCCACCGCAGGTGGTCGCCGACACGAGCGGCGACACCAAGAACGGCGAGCACTCGCCGGGCAACGGGTCGCCGAACCCCGGCGGCACCCACCCGAACGGGAACCAGTTCTTCGGGCCGGGCGGTGCCCCGCCGCCGCTGCTGACGAAGACGGCCACGACGACCCGGTCCGGCTCGCCCGGCGGCGACGACCGGTTCCGGTTCACCGGGCAGAGCGGCCCCGACGCCCAGGTACTCGGCCGCGGCGACCAGGGTGGCCAGAGCTTCGGCGGACCGGGACCGGGTGCTCCGTTCATGCCGGGGCAGCGGGGTTCGGTGTTCTTCGCCGGGGGATCACAGGGGAACGGCCCGGCGGTGCTGGGTCAGAAGTACTCCGTGACGGCCCGGCAGGAGCCGCTCGAGCAGGCCGAGGACGAGGCCGCCGCCGCGGCGTTCGGTGCGGTGGCGCCGGCGGTGCTCGGCCGCTCGGCGAGCCGGTCGGGGACCTGCCGGCCGGAGAGCACGACCACCTCGGGCAGGACCGGCAAGGAGAAGGACGGCAAGCGGAAGACGGCCGAGGAGTCGCTGCCCGTGGCGGAGACCCTCGCGGAGACCCGACCGGAGACGGTGTCGGCGGAGACGGTCGACCAGCCGGCGGAGCTGCCGGCCGAGGAGAGGTCGAACCTCGTCAGGACGGCCGTCGACGCGCCGTCGACGCTGGTGGCCGACAAGGCGCACGAGCTCGTGGCGCAGGCCGCCACCACGTCGGGGCAGCCGCTCGTGGCCACCCAGGGCGTCACCACCGAGGGCGTCACCACGCAGGGGCTGACCACCCACGGCGTCACTACCCACGGCGTCACCACGCACGCGGTCGCCGGGACACCGCTGGAGACCGCGGCGGTGTCGCAGGTGACCTCGCAGGCGGTGCCGCATGCCGGGGCGGCGGCCTCGGCCGCCACGCCGGCCGAGGCGGCCAAGCACGCGGTGCCGGCCGCGCTGGAGCTGGGGCCGGACGCGAAGAGGTCGTTCGCGTTGTCGGCGTCCGGGCTCGGCGGTGGCGGCGGCGTCACGCACGCGGTCGCACTCGACCCGCACGCCCGCGGCATGTCCGCGCCGGGCACCACGACCCCGGACGGGCTCACGGTGCCCGTCGAGCCGACCACCGGCGCCGCCGCGCAGGGCGCGTCCGGTCGTGCCGCCACCGACCCCTACGCGTCCCAGCACATGGGCGGCTTCCCGATGTCGGGAATGATGATGGGCGGCATGGGAGGCATGGGGGGCCAGCAGAACAACGGCCGCATGGCGGCCCTGCCGAACGAACCGCGCCCCGAGGTCTGGGACCCGGCGACCGGCGCGCCCATCGCCGTGGGCAAGCGGGAGCAGGAGAAGGAGCAACCGCAGGAGCGTGAGCCCGAGCTCTCCCGGGAAGAGGTGCGGGCCGCGCTCACCGAGAAGTTCGCCGAGCTGGACCGGCTGATGGAACGAGGGAAATGACGATGGCTGACTGGAACTCCGCCGATCCCGACCAGGCCATGGACGCCGCGTACGCGATGTTCGAGAACGAGTCCCGCAAGCTCGGCGAGCTGGGCAGGCACTGGGACGAGGCGAGCACGACGGTGCGGGCCAAGGACCACTCGCTCGAGATGACCTTCGACGGCCGCGGCGAGCTGGTCGACCTGGTCTTCAACTCGTCCAAGTACCGCGCGATGCCGCCGGCGCAGCTCGCCCAGGTCATCATCGAGACGCTGCGGCAGGGCCGTGCGCAGGCCCAGCAGAAGATGACCGAACTGATGGGCGTGCCCGACATCCCCGGCCTCGACCTGAACGGGCTGGCCACCGGGCAGGTCCGCCCGGACGAGCTGCTCAGCTCCCTGATCGGCCCCATGTTCGACAAACTCGACGACTTCGGCGTGGACAACGAGCGGCCACGACCGGACAACCGCACCAGGGAGGACCGCGCCAATGGCTGAGAACTTCTACCTCGACGAGCCGGCGTTCGAAGGCGTCACGGACGACCTCCTGGTCACCGGGACCAACTTCAAGACAGCGCACACCAAGCTCAACGGCGTCCTCACCGCCTACCAGGGCTGCTGGGGTGACGACGAGATCGGCATGGCGTTCCAGAACAACTACTGGGAGAACGCGGAGAAGGTCCGCGAGGGCACCGAGAACGGCGGCGAAGGGCTGATCGAGACCGCCAGGACCTCGCGCAAGTCCGCGGAGTACCTCTCGAGCGTCGACGAGCAGACCGCCCAGTACCTGGACTCACAGGTGCACCCGGAGTGACCTCCCCGGGCGAGTGAACGTTTGACCGGTCCGGCCACGTGTCCCCAGCAGAGAGCCATGCGGAAGGAGGTGCACTGACAAATGGCTTCTGGTGGCAAGGACGGTGGCGGCGGCGGCCACGGTGGGCAGGCGAGTGGCGTAACCGGCAACGGGTCGTCGATGACGACCCAGCTGCCCGACGGACTGCAGAAGTTCTTCAAGGTCACCCTCGGTATGACCTGGCCGGAGGGCAGCGAGGGCGGCCTCCGCGCGATGTCGAACGCCTGGTACGACTTCCAGGACGAGATGAACGACCGGATCGACGAGATCAACGCGCTCCTGCCCCGGTTGGACTCGTCGATGCGCGGCGTCACCGCGAACGCCCTCAAGGACTACCTCAACGAGGTCAACAAGGGGCTCGCGGAGGTCGAGTCCGCGGCGGGCGAGTTCGGCAAGATGTGCCAGAACACCGCCGCGGACATCCAGAAGTCGAAGATCATGCTGATCGCGATGGCGCTGATGGTCCTGGCCACCGTCATCTCGCTGCTCGCATCGCTCTTCGGCGCGTTCGCGGTACCCGGGGTGCTCGCGGCGGGCCGCGTCGCGCTGCAGGCGATCTGGAACGCGCTCGTCCGCAAGATCCTCTCGATGACCTGGCAGAAGGCGGCCATGGGCCTGGCCAGGTTCGCCTGGCAGATCGGCAAGTACGCGGCCGGCGGCGCGGCGTTCATGGGTGGCCTGGACCTCGGCATCCAGACCGGCCAGCTGATCGACAACAAGGTCCACGGCGGCCGCGGCGGCCGCAGTGACATCGACTGGGACTCGGTGAAGGGTTCCGTCATCGGCGGCGCGATCGGCGGTGCCGCGTTCGGTGGTTTCCACGGCCTGGGCAAGGGCCTCGGCAACATCGCGAAGGGCGCCGGGAAGAAGGGGCCGGGCGGCAAGATCCCGGAGGGCTTCAACAAGAAGAACGACCCGCACAGCTGGAAGAACGCCCTGGGCGGGGCCGGCAAGGAGGGCGACCCGCCCGGCTGGGTGCGCGGGCTCGGGCAGATCGGGTACTCGGGCGCGCAGGTCGGCATGGTGGCGGCCAGCAACCCGATCGTGAACAAGGCCACCGGCCACGACGACGACATCTGGGCGGGCATCCTCGGCGGTGCCGCGCCCTATCACCTGAGCAAGGGCATGTCGGCGAAGCTCGACAACGCGGTCGGCGACATCGCCAAGAAGTTCGCCGGCAAGTTCGGCTTCGACTTCAACGGCCCGGAGCTCCCCGGCGGCGGCGACCCGGAGAAGGCGCCCCTGCTCGGCGGCGATGACGAGAGCGGCGCACACGACTCCGACGACGGTGACGACACCGGCTCGTTCGACGAGTCGCAGCCCGTGGTCATCCCGGACGGCCCGCTCGAGACGGGCGGCTTCGGCAACCACGGCCAGGACATCACCGCCGGGAACTCCAAGTTCGGCAGCCTCTTCTCCGGCGACCACCAGCCGGTCACGACGTCCGACGGGCACTCGGGTTCACACGGCAACGGGAAGGTGTCCGAGGAGGCCGCCGGGTTCCTGGGCGGGAACACGGGGAACGAGCGCGGTGGTGCTGGTGCTGGTGCCGGGAGCGGGCAGGGGGGCCAGAAGGGGGGTTCCGCCGGGGCGCGGTTCGCGCAGGCCGGGCCGCAGGGTCAGGGTGTTGGGCAGGGGCAGAGCGGTGGTGGGCAGAGCCAGCAGGGTGGGGGGCAGGGCCGGTTCGGTGATGGGGAGAGCCGGTTCGGTGGGGAGCAGAGCCGGTTCGGTGGGGACCAGGGGCGGTTCGGTGGAGAGCAGGGCGAGCAGAGTCAGCACGGCGGGGAGCAGAGCCAGCCGGGCGGCCAGAGCCAGCACGGCGGCGGGCAGAACCAGTTCGGTGACCAGAACCGGTTCGGTGACCAGAGTCAGTTCGGCGGGCAGAGCCAGCATGGTGATCAGGGTCAGCACGGTGGCCAGGGCCAGTTCGGTGACCAGAGCCAGCATGGCGGGCAGAGCCAGTTCGGTGGGCAGAGTCCGTTCGGGGGGCAGGGCGGTCAGTACGGGCAGCAGTTCGGTGATGGGCAGCGTGGCGCGCCGGTAGTCACGTCGTCCGGACCACAGGGCAACGGTGTGTCCGGGCAGGGGCAGTTCGGGGGGCAGCAGTCCGGTGTCCCGGGTGGGCAGCAGACGCCCGGCGGCACGCAGCAGAGCCCCGGAGGAAGCCAGCAAACCCCGGGTGGGACCCAACAGACGCCAGGTGGGACGCAGCAAACCCCAGGTGGGACCCAGCAGGGGCCCGGTGGGACGCAGCAGGGTGGGAATCCCGTCACCCAACAGGGTGGGAATCCCGCGGCGCAGCAGGGTGGGCAGCCGGTTACGCAGCAGTCGGGGCCACAGTCCTCGGCTCAGCAGTCGGGCACCCAGCAGCCCGGGACGCAGTCGAACACGCCGTCGTCCACGCAGCCGTCGTCCACACCGCAGTCGGGCACGCAGTCGTCGTCCGCACCGCAGTCGGGCACCCAGCAGTCGGGCACCCAGCAGTCGGGCACCCAGCAGTCGGGCACGGGCGGTGGGGCCAAGGGTGCGCCCGTGGTCACCCAGTCCGGGCCGGAGACGCAGTCCCAGTCGCACGGTGCGTCCGGGGGGCAGGGACCGTCCCTTCTGGACAGTCCGGCGCCCGAGCTGAACATCCCGGCGTTGGCCGACGGCAAGCCGGACCTGAGGTTGGACACGTCGTTCGTCGACACGGACGATGCCCCCGTCAGCCCGCTGACCGAGGAGCCGCCGCACGGGGAGCCGGCCGGGCCGGTCAGTCCGGTGAGCCCGATCTCCCAGGTGCCGCCGGCGTTCCCGAGCAGTTCCGGGGGGAGCAACGTCGGGTCCACGCCGTCGGCGCCGATGTCGCAGGGCACGCACAGCGGGTCGTTCTCCCAGAACACGACCCCGCAGGCGACTCCGCAGTCCAGCCCGCAG
>NZ_JBJMIE010000117.1:0-13277 GCF_045807065.1 Actinophytocola sp. | reverse complement strand
AGTTCTACCTGTCGACGGCGATTGACCTGTTCTCCCGCCGGCTGCTCGGCTACGCCACCAGCGCCCACCCGGACGCTGAACTCGCTGGTGAGACCATCAAGATGGCCGTCGCCGCCCGCGGCGGGAAGGAATGCGTCGCTGGGGTGATCTTCCACTCCGACCGTGGATCGACCTGGTACCTATACCGCACACGATTTCACCGTGCTCTGTGACAAGCTCGGCATTCGGCAGTCGATGGGCCGGACCGGGTCGTGTTTCGACAACGCCGCAGCCGAATCATTCATCTCAACGTTGGAACACGAAGTGCTCTCCCGGCATCATTTCAAACCCGGAAAGAAGCGCAACAGACTATTGCGAAATGGGTTGTCGACTTCTATAATCGACGACGTCGTCACAGTTCCTGTGGCATGCAATCCCCGATCGACTACGAGACCGCTGCGGCCAACCGAGCCGCATAGAGGAGTCCTCCACGGTTCGGGGGGAAGCTCACCTCGCGGTATGACGGTGCGATTCTGCTGATGCTCAGTGCGTCCCTATGCATTTGGTTCCGTCGGTTGCGGGCTCGGAGCGGACGTGGTGTGCGCTGGGACTCACGCGTCATGGTCGGTTGGGTCGAGGGTGTCGCGGATGAATGGATGGCCTCGCGCAGGACGGTCTCGACCTGGTAGGGAGTCCAGGTCGGGGTCAAGGACGTGGATCCAGTCTCCGAGTTCGAAGGATTCCAGGACATGCCACGGGCTGCGGTGGCTCGGCCGGTCGTCCTGCTGGGTCAGCATCGCGACGGTGTAGGCGATGGCGGCGGGCCAGAACCGATCCAGGATGGCATCGGAGACACGTAGCCCGTCACGGTTATTGGTCGCGTCGATGTCGTGGTCGACGTCGTCGCCGTATTCACCGTCAGATAGTCGGTGATCTGCTGGTCCGTGCGGGCGCGGAATGCGTGCACAGGTCGGGGTGCGCACGGTCGATGGCGGTCGTGATGTGTGCCAGTGACGCCCCGGCGCCGAGTTCGGCTAGTGCGGCGGGCCGGCGTGACGGGGACGGCAACCAGATCCACACCATCGACGGGGTCCGACCAGTACTCCAGCGGCTCGTACACGTCCCGGCTGGCCGCCACACCGTATGCAGGAGCTCTGGCAAGGTGGGACCGCCCAGGCAGCACAGCAGCACCTGGGCGCCGGCCCATCCAGCCGGTATCGCCAGGCCCTGGGTCGTGGCCTGGTCGATCTGATAGGCCAGGTAGGCCGGATCAGGTCCGAGCAGGTCGCCGTCGAATACGCAGCACGGACAGATTTGAACGGGACTGGGCGTGGGTTCGAACAGGCCTGCCTCGGGGTAGCCGTCACCGCAAATGCCGCAGTCGGCGCGGGACGAGGTATCGGCGACGTCCCGACGACGGGCCGCGCCGGCCACCTGGTCAATCTCAGCGACGATCTCACCAACCGGCCAGTGCCCGGGAATCTCGTGAGCGTCGAGACCGATGACCCGATCCAACTCCGGGGACAGCTCGGGGACCAGCGGCGTCACACCGTGACCTGCAGCGGAGCGGTCAGGTCGAACACCGCGGGGTCGTCGGGATGCTCATCACTCGTTTGTCCCCGCGTCGGCTCCCCGACACGGGACACGTCCGCGGTGGCTGGGCCGCCGTAGGAGCGCAGAGCCGTGGCTGTGGGTTGTGCTCGATCTGGACAGGCCACCCCGCCGCTTCCAGGACCGTGACCAGCTGGTCTCGCAACCGCGCGGCCAGCACGGGCGACCCGGTAGGCGAGGTGGTCAAGATGGTGGCGGCGTCCGCGTAGGACCTGCCGGTGGTAGCGGCGAGAGCACGAACAGCCTTCTTCCGCCGATGGTCACGAGTCATGCCGGATCTCCTCGCACGGCACGGCCACCCACGCTCCGCGCCTGCTCGTCACGGTCACGACACACCACTACCAGCGCGATCATCTGTCCTTGACCGAGATACATTCGGGTGACGGCGTGGGCGTCAATGTTCAACATGAACGTCCGACTCGGTTCGGACCAGCGCCACGGCCCGCGCCAGAGTCTAGCCCACCCCAGCGGGTGGCACCCGCCATCCGCCGGACGGAGCGTCAGGTCACCACAACCACGTAAAGATGCAGGCAAGTGGGGGTGCGGCGCGAACAGTACGAACCAGTGCCTACGTTGCCTGATCGTGACGTTGACTCGGTCTTCCGGTGAGTCCACGACGTGAGTGGCGGTCGAGGAACGCCCACCATTTCGAATCCGTCCGTCCGCCTGGGTCCTGAACGTCGATTCGTGAGACTGGATCTCTGCCGTCGAAATCTGCGTCGCTCATCGATGATGCGAGTCGTCTCCTCGCCGACAAGTCCTCGGAGTGCGGCGAGGGTGATCCGTCGGGCATCGATCGTTTCTGTCCAGCCGTTTGATACGTCCTCGGAGGGCAGATACGACGATATGCCCATCTCCTGCCGCAACAGGCGCAGCACTCCTTGTTCGACACGATACGCGTCCACATAATGGGCAAACGAGAATGTTCCGAACGTTGCCCAACCTTGTTGGTTGTGGCGATCCAGCCGAACCGCGTTCCTGCCCATGATTCCTATCTTGTGAGCCCGGTGTCCGCGATGGGTGATCAGATACAGGATGGCCGGGCCACGGAGAGCAAAGCCGGCCCTGCCGCAGTGCAGGCAACCGGCGTTGCCGTTACGCACTCCGGCCAAGCGAACCTCGACCACGTTGCCGCACTTGAGGCAACGACAGCGCCATCGAGTCAGCGCGGTGGCGTATGGCTCCAAGGGCTTCAAGTCCGCGGCGAGCATGTCGGCAACCGCGACGTCTGGGTCGACTGGCGCCTTACCTCCGCAATCAATGCATCCGCCCCCGCCGAGGTCGACGACCAGGTACCTCAGTTCGTCGCCGTTCTCGGACAGCGGGAGCATTCCCGCGCTGTTCGGTTCGCCGACGATCCGCAGGACCTCGAGCCCGGCCAGCTCGAACGCCTGCCGCAGCGCGGCTCTCTGGTGGCGGCTGAAGTTCGCGGGACAGGCGACCACGGCCCGGCGGACCGTGACGCCGGTGGCCGCGGTGGCGTCGTCACGCAGGCTGCGGATGACCAGCGAGGCGACCAGCTCCGGGGTCAGCGACTGGTTCCCGACACTGAGCAGCCTGCCGGTGCCGAGTTGGCGCTTGACGTTGTTGAACGACACCACCGACGGCACCAGCACCTGCCCGTCCGCGCGCCGCACGTTCTCGACGGTGCCGTCCGGCCTGGTGACGCCGATCGCCGAGTACGTGGTGCCGAAGTCGATCGTCACCACCGCCTACCAGCTACCCGTATCATCGGAGTTTCCGGCGGTCGGGGATGCACGTAGCCCCTGTCGAACCCGACGATCTCCGTCCCCTCCCGCGATCGCGGAGGTGTCGCGAAGTCCGTGCACCGCGGCGAGGGTGGCGGGGATGGTTTCCGTGATGGTCATCGACTCTCCACGTCATGGGACTCGTGGAGGTCCGTCTCGCTCAGGACCGGCCTGCTGTCGTAGGAGCGTCCCAGGCGGGCCGCCGAACCGAACATGGGTCCTCGAGCGCGCCGGACCCCGGCGAAGCGGCTTGGGCACATCGTCGTAGACGGCCTCCATACCGCCCTTGACCGAGTACGTCTCGTGCCAGAAACCGTTGCCGTCGGAGTCGGCCAGGAAGTCCAACCACCACTGCCGATGCGGCTGCGACCGGGCAAAGTCGAGCAGCGACGGCAGATCCTGCCAGTACTGGCGCATCCCCATGTTCATCGGGAAGAACGAGTAGTACACGGGCTCGTGCAGCAACAGGCCGTCCGGCTCGTCCGCGACCGACGCACTGATCTTCCGACCGAAGCTGAAGAAGGTGCGGATTCCGTACAGGTTCACCCGCATCCCGAGGTACAGAACGATGAGGTCCGGATAGGCGGACAGGTCAACGGTGTGCCGATTCACTCGAGTTGGCATCCAACGCGCCTAATGGCATGCACTATGAAGGTAAGGGTCAGCACGCGTGAAGAGCCCTACGGCTCGAGCACTTCCCCAATGGCCCCAACGTACGAATGCGCACTTGACGAGTACTGAACAGCAACCCGAAAGTAGTGAACGAAGACTTACCTGTCGGCCGAGTGCACACGGGCAACGTCTCCGGGGATCGCGAACTCCGGCCGCCGTGACACCCGGCTGACTTGGGTCGGCGACCAAGCCCCACAGGCCGACGTCAAGAGATCTGATGTCCGAGGATTCAGTTGGTTACACAGTATCGAGTATGCCCAGCTCAGATGCCATCGTCTTTACACCGGGCACACAAACAAGCTATACACATCGGAGGTTTACCCGGGCGAAGCGGGAGACATCGATGTCGATCAGACCGTGGCGCACGAGAGGTGCGCTCTTGCTCATCGTGGCGATGGCAGCGAGTGGTGTCGCGTGGTCGGGATCGATCCCGACCGCTTCCGCGGCCCCTCCGGCGGAAGCCGGCGACCTGCGGATGTGGTACGACGAGCCTGCGCCTGACGACAACGGCGGGTGGATCGACCGCTCCATCCCCATGGGGAACGGCGCCCTCGGCGTGAATCTCTTCGGCGGCGTGTCCCGGGAACGTCTCCAGCTCACCGAGAACAGCCTCCAGGACTACGACGGCGACAACGTCGGCGGTCTGAACAACTTCGCCGAGGTCTACCTCGACTTCCCGCACACGTCGCCGAGCGCGTACAGCCGTGACCTCGTGCTCGACGACGGGATCGCCCATGTGTCGTACACCAACGGCGGGGTGGACTACGAACGCGAGGTGTTCGCCAGTCACGACGCCGGCGTCGTCGCGGTCAAGCTCAGCGCGTCCAAACCGGGTAAACTGAGCTTCACCCTGCGGCCGGAGGTGCCCTACCTGCGCGAGGACCACGCGGGCAACAGCAACCGCGGCAAGACCGGCACCGTCACGGCCGATGGCGACACGATCACCATGGCGGGCGCGATGGAGTACTACGACGTCCGCTACGAAGGGCAGTTCCGGGTCATCCCGACCGGTGGCACGATGACGGCGTCCAACCCGTCCGGCAAGGGCCAGATCGTCGTCGCGGACGCCGACAGCGCGGTCGTGCTGATCGCCGGCGGAACCAACTACCGCATGGTTCCGCAGGTGTTCAGCGAACCGGACCGGCTCAAGAAGCTCGACGGCCTGCCGTTGCCCCACGACAAGGTCAGCGCCGCGATCACCAATGCCACCGAGAAGGGTTACAGCGGGCTCCGGGCGGAACACCTGAAGTACTATCACCGCCTCTACGGCCGGGTCCGGCTGGACCTCGGCGGCACCGAACCCACGGTCCCGACCGACGAGGTCATCGACGCGGCTCGTGCGGGCAAGGTCGACCCCTACCTGGAGGAGCTGGCCTTCCAGTTCGGCCGCTACCTCCTCATCAGCGGCTCCCGGGAAGGCTCGCTGCCGCTTAACCTGCAGGGACTGTGGAACGTGTACGAGGACCCGCCCTGGCGGTCGGGCTACTGGCACAACGTCAACCTGCAGATGAACTACTGGCCGGCGTTCCAGACCAACCTGCCGGAGACGTTCCGGCCCTACGTCGAGTACAACGCCGCTTACCTTCCCGTGCAGCAGAGCTACGCGACCGACGTCATCAAGCAGTACCAGCCGTCGCACCTCGACCCGGGCGGCGACAACGGTTGGGCGATGGGCAACTCGAACTGGCCCTACAAGAAGGCCACGCGCCCAGGCCACTCCGGCTTCGGCACCGGCCCGTGGACCGCTCAGCTGTTCTGGGACTACTACGACTACACCCGCGACAAGGAACTGCTGCGCGACGTCGTCTACCCGGTTCTGGAAGGACAGTCCAACTTCCTTTCCCGGTTCGTGAGCGACATCGACGGCAAGCTGCTCGCGAAACCGTCGCAGTCTCCGGAGAACAGCGGACCGGAGACCGCGGGCACCACGTTCGACCAGCAGCAGATCTACGAGAACCACCGCAACACCCTGGCCGCCGCCAAGCTCCTCGGCATCTCGACGAGCATGAACCCGCGGCTCGCGATCTACCGCGACCAGATGGCCAAGCTCGACCCGATCGTCATCGGCGACTCCGGTCAGATCAAGGAATACCGGGAGGAGACCACCTACGGGTCGATCGGCGACCCCAAGCACCGCCACATCTCACAGCTGCTCGGCCTCTACCCCGGTCAGCTCGTGAACTCCTCGACCAGGGCATGGCTCGACGCCGCGAAGGTGTCGCTCGACGGCCGGGGTCCTGTCGGCGGCACCGGGTGGTCCCAAGCCCAGCGGATCGGGGCCTGGGCCCGCGCCCAGGACGGGACCAAGGCCTACTCCTTCTTCACGTACTGGCTGACCCACCACGCGATGCACAACCTCTGGAACAACCATCGCGACTCACTGACGAACCAGCTGTTCCAGGTCGACGGGAACTTCGGTGTCACCGCCGGTGTCAGCGAGATGCTGCTGCAGAGCCACGACGGCGCCGTCGCACCACTGGCGGCGATCCCCGCCCAATGGCGCGCAGGCTCCTATGCGGGTCTGCTGGCTCGCGGCGGCTTCGAGGTGTCGGCGACCTGGGCGGACTCCCGGGCCACCCGCCTCGACGTCACGTCCCGGGCGGGCGGCAAGCTCGACCTGCGCTACCCGGGGCTGAACGGCGCCGTGGTGAAGGACTCCCGAGGGCGGACCGTCCACTACACCGGCCGGTCAGCCGACGAGATCAGCCTGCAGACGAAGAAGGGACAGACCTACACGGTCACCTCGATCCCCAGCGTGGCCACCGTGGCCGCCCCGTCCGGTCTGAAGGTCGACGCGGACAGTGGCGACCAGGTCAAGCTCACCTGGACGCCGTCCACCTCGGACTCGAGTCGGTACAACGTCTACCGGGCCATCGGCAGCGATCCCACGTACCGGCTGCTCAGGTCCGGTCTGAAGGAGACCGCCTTCATCGACGACACCGCGGGCCTGTCCACAGCAGCGCAGGTCACCTATCGCGTGGCAGCGGTGGCGCCGGGCGGAAGGGTCATGGAGGACACGGCGCCCACGGTCGTCCGCCACCAACCGTCCTCGGCCGCGCGAGTCCTGCACGTCAACGGCGACATGGTCGCCTACACCGGCGGTGACGGGACTCGGGAGGACACGCCGGCTGCTGGGGGCCGATATCGCGTCGGATTCGACTGGCAGGACGGCAACCTCACCGAGATCCGGTTGACAGCGGCTCGAAAGGACAGCGCGGTCCTGCGCAACGAGGTGTTCACCAGGCCAGTGCGCGTCTACGACGCCAACGGACGAAACGTCACCGCCCAGAGGTCGAAGGACACCCTGAGGTTCCCCGTGCGCGCAGGCGGGTCCTATCGGATCGTCCCGCAGGTCGTCGTCACGGCGAGTGCCCCGGCAGTGCCCGTCCTGCCCGGCGTGTCGGCGCCCGTCACCGTCACCGTTCAAGCCCGCGACGTCACCGACATCCCCGGGACCGAACTGACCGTCACGGCGCCGGAAGGGTGGGAAATATCGCCTGCCACCCAACAAGTCGCGCCTGTTGTCGCCCAGTCGAAGGCCGACGTGACCTTCGACGCCAAGGCGCCCGCCGCCGCGAAGAACGGAACGTACGACATAACCGCTTCGGTTACGGCCACGGGATGGACCGTGAGCGTTCCTGTCACGATCGCCGTGGAGATGCCGAACTACGCCGCCTCGGGCGAGGCGACACAGTCGAGCACCCTCAGCGACGCCGGAGCGGATCGCGCGATCGACGGGGACACCAACGGCGCGTACTCCGCAGGCTCGGTCAGTCACACCGCCCAGTCCCCGGAAAGCGCCATGAACCAGCCGTGGTGGCAGGTCGACCTGGGAGCGGTGAAGGAAATCGGCGCGGTCAACGTGTGGAACCGGACGGACAACTGCTGCGTGCAACGTCTGAACGACTTCTACGTCCTGGTCGCGGAAGAGCCGTTCGGAAACGACGACCTCGCAACGCTCCTCCAGCGCGGTGACGTCACCGCGCAGCGGTTCACCGCACCCGGCACGGTTCCCCGACTCACCACGGCGACGTTCACCGGCGATGCCCGCTACGTCCGGGTGCAACTGGCCTCCACCGGTGTTCCCCTGCACCTCGCCGAAGTGGAGGTGTACCCACCGACGCCATCGGCTCCCTGAGATCTCGCGAGTTCGTTCGCGGTCCGGCGTATCCGTCGAAGAAGAGTGAGCGTTTTTCATCCTGATCTGGATGTGTTGGTAGACAGGGGATGTGGATCACGCGCTGGTGAACATCGGTGTGTTGGCGTGACAACGAGATGAAGCCTCCGGTAGGAGGGCTGTCGACCAAGATCAGTCCTGTACCGGAGGCTTCGGATGCTGTTCTACCGTGCCGCGCTGCCGTTGTCACGTCAGACCCTGAGCTTCGTGTCCGACCTCATCCGCGCCCACCGCCGGTGGATGGGTTCGGTGTGGCGCTGCCCCAGCTTCAACCGTCCTGCTGCGACAGGACAGCGGTGATGGTCTTTCACCTCCACTCGAACAACAAGCGCCTCACGGCGCACACTCGGGGAAGCACAAGCATCGTGGGGTGAATCTGCAGGTGATCGCGTCTCCGGAGGGGACGATCCTGTGGGTGTCGGGCGAGTTGCCGGGCAGCACGCACGACACCGCCGCGGCACGGATCTGGAACATCCTCGCCGCGCTCGAGGAAGTTGGCCTGATCGCGTTGGGCGACAAGGGCTACCACGGCTACGACGACACCGGCCAATGGGTGATCACCCTCTACAAAGGCAAGAACAAACCCGAATCGCATTGACCGACTCGCCAAAGCCATCCACGTCCTACAGAACTACGAAGTCGCCGCAGGATGAAAAGGCTCAGTGGCGACGCCACACGACCATCACCTGGGTCGAACGCAACTTCGGCTACGGCATCGCCCGCGCTTACGCCGGGCACAATCACCGCACCGGCGACGCGACAAACACCTACATCAATGCGGCATCCAGGAAGTCGCTACTGCGCTGTCCGACCTGACGGGAGAACCACATCCCCTTGCAGGGAAGCCTTCGGCGCTCGTCACAGGCCCGCGTGGCGTTTGATCTCCCCGTACGAGACGCGGTTCAGAGAATGGCCCACCCTTCTTGTCACCCTGAAATGGCCAAGCGCGGATCTGCCGACGCGCTGACAGCTGCTCAGCTCACCAGAGGTTTTGGGCTTGCGCCCACTGGCGTAACAACGACCTGTCGATCCAAGGCGCCCACCCGTGCCGTGGCTCGACGGGTGTTACTTCTCGGCCGCGCCGGGTTTCCCGCTGATGGACTCCTGATAGATGTCCGCGTAGGTGCGTGAGTCCTTGATCAGGTCGTCGCAGAAGGCGGCGACGTCGTTGCCGATGAGTTCCAGGACTCCCTTGCCGGCCGCGACACCCTCTTCGAAGAAATCGGCAATCCCGGAGAGCAGATGTCC
This sequence comes from Actinophytocola sp., assembly GCF_045807065.1. Classification (GTDB taxonomy): domain Bacteria; phylum Actinomycetota; class Actinomycetes; order Mycobacteriales; family Pseudonocardiaceae; genus Actinophytocola. Next base: position 3,842 of record NZ_JBJMIE010000117.1, on the reverse strand, counting down.
GTCGGCCAGGTCGACCGGTCCGACCTTGAAGAAGTACCTCTGCATTTCCTTGTAGACGATCTGGTAGTCCGGTGGGAGTGCCTTGACCCGCGCCATGTGCGCCCGCCACTGCTTCTTGCCCTCGATGATGTCCTGGATGCCCACGTCAGCCTCCCAGCCGGCCCAGTTTCCTCGCCACGTTCCTGTTCAACTGCTCACGCCACCGGTCGCGATAGCTCCGAGCCCCTTCTCCACCGGCCAGCGCCGCGCAGAAGCCCGCGATGTCCTCGTCCAGCACCTCGTGAATGCTCTGCCCGTCCGCCGCTGTCTCTTCGAGTAGCCCCAGGGCGCCGTCGAGGATCGGCATCAGGTTGCGCCCCGTGAGGCTCCCGTAGGGGAACAGGTGCGCCTTGATCTGTTCCCACGCCGCCCGAAAGTCGGCCGGCAACACCTCGGCCCGGGCCTCGAACGCCTTGTACTCCCTGGTGAGATCGCTACCCGTGATGGTCTCCCAGAAGTTCATCTCCCGCCCTCCCTGAGCTTGTCTATTCGCGATGAGAGGTACTCCCATTTCGCCCAGAACCTCCCGAGCTCTTCGCGTCCCGCGGCGTTGAGCGCATAGAACTTGCGCGGCGGCCCCATCCCGGACGGTCGTTTCGTCACCTGGACGAGCCCGTTCCTCTCCAGGCGCAGCAAGATCGTGTAGACCGTCCCCTCGACGACGTCGGCGAAGCCGAGCTCGTTCAGCCGACGCGTGATGGCGTACCCGTAGGTCTCCTCGCCGCCGACGATCTCGAGCACGCAGCCCTCGAGCGTGCCCTTCAGCATCTCCGTCAGATCATCCATTCCGGGTCCTCTTCGGTCCTCCTGGTACTGCGTAGCACCGAGTACCACTATACGGTATCACAGAGTAGTGGACACGCTCAGCGAGCACTGGCTGCCAGCATCCTCGGTGTGACCATTCGCCATCATGATGTCCGTGGATGAGAGCGAATAGGACGAGAAGGCGTGGGCTCAGGAGGCCGCTGAGCTGGAGGAACAGTCGAAGCAGCAGGCCGCCACGGAGGAGGCGTGGTGGAAGGGGCGGTGGTCGCGACAGCAGGAAGAGATCCTGCGCCAGCAGAACCTGATGCACGGCGGCCTGATCACCATCGGGATCGTCATGGTGCAGCCGTTCCTGATGGCGCCGCCGGGATATTTCGACCTGTCCCCCAGGATCTGCGTGATCGCCTCTCGGTGGCGATTCCGATCCTCGCCGCTCTCGTGGTCGTGAACAGCCAGGAGACGTACCGGCGGCGCCTGACTTCATCCGTGTTCGTGCGGGTCGCGCTGGCGGTGGCCTTCGCGCCGGATTCACCGGCGTGGTCGCCAGTTTCTGGCACATCACGCCCATCGCCGGGATCGGACTCCTGGTCGCCTCGATGGTGGGCATAGGTGTCCAGTCGGCTGGCTACGTACGGGCGGGACGAGATGACGCGCGAACCACACGGAAAGGAGACGACCAGGAGGCCCCGCATTCATGACCCTGGCCCCACGCACACACCGCCGACTGGATCGTCTGAAGCGGTGGTCCTGGGTACACGGATGCTGAACGAGATCTCCGGCGACGTCGTTGAGGAACTTGGCGACGTCCACAGCCGCGACGGCGGGATCGTGATCCTGCCCGGTGCCGAACCGGTGGCGTTCGCCGCACCCGGCCGAGGCGGACGCATCGCCATCTCCAGCGGCATGCTGGCCGCGCTGACCCCACCCGAACGGTGCGCGCTACTCGCTCACGAACGCGCGCATCTGGCCGCGCGCCACCACATGTTCCTGATCGCGCTGACCGTGTCCGCGACACTCAACCCGCTGCTGCGCCCACTCACCTCGGCCGCCTGCTTCGCCCTCGAACGCTGGGCCGACGAAACCGCCGCCCACCGCCTCGGTGACCGCACAGTCGTCGCGCACGCGGTCGCCAAAGCCGCGCTCGCCGGTCGCCCACACCCGGGGTTCACCCTCGCCGCGACCGGCGGCCCAGTCCCCCGCCGCGTATCCGCCCTGCTCGGCGAACCCACCGGCACCAAGGCCGGTCACGGCATGGTGACCCTGCTGAGCACGGTCGTCCTCGGCATCACCGCCCTCTCCGCACAAACCGCCCTCGACAGCGCCACCGACCTACACGACGGCATCGAACTCGCCCAAGCCGCGAACCCATTCCACCACCACGACACTTTCTGGCACGAACACTGACGACCGACTCAGTCGTGGCCCAGGCCATGGTGACCGAAACCGTCGTCAGCGACACCGTGGAACGCCACGACCAGCATCGACACGAAGACCAAGGCCAGCACGACGGCAAGCACGACCCGGCGCCGCGGGCGGGGTTCGCCGGCCCGCCCCAACAGGACCGCAGCCTCCACAGCCAGCTGCCGCCACACGACCACCCCGACCGCCCGCCACCCCGTGGCCGACCCTCGACGAGGGCACCTGCACCTCACCGACACCGTCGGCTTCGTCCGCCACCTCCCCCACCAACTCGTCGACGCCTTCCAGTCCACCCTGGAAGAGGTCCGCCAGGGCGACCTCGCCCTCCACGTCGTCGACGCCGCCGCCCCCGGCGCACTCGACCAGATCACCACCGTCCACCGCGTCCTGCACGAGATCGGCGCCGCACAGGTACCGGAACTACTCGTCCTCAACAAGATCGACATCGCCGCACCGGCCTGGATCGCCGCACTCCAGCGCGCCCACCCACACGTCCTCCCGATCTCCGCCCTGTCCGGGGAAGGAACAGCCGAACTCCGCGCGGCACTCGCCAAACAACTGCGCGAACACGAGTAGACGACCGCACAAGGCAGAGATGCCGGTGCGTCCACTGCTGTGTCGTCCGCGCGCCCTCGACAGTGGTCGGCGTGCCCTGCCACCCCTGGGGCTTCAGTTGCTCCTCGGCCGGCGAGGGACGGCGATGCAGCAGCCCGTCCTCGCACTCGGCGTACTGACCGGTGTCGGTCAACGGCGGCGAGTACGCATGCACCGTCACCGTCGGCCCTGGCCACGCGCCCACGGCCGTCACGTCCACGCGCGGCGGGCGGCAGTCCTCGACGATGCAACGTCCCTTCGTCGGGACGGCCGGAATGCCGCACGTGGGGGAACCAAACCGGGGCGTCCTCTCGTCATGCCACGTACGCGGGTCGGCGGTCCTGGAGCGGGTGTCGGCTGATTGCGATCACGCGCACGGCGGGCATGGTTTTTTCTCCGGCCGACGCGCATCGCGTGCGCACAGCCGGGTATACGGCCGGGGCGTCAGGCAGTCGGCGCTGTGCAGGCTCATCGACAGGGCCGCGCCGATCGACGCGCCCTTTCTCCCAAGGACACCGCCATGGCTCACACATCCCGTTTCGATCGCGGCGCGATCGTCACCCACCTCAACCCGAACGCCGTGGAGCCAACGGTGTTCCTCCGCAGTGTGGTCACCGTGGCACACGTCGTCGACCCGGACACCGGCCGCGTCTGGGTTGCCGTGCTGCGGCCCGACCGCACGCTGTTCGTGCTGGACGCCGCGAACATCATCGACGCCGTGCCATCCGACGACCACTCGAACGAGCCAGGGTGCGGTCCGTCCACACCCGACTCGTCGCGATGATCGGCCGGCCGGGGTCGGTCCGTCGACACGGTGGGCCGCCGCCGTCGGGCGGCCTCACCCGGCGGGAATGGCGGCGTGGCGGCGGTTCCGTGGCCGGGACCGGGGCGGTTGACGACGTCACCCGCCGGTGGGACTTCCGGCCGGACGTGGAGGGCCTGCGTGCTGTCGCCGTGCTGGCCGTTGTCCTGTACCACGCCCGAGTGCCGGGCGTGCCGGGCGGGTTCGTCGGCGTCGACGTGTT
>NZ_JBJMIE010000116.1:0-20192 GCF_045807065.1 Actinophytocola sp. | reverse complement strand
GGTCGGCGGGATCGTGCCCTTCTCGGACAGCACCATCGCGAGGCTCTTCGACGGCAGGTACTCCATGATCAGCCACGGGTCGCCGTCGTGTTCCGCGACGTCGTACACCGTGATGGCGTTGGGATGCGTCAGACGTGCCGCGATCCGCCCTTCCCGCATACATCGTCGCCGCGCCTCTTCCGCCTGTGCCGCGGACAGGCCGGGCTGGAGCAGCAGCTGCTTGACGGCGACCGTGCGGTGCAGGCGCTCGTCGTGCGCCTGCCACACGATGCCCATCGCACCGCTGCCGATCTGCCGGCCCAGCCGGTAGCGCCCAGCGACGAGCGAACCCTCCGCCGTCATGCCATGACCCCCGTCGTCGCCCCTGCTGTCACGTGGTCGGCTCCACCGAGTCGGACGCGGGCGGGGTGGTGGTCGTCGTCGTGGTGGTCGTGGTGGTCGTCGTCGTGGTGGTCGTCGTGGTCCGCCTGGTCGTCGTCGTGGTGGTCGTGGTGGTGGTCGTCGGCTCCTCCGACGACTCCTCCGACGAGGTCTCCGACGGGATCGACGTCGTCGTCTGCACGACCTGGCTCGGCTGCGTGTTGGTGACCGTCGGCTGGTTCTCGTTCGGCGTGCCGTTCCTGTCCCGCGTGGACAGCAGGAACGCCACGGTCGCGAGCACGGCCACCAGCGCGAGCCCGGCGCCCACCAGGATCGGGGCCCTGGACTTGCGCCGCTGCGGCGGCGGCGCGGTCGGCCGCGCCGGGCGCACGGCCCGCGTCCGGTCCTCCGCGCCGACCATCTGCGTGGCCTGGTCGCCGTAGTAACCGTCGTCGTAGTCGTCGTAGTCGTCGACCAGCTCGGTCCGCCCGAACCGTCCGGTGCCGACGCCGACCGGCAGCGCCACGTCCGGCGTCTCACCCACCGCGACCGCGTACAGCAGGTCCCGCGCCCGCGACGTCGTCGGCCGCTGGTCCGGGTTGGCGGCCAGCATCGCGATCAGCACGTTGGTGAGCGGACCGGACTGCCGCGGCGGGTTGATCCGGCCGGCCGCCACGGCATGCAGCAGCTGCAGCGTGTTCTCCGTCAGCCCGAACGGCGGCTCGCCCTCGACCGCCGCGTACAGCGTCGAACCCAGCGAGAACACGTCCGACGCGGGCGTCGGCTCCTGCCCGACCGCGGACTCGGGGGCCAGGTAGGCGGGCGTGCCGGCGATCATGCCGGTCTTGGTGACGGTGACGTCGTCGGTGGCCCGCGAGATGCCGAAGTCGGTGATCTTCACGGTGCCGTCGTCGCCGAGCAGGATGTTGCCCGGCTTGATGTCGCGGTGCACGATGCCCGCCGCGTGCGCGGCCGCCAGCGCCGCCGCCGACTGGGCGCCGATCCGCGCCACCTCACGCGGCGGCAGCGGACCCTGCTCGGCCATGACCATCGCGAGGCTCTTCGACGGCAGGTACTCCATGATCAGGCACGGCGCGCCGTCCTCGTCGACCACGTCGAAGACGGAGATCGCGTTGGGGTGCTGCAGGCGCGCGGCGATGCGGCCCTCGCGCATGCACCTCGCGACGGCCTCCGCCGCCTCCTCCGGCGGCAGACCGGGCTGGAGCAGCAGCCGCTTGACGGCGACGGTGCGATTCAGTCGCTCGTCGTGCGCCGTCCAGACCACGCCCATGGCACCGGTGCCGATGCGGTGCACAAGGCGGTACCGGCCGGCGACAAGGCGACCTCCATCGGTCATCGCGCCGAGTCCCCCTCTACCTGCAGATGGGTGAACATGCCGACTCCAGGGGTCATTCACGAACGGCTAACTGGCCCCACGTGCGCCAACTCGCACCAGGCTAGGCGTTCACGCTGCGCACACGGACGGGGACCACATCGTGCGCGTGGCGACCGGGCTTGGTATTGCGGGCGACGGAAGCAGGGGTACCGCAGGTTACCGGTTCAGGTGCGTTGCGCCGACAGCAGCTGTACCCCGACGATCCGGCGGGGACTCTCCGCGACGGTGAGCAGTTGTTCGATCCGGAGGTGACCGCCGTCGGCGAGCCGCATGCGGACGGTCGCGAGCACCCCGTCGGCCCGCTGCACCACGCCGACCGTGTCGACCGCGACGACGGTGGACCAGGACGAGAGGAACTCGGACAGGTTCGTCCCCAGCACGTCCGGCGAGAGCAGGTCGAAGGCCGCGACCGGCGACTCCGGCAGGTTCTCGTAGAACTCGCGGACCAGCTCGAGGTCGCTGGCCGGGCCGGCCGTCACCGCGCCGCCGCTGGCCGTGGTGCCCGTGTCGGGCACGGGCGAGGCCGGCGACGACGCCGCGACGGGGGTGACCGGCGACGGTCTGTTCTCGGCGGCCGACGGCGTGCTCGGCGCCGGCGTGTCCGCCGGTCGCTGCGGTTGCGCCTGGTCCAGCTCGTCGGGCAGCAACGCCCGCTCACCGGTGATCTGCACGGACGGTCTCAGCGCGTGGCCGTTGTCGCGGCGGTGGTGGGCGATCACCGAGGAGATCGTCACCGCCCCGCACAGCACCGCGCCGGCCACGCCGAGGCTCGCCAGCTTGGCCAGCTGGACGCCCTTGGCGGGCTTGCGGCGGTGCGCCGCCTGGACGACCACCGGGATGGTCTCGGTGATGTCGTCGTCCAGCCGGGGGGAGCTGTCCGTGCACGGCGTCGGCGACGCCTGTCTGGTGATCAGCTCCGTGACGGTGACCGAGCCGGCGCGCTGGTGCCGGCGCCCGGTCGCGAGACGGTCCACTGTGTGATGGCCTCCGTGCGTAGCGTTAGGGGAGACTCATACTCCCGTTGTGCGCCGGGCGGTAGTTAATCCGGATGGATCACCCGAACGGTGTCTTAGGCTCTCGGCGCGTTCACTCGAATGGCCTATGGGTGGGTCACTGAGTAACCGAGTCCTCGGTGATCTTCGGATCGTCACCCCAGGTGAACGCCAGCCTGCGGTGCTCGACGGTCTCGGTGCCGTCGTCGTGGACGAGCGTCACGGTCGACGTGGTGGCGTCGTCGTCGCAGTCGATGGTGATGTCCCGCACCTCGACCCGCGTGACATCGCCATAGCGCGCCTCGATGCCCCTGGTGCCCTCCCGGGCCATGCCGCCGGAGGTCATGGCGTGCGCGGCCTCGGGGTCGCTGGTGACCAGCCGGAAGTACTCCTCGGTCCGGTCGCCCATGGCCTGCGGATCGGTCGTCGTGAGCGGCACCGAGCCCACGGTCCGGCGCGGGGGCGTGGCACTGTCCAGGCTCGCGGACTCGCTGGGTGTGTGGCCGCTCTCCCCGTTGCCGCCCTGACCGCCGCCCTGACCGCCGTCCTGGCTCCCGCCGCCCTGACCCCCGCCGGTCTGCCCGGTCTGCCCGGTCTGGCCGTGGCTGGTCTCCCCGCCGGTGACGGTGTCCCCGTTGATGGTGTCCCCGGTGACGGTGTCCCGCGGCGGCGGCTCCTGCTTGTCGACGGTTTCGGCCGTGTCGCTGGGCGTCCTGCCGTGGCTCGAGGTCGTCGGCCGGCCGGGCGGCCGGGTGGAGTCGTGGTTGGGCAGCCGCTCGAGCGTGAGCGGCCCGGGCGGGTACTGGGGCAACGCGTCGATGACGGAGTTGTCGCTGACCGGCCGTCCCATGAGCTCCCCCGCGGCGACGGTCAACCCGAGCGCCACGGCCGCGGACGTGCCGACCGCGAACCACGCGGCCCGCCGCCAACTGCGCGGCGGCGTGACGGAGGCGGGCACGTTGCCGAGGTCGAACTTCCGCAGCCCACTCGCCGGCGTCTCGGGAAGGGCGTAGACGACCGCCGCGCTGCGCGGCCGCCCCAGGGGCACGGTGTCGAGCACCATGTCGGAGGAGATGGTCTTCCGCTTCGGCGGCACCTGCTGAGCCCCCCGAAGCGCGGCGGGCACCCGCGGTTCCTCCGCAGGCGGCTCCTCCGCCGGCCAGACGGGCTCCCCGACGCCGGGTCGCACCCGTCCCGAGCGACCCTGCGCCGGGTTCGCCACGGCGTCTCCCGGCGGCGTGGACTCCGCGGACACCGGGCGCTTGCCCGGCCCACTGTCGCCCTGCGTGGTGCCGGTGCCGGGTCGTGCCTGTCCCGAGCGATCCTGCGCCCGGTTCGCCACGCTGTCTCCCAGCAGCATGGACTCTGCGGCCACCGGCCCCTGGTCCGGCCTAGGCCAGGGAACCTGACCCGGCTCGACCGCCCGACCGTGGGCGCCACTCGGCCACCCCCGCGCCGGTGGAGCCGGCCGCCACTGCTGTCGTGCCGGCCAGGGCCGGTCGACGTCGCCGCGGCGGGCCACCGGCACCACGGGATCCTCCGGCCACCCCGGCCGCCGCGTCAGCACCTCGCTCACCGGCGCCACGTCCGTCGGCCGCACTACCGGGACGGACGCGTCCCGCACGGCGTGCGCCGGTCCGGTGTCCGCCGGGCGCACCGCGGGCGTCCACGCCGCGCCGGTGCCGCCCCGCCGGTGCCGCCCATGTTGCTCCTGGCCATGCCACTCCCCGCCTGTCATGGCTGTGTGACTCCCCACCCTCTTGCTCGTGACGCGATGCGACCGACCGACTACCGGCTCGTGTCCACGGTCTGGAAGCTCTCCGCGAGCCGTCCCTCGCCCAGCCCGAACCGGGAGGCGGTGGCCGCGAGGCCCTGCCGCAGGGCGTCCGCCAGCTCGGCCGAGGTCGCCCCGGCCTGCGAGGAGTGGGACCGCAGCGCGGCCATCTTCCGGTCGAACGTGTCCGTGACGTCGACGGCGTGGTTGCGCAGGCGCACCGGCCCGTCGGCCAGCCACAGCTCACGCACGGTCCACGGCTCGAGGCCCTCCTCCGCGAGCAGCGACCGGTGCGCGTACGGGTTGCGGGCGTCCGGGTACACCGCGGCGAACGCGGCTTCGCCGACCGCGCGGTGGTCCGGGTGGGTGGTCGGCACGAAGTCCCAGTTGATCTCCGGTGACCACGTGAGCACCCGATCGGGCCGCACGCGCCGAATCACCCGGGTGATGTCGCGCCGCAGTTCCAGCGACGGCGTGACCGCGCCGTCGGGGTACCGCAGGAAGGTGAGGTCCCGCACGCCGACCTGCGCGGCGGCCGCCCGCTGCTCGGCCTCGCGGGTGGCGGCCATGTCCGGCGAGCCGTCACCGCTGGCCTCGCCGGACGTGCAGACGCAGTAGGACACGACGATCCCGGCCGCGGTCCACGCCGCGACCGTGCCGGCCGCACCGAAGTCGACGTCGTCGGGGTGGGCCGTGATCACCAGAGCTGACCGAACGGAACTCACCCTCCGCAGCGTAGGTGGTTGCCCACGGTTTGAGCTGTCGGGTACGCATGACCCGCACGTGTCACCTCATCGTGTGAGGCGGGCACGCACCGCGAGCCCTACTCGCCCGTGCGGTACCGCTTCTGCGTCGACTCCAGGGCCTTCACCGCGGTGCCGCCGGCCCCGGCGGCGAGCAGGATCGCCAGCACGTCGGCGACCCCGCTGCCGGACGTCAGGATCAACGCGAGCAGTGCCCCCGCGGTCGTGACGCCCGCGATCGGGAACCGGGAGCGCACGTACTGCGCGATCGGTGCGCCGCCGGCCCGCTTGGCGGCGGCCGAGTTGAGCATGGCGAGGTAACCGGCGTGCCCGAGCGCCGCCAACAGCGCGACGACGGCCACGAGGACGGCGATGATGTTGAGCATGCCTCCAGTGTGCCTGTGTTCGGCGCACCCTGGATCGGTGAGAACCCTGAGAAGTCCGAACGGTTACCTGCCGAGCTTGCCCCGGCCCAGCTCCAGGAGCGCCATGGCGATCCGGCGGCCCTCCGGGCCGAGGTCGCGGTAGCGGGCCAGCACGTCCATCTCGCGGTTGACCACGATCCGGGGGCCGCCGGCGGCCATCCGCGCGGCGCCGATCGTCTGGGACACCTCGGCGCGGCGTTTCACCAGCCGCACGATCTCGGCGTCGAGCCAGTCGATCTCCTTGCGCAGCTCGTCGATGTCGGTGTCGGCGGCCTTCTCGGTCGTGTCACCACTGGCGGTGGGGGGCATGACGGCTCCTCGGTCGGTGGTCTGTGGAGTTCTCTCGGCCCCGTGCGAAAAGCCCCGGGTCCGAGGGACTCCGGGGCTTCGTTTGTCTTGCGTGCGTTACGCGACAACGGGAGCCGAAGTCCGGATCCCGTAAAAAAACTCGACGTGGCGGTTACACACGCGATCGATTCTGCACTGCCCGGCGGATCCTGTCCACCCGGCCTGTCCGCCGTCCCGCTGTCGGCCCCTGCCGGTAACGTGGACCTACAATGAGCACTCTGTTCGAATTGCCAGCCCAGACGTCCCCGCCACCCCGTCGCAAGGCCGGGGCGGAGCTGCTCGACGGCCTCAACGACCAGCAGCGCCGCGCCGTGCAGCACGCGGGCTCCCCGCTGCTCGTGGTCGCGGGCGCCGGCTCGGGCAAGACACGCGTGCTGACCAGGAGAATCGCGTACCTGCTGGCCGAGCGGGACGTGCACCCGGGCCAGATCATGGCCATCACGTTCACCAACAAGGCCGCCGCCGAGATGCGTGCGCGCGTGGTCGAGCTGGTGGGGCGGCGCGCCAACGCCATGTGGGTGTCCACGTTCCACTCGATGTGCGTGCGGGTCCTGCGCCGCGAGGCCACGACACTCGGCATGAAGTCGAGCTTCTCGGTGTACGACGCGGACGACACCCGCCGGCTGATCACGCTGGTCTCCCGCGACCTGGACATCGATCCCAAGCGCTACACCGCCCGCGGCCTCGCCGGAGCCATCTCGAACCTCAAGAACGAGCTGGTCGACCCGGAGGAGGCCAAGGCCAAGGCCACCAACGACTTCGAGCGCCGCACGGCCGAGGTGTACGTCGAGTACCAGCGCAGGCTCGAGCTCGGCAACGCGTTCGACTTCGACGACCTGATCATGCGCACGGTCGAGCTGCTGCAGACGTTCCCGGCCGTCGCGGAGTACTACCGCCGCCGGTTCCGGCACGTGCTGGTCGACGAGTACCAGGACACCAACCACGCGCAGTACACGCTGGTCCGCGAGCTGGTGGGCACGGGCGAGAACGGCGTCGAGCCGGGCGAGCTGTGCGTGGTGGGCGACGCGGACCAGTCGATCTACGCGTTCCGCGGCGCGACCATCCGCAACATCGTGGAGTTCGAGCGGGACTACCCGCAGGCCACCACGATCATGCTGGAGCAGAACTACCGCTCCACCCAGAACATCCTGACCGCGGCCAACGCGGTGATCTCTCGCAACCCCAACCGGCGGGACAAGCGGCTGTGGACCGCGCTGGGCGACGGCGAGAAGATCGTCGGCTACGTCGGCGACAACGACCACGACGAGGCCGCGTTCGTGGCCGGCGAGATCGACCGCCTGATGGACTCCGGCGAGGTCAAGTACAACGACATCGCCGTGTTCTACCGGACCAACAACCAGTCGCGCGTGTTCGAGGAGATCTTCGTGCGCATGGGGCTGCCCTACCGGGTGGTCGGCGGCGTCCGGTTCTACGAGCGGCGCGAGGTGCGTGACGCCCTCGCCTACCTGCGGGTCCTCGCCAACCCGGACGACACGGTGAGCCTGCGCCGGGTGCTGAACGTGCCGAAGCGCGGTATCGGCGACCGGGCCGAGGCCTGCGTGGCCACCTACGCCGACCGTGAGCGGACCTCGTTCAACGCGGCGCTGCGGGCCGCGGTCGAGGACAAGGTGCCGATGCTCAACGCGCGGTCGCGCAACGCCATCGCGGGCTTCGTCGAGCTGCTGGACGACCTCCGCGACCTGGTCACGGACGGCCACGAGGTGGCGGAGATCCTCGAGGCGGTCCTGGACCGCACGGGGTACCGGGCCGAGCTGGAGGCGTCCGAGGACCCGCAGGACGCGACGCGCGTGGACAACCTGAACGAGCTGGTGACGGTGGCCCGCGAGTTCGCCAACGAGCCGGCCCCGGCCGAGGACGACGCGGCGGTCGAGGAGGGCCTGGTGGAGCCGGGCTCCCTGGCCGCGTTCCTGGAGCGCGTGTCCCTGGTGGCGGACGCCGACCAGATCCCGACCGAGGACGAGGACGGCGCGACCGGCGTCGTCACGCTGATGACCCTGCACACGGCGAAGGGCCTGGAGTACCCGGTCGTGTTCTGCACGGGCTGGGAGGACGGCATCTTCCCGCACATGCGGGCGCTGGGGGACCCCACGGAGCTGGCGGAGGAGCGCCGGCTGGCGTACGTGGGCATCACCCGTGCGCAGCGGCGGCTGTACCTGTCCAGGGCGATCGTCCGGTCGGCGTGGGGCCAGCCGATGACCAACCCCCCGTCCCGCTTCCTGGACGAGATCCCGGCGGACCTGATCGACTGGCGGCGGGTCCAGCCGGAACGCAGCGCCCCCTCCGCCCCGACCACGACGTGGAACCGCCGCTCGTCCGCGTCGACGTCCCCGTTCGGCCCCGCCCGGGCCTGGAAGGACACGCCTGCGGTGTCCCTGGACGTGGGTGACCGGGTGACCCACGACAAGTACGGCCTGGGCGTCGTGGTCGCCACGGACGGTGTCGGCCCCCGCGCCACCGCCACGATCGATTTCGGCACCGCGGGCACGATCCGGCTAATGCTGATCGGCAGCGTGCCCATCCAGAAGCTCTAGGTACCACTTTGGAGTGATCTCCACCCCCAAGGTCGAACGGATGCGCGAAACTGTCGGTGCCATCCGATTGACTTCTCCCCGTCGGGACCACCCGGGTCCCGCGGAGAGACAGGGGGTCCCAGATGTGGACGAGGTGCTGTACGCGGTGCTCGCCGAGAACATCGGCCGGTATCTGGACGTGGCTGACCGGGGCGCGGCCCACTCCGTCGAGCTCAGGCGCCTGGTCGCGGCCTGGCGCGCGCTGCTGGACGTGCACCGCCCGACGGGTCGCGGCGGCCGCTGCACGGGCTGTGCGGAGTCGCGTCGCCGCCCCACGATGTGCAACGTCTGGCGCGTGGCCAACGCCTTCTTCATCCGCCCCGAGGGCTGACGCCGTTCCTTCACGTGCGTTGCTGAAGAAGCTGAAGCGGGTCCGCTGGTGGTTGGCCGGCGACGCGCCGACGATCACCCGATCGTGGTGTTTTGGCGCCCGTGGCGGCGGCTACCCAACTTTCACCATGGCTTACGCACCAGCTCGTCCGACCGCGCTTCGTCTGATCGCGCGCAGTGCCCGCAGGCTCCTCGCCGGCGGCCGCGCTGCTGGAGCGCGCCCCAGCAGCGCGATCAGGTCGATCAGGTCGTCGGTCAGCTCGTCGACCAGGTCAGAGGACGACGCCGTGCTGGATCAGCCACGGACGGGGGTCGATCTTCTTGTGGTCGCCGGGCTCCCAGACCTCGAAGTGGCAGTGGGGGCCGGTGGACTGCCCGCGGTTGCCGGTGCGCGCGATCTGCTCGCCGGCCTTGACGCGCTGGCCCTCGTGCACCGAGAAGTCCTGCATGTGGCCGTAGACGGTGATCGTGCCGTCGTCGTGCTGGATGCGGACCCAGAGGCCGAAGCCGCTGGCCGGTCCGGCCTCGATGACCACGCCGTCGGCGGCCGCGTAGATCGGGGTGCCGATGGGGGCCGCGAAGTCCAGGCCGTAGTGGGTGGTGCCCCAGCGGGCGCCGAAGCCCGAGGTGATGGTCCCGTTCGAGGGCCGCACGTACCTCGGCCGCTCGGCCTCGGCCTTCGCCTTGGCGGCGGCGTCCGCACGGGCCTGCACGATCTGGTTGGTGGCGGCGAGCTGCTGCACCTCGGGCGCGGCGATGACCGGCTTGGCCACCGCGAGCACCTCCGGCGCCGCGGCGGTGACGCTGCCGGTGCCACCGACGCCGAGTGCGGCGGAGGCGTTCTTGCTGTCAGCGAGCGGTGCGATGTCGTCGGACGAAGACGGACCGGCCTTGAGCGCCTGACCAGCGGTCGCGGCGGCGAACGCACCTAGTGCGACAGCGGCCACCACGACCCGACCGCGAAGTTGGGAAGAGGGTGGAGCCACCCGGTGGTGCTGGGCCGTCCGAATCCGCACTGAGCTGTTGCGTGCAGCCAGCGCGTCATCGAGAGCTTCGCACTCCCGTAGATCGCCGCCGAAGGAGCGGTGTCGAGACAAGTCCTGCCCTTCCGTCTCGGGGAGTCCAGCCGCGACATGCGCCTAGCTCGTTGGGGCCGAGCTGTCGGCGTGGGCACCGGGCGGGGGATCCCGGCTGGACGGAAACCTGGTGGTTGCCGCCCGACCCAATTCGTGATCGGACCGTGACAACGGACCGGGGGAAGATAACGAAGAGGAGCCGCCTAGGGCAACTTCCGTCGGTCAAGTCCTCCGATCGGGTGGGTGACGCACCGTCCGTAACCAGCGGAAATAACGTCAAGTGAAATAAGCTGACTAAGCCAATGTGACCCAAGTTACTGAATCTCGCGCCGTGTCCGCCCCTCGCGAGGCCACACGGACCCCCGAAAACCGGTCAGGTTCGAGACCAAACTCAAGCCCCTCGTGACCCACTCCCCGGCGCCGTTGCCCGTTGCCGGGGGCCGGGGGCTGCGGGTGGTGCGGTTGGGCGGGTGGTGCGGTTGGGCGGGTGGTGCGGTTGGGCGGTTGGGCGGGTGGTGCGGTTGGGCGGGTGGTGCGGTTGGGCGGGCCTCGCCCCTGCCCTTTTTCGATCAGCCCTCTTCTCCCAACCAACCAAGCCCACCAAGCCCCAACCAAGCCCCAGCCAAGCGGCAGCCAAGCGGCAGCCAAGCCCCACCCAAGCGCAGCCAAGCCCCACCCAAGCGCAGCCAAGCCCCAGCCAAGCGGCAGCCAGGCCCCACCCAGGCCCCCACCCGGGCCTCATCGCCACCCAAGCCCCATTGCCGGCCAGATCACGCTCGTCACCTCGATGCGGAGCGGCAGGTTGACCTGCCCCCGGCCCGCCCGCTCCGGCCCACCCCGCGCAGGTGAGAAGCCCTGCACCCCCGCCGAGACCGCAAGCACGCCCCGACTCAGGTCCCCGCGGCTATGCCTACCTTGCTAGCGTTCCCCCCAATGACTGCGCGGACTCGATCGTCGCTCGGTCCGTCGGATGGACGGCGGCGCGGCGCACAAACCGACGACCAATCCGACGACCAGACCGACGACCAAACCCCAGGCAAAACCTCAGGCAGAACCCCACGCAAGACCCCACGCAAGACCCCACGCAAGGACGCGAAAGAGCCAGGCAAAGACATTCAAACGCCTGGTAGAGACGCGATCGGCAGGCTCGGCCTCGCTGCCAGTCCGCTTCGGCTGCGGCTTGCGTTGGTGCTCTCCGTGGCGGGAGCCGTGCTCGCCTTCGTGGGGGTTCGGCAGGGGTTGGTCGTCGATGAACCGGCTGCCGCGTTCGGCAGTGGGCCGTTGCTGCTCGTACTGGCGGCGCTGCCGGCCGTGCTCGCGATCGTCTGCGTGTTGCTCGGCAGGGCGCCCACCGCCGCCGGGGTACTCACCGGCGCCGCCCTGCTCGCGCCCGGACTCGCGCTGGTCGACGCCCAGTTCATCCAGGACGCGCTCCTCGCCTCGCGGCCGGAGATCATGGTGCCCACCTCGCTGGCGGCGCTGACCCCCGCCGCCGGCGTCTACCTGCTCCTCGCCGGGCACCTCGCGGCCGCGGTGGCCGGGGTCCTCGCCGCGGGGCACGCTGGCGCGGACCCGGACTCGGACTACTATGCCGCGCTCGACGCGGGGCGTGACGAGCGCGGGCGTGGGCGGGCCATCGGGTGGGCGCTCGCGGCCGGCGCGGTCAGTGTCGTCGGGCTGCTGTTCGCGCCGTTCGAGTCCGACAACGCCTTCATCGTCGCGCAGGACCTCGTCGCCAGTCCGGCGCTCGTCCGGTACGGCGGGCTGCTCATCGTCCTGACCGTCCTCATCGGCGCCGTCGCCGCGGCCGTCAACACCCGGCCGCCGCTCGCCCGTGGCATGGCGCTCGGGCTGTTCGTCGCGCTCGCCTGGCTGGTGGTGCCGCAGCTCGCCGCCGTCGCCCGGGTCGACTGGCTGCACCTCACGCCGTGGCCGCTGCGCGCGATCATCCCGGTCGGGCTGCTCGCCGCCGCGCTCTTCGTCGTGGGGGACCGCGGCGCGCGGGAGAAGGCGGACATCCAGCTCGCGGGCAGTCCGGTCGTCACCGGGGTGCTCGGCGTGCTGACCGGCGTCGCCACGATCGTCGCCGGGGTGACCGCGCTGGTCGTCGCCCACGTCGACCAGCCCGAGAGCTACGCCAACCGCCAGCTCCTGCCCGCCGGCATCGTGCTCGTGCTGCTCAGCGCGGCCCTGTTCACCCGCGCGGCGTCCGCCGTCCGGCCGGCCCTGGTCGTCGCGCTCGGGGCCGTGCCGCTCGTGGGGCTCGCCGCGTTGGACACCGCCTTCACGGCCACCACGCTCGGCACCGTCATGCCGGGCTTCCCCGTCGCCGCCTCCGACACCCGCGTGGGCGCCGCGGTCTGGTTCACCATCGCCGCGTTCGTGCTCGCCGCGGCCGCCGCCATCGCGGCCGGCATCACCGGCGGGGCGGAGCGCGACGACGTCGACCGCACCCAGCGCGCCCCGCACCTGCGGTACGGCATCCCCGCCGCCGGCGCCGTGCTGTTCGCGATCGGCGCCTTCGCCTCGCCGATGATCAGGGCGCCCGGCTTCGCCCCGCCCGGCATCTTCACCGAGTTCCGGCTGGCCTCCTGGGGCCTGCTGATCGGGCTGCTGGTCATCGTCGGCGCCGCGGTCGTCGCCTCGTTCGCCCGGCCGGCCCGGGCCGCCGCCCTGCTGTTCGGCGCGGCCGTCGTCGCCGGCGTCCGCCTCCTCGAGCTGCCGCTGACGGGTGACCGCGTGAGCGGTGCCCACGCCGGCGGCGGCACCTGGCTGACGCTGGCCTGCCTCGTCACGCTCGTCGCCGCGGCCGTCGCGGCGGCGACCGATCCCCACAGGGGACAGACGGCGGCGTGAGCGGAGCTTGCGGAGCGAACCATGGGCGCTGTCACGCGTGAGACACCTCACGGACGCCGACTGCAGCCCATAACGCGCAGGTCGCTAGGGTCTTCTGCGTGCCGAAACCCCAGCGAGTCGAGCCGTAGATACAGGAGACCGTCGTAGTGGATCTGTACGAGTACCAGGCGAAGGACCTCTTCGGGGCCCACGGGGTCCCGGTGCTGCCGGGGGCCGTCGCCGACAACGCCGACGAGGCCAGCCGGATCGCGGGTGACCTCGGGCAGCGCGTCGTGGTCAAGGCGCAGGTGAAGACCGGTGGTCGCGGCAAGGCCGGCGGCGTCAAGCTCGCCGACGACCCCGCCGACGCGAAGGCCAAGGCCGAGAAGATCCTGGGCCTGGACATCAAGGGCCACATCGTGCGCCGCGTGCTGGTCGCGCCCGCCTCCGACATCGCGGAGGAGTACTACTTCTCCTTCCTGCTGGACCGTGCCAACCGCACCTTCCTCGCCATGGCCTCCGCCGAGGGCGGCATGGAGATCGAGCAGCTGGCCGTCGAGCGCCCCGACGCGCTGGCCAAGGTGCCGGTCAACCCGCTGGACGGCGTCGACCTGGCCAAGGCCAGGGAGATCCTCGTCGCGGGCAAGTTCCCCGAGCCGATCATCGACCAGGCCGCCGAGGTCGTGGTCAAGCTGTGGGAGACCTTCGTCAGCGAGGACGCCACGCTGGTCGAGGTCAACCCGCTGGTCCGCGACCCGCAGGACAAGATCATCGCGCTGGACGGCAAGGTCACGCTGGACGAGAACGCGTCCTTCCGCCACCCCGACCACGCCGCTCTCGTCGACAAGGACGCCGAGGACCCCCTCGAGGCCAAGGCCAAGGAGAAGGACCTCAACTACGTCAAGCTCGACGGCGAGGTCGGCATCATCGGCAACGGCGCGGGCCTCGTCATGTCGACGCTCGACGTCGTCGCCTACGCCGGTGAGGCGTTCGGCGGCATGAAGCCCGCCAACTTCCTCGACATCGGTGGCGGCGCGTCCGCCGAGGTCATGGCCAACGGCCTGGAGATCATCCTCGGCGACAGCGACGTGAAGTCGGTGTTCGTCAACGTCTTCGGCGGCATCACCGCGTGCGACGCGGTCGCCAACGGCATCGTCCAGGCGTTCCAGCTGCTGGAGTCCCGTGGCGACGCCGTGGACAAGCCGATCGTGGTGCGCCTGGACGGCAACAACGCCGAGGAGGGCCGCCGCATCCTCACCGAGGCCGCGCTGCCCGGCCTCGAGCAGGTCGACACCATGGACAACGCGGCACGCAAGGCCGCCGAACTCGCCTCGAAGGGGGCCTGAGATGGCTATCTTCCTCAACGAGGACAGCAAGATCATCGTCCAGGGCATGACGGGCGCCGAGGGCACCAAGCACACCCGCCGCATGCTCGCCTCCGGCAGCAACGTGGTCGGCGGTGTCAACGCGCGCAAGGCCGGCCAGAAGGCCGACTTCTCCGACGTCCGGGACGGCCTGACCCTGCCGGTGTTCGGCTCGGTCGCCGAGGCGATGGCGGAGACGGGCGCGGACGTGTCGGTCGTGTTCGTGCCGCCGAAGTTCGCCAAGGACGCGGTCGTCGAGGCCATCGACGCCGGCATCGGGCTGTGCGTCGTGATCACCGAGGGCATCCCGGTGCACGACACCGCGAACTTCTGGGCGCACGCCGGCGCGACCGGCACGGAGTCATCGGGGACACCCGCCACCCCGAGGACCCGGATCATCGGCCCCAACTGCCCCGGCGTGATCAGCCCGGGCAAGTCCAACGCGGGCATCATCCCGGCCGACATCACCGGCCCGGGCCGCATCGGCCTGGTGTCGAAGTCCGGCACGCTGACCTACCAGATGATGTACGAGCTGAGCGACATCGGCTTCTCGACCGCGGTGGGCATCGGCGGCGACCCGATCATCGGCACCACGCACATCGACGCGCTGGCCGCGTTCGAGGCCGACCCGCAGACCGAGATCATCGTCATGATCGGTGAGATCGGCGGCGACGCCGAGGAGCGGGCCGCGGCCTACATCAAGGAGCACGTGTCCAAGCCCGTCGTCGGCTACGTCGCGGGCTTCACCGCGCCGGAGGGCAAGACCATGGGCCACGCCGGCGCCATCGTGTCCGGTTCGTCCGGGACCGCGGCCGCCAAGAAGGAAGCGCTGGAGGCGGCGGGCGTCAAGGTCGGCAAGACGCCGTCCGAGACCGCCGAGCTGGCCCGGCAGCTGGTGTCGGCGAACGCCTGACCACGGCGAGTCACCCGACCACGGGGCCGGCTGGTCGTGTACCGTCCGGCCCCACCGACCGTATTCGGTGGTCATGGTTTTCGGTGGAACCACCTCGCGCCGTGAACCGTCGGAAGGTCAGGAATACAAGTCTGTCAGTACCTATCGCGTCGAGTGATTCGAGGAGAGCAACGCGATGACCTTCCCAGGCGGGGCTCCGGGTGGATACCCGGGCCAAGGGCCGCAGCAGCCACCCTTCCCTGGCCCGGGCTACGGGCCACCCCAGGGCGGTGGGACGAAGCTGAGCCTCCCCACGATCCTGCACCTCGTTGTCGCCGCGCTCGGCCTGATCAACTTCTTCGTCGGCTTCGCGGACGCGTACGACGCCGGCTCCAGCGGCTTCTTCGCCAACGGCTCGGTGCTCCCGGCGCTGTTCCTGCTGGGTGGCCTGTTCTCCCTGCCCGCGATCCTGCCGGGCGAGAACAGGAAGCCGGGCCTCGCCCCCGCCGCGTTCTCGGTCGCGGCGATGCTGTCCATCCTGTTCTTCACGTTCTCGACCGACGCTGACGTGGGCACCGGCACGACCCTGCTGATGATCTTCGGCATCCTGCAGGGCATCGCGGCCGTGGCCGCGTACCTGTTCGACGCGGGCGTCATCAAGATGCCGGCGCCGAACCCGTACGGCCACCAGCCGCCCGGTGGGCATTTCCCGCCGTCCGGCCAGTTCCCGGCCCCGCCGCCGCAGCAGCAGCCGGGCCAGTTCGGTGCGCCTCCGGGGCAGCAGACGACCTTCGCGCCGCAGCAGGGCCAGTTCGGCCAGCCGCCGCAGCAGCCGGGCACCCCGCCGGGTGGTTACCCGCAGCAGGGCTGAGCCCGAGTTCGTTCCCCGATGGGGTGGTGCCGACCGGCGCCACCCCATCGGTGTATCTGCGCTCACCTGATCCGGTGGTGCCCGGCGTGGCCTGACCAGTTGTCGCGAAGTCCACATGCGACCGTGGGCGCATGGCCCCCGACCTCGAAGGATCCACTGATCCGGGCCCCGCACCCGACGACACTCACAGTGACCCGACCGCCGGCTCCACCCCGGCGGAGGACACGGCCGCCGAGGGCCTCACCGACGGGACCGCCGATGGTGGTGCCCGCGCGGAGGACGTGGCTGAGGCAGCCGCCGAGCCCGAGCCCGAACCCTGTGCCGAGGTTGACGCGGGGCCGCCGCCGGAGCCCGTGTCGGGGTTCACCAGGTTCCGTGCCGTCACCGCGCTCGCGGTCGGGCCGCTCGCCACCGGCTACCTCACCATCGCCACGCTCCTCGCGGTCGTCGCGGGCAGCGCCAGCAACTCTCGGTTCACCACGGCCGGCGTGCTTGTCGCCGCGTTGCCGGGGTGGCTCGCCGCGCACCAGGTGCCCATCGAGATCTACGGCCTGGAGCTGGGTGTCCTGCCACTGCTGCCGACGCTCGGCCTCGTCGTGCTCACCGCCATGGCCGCCGCCCGCGCCGCCGCCCGGCTCGGGCTGTACCGACCCGGGCAGGCCCGGCTCGTCATCGGCACGGTGGCCGTCGCGCACGGCCTCGCCGGGCTGGTCGTCGCCGGGGTCACGGTCGACGCCGAGGTCACAGCCGATCCCACCAAGGCCATCTGCTACCCGGCGCTCGTGTCCGCGCTCGCCGCCACCGTCGGCGTGGCGCGGCGCTGCGGGTTGCTCGCCGCCCTGCGCCGGAAGGCCGACGCGGTCGCCGTCGCCGGGTTGCGGGCCGGGGCACGGGCGGTCCTGCTGCTCCTCGCGGCCGGCGGCGCCCTGCTGGTGTTCGGCCTGGCCACGTCCGTCCCGGCGGCCAAGGCCCTGGTCCCGGCCGGTGCCGGCGACGCGGTCGGGATGCTCCTGCTGTCCCTCGGCTACCTGCCCAACGCGGTCGTCGCCGCCACCGCGTTCGTGGCCGGCCCGGGGTTCGCACTCGGCACGTTCGCCGTCGCGCCGCTGGAGTTCCACGGCGGCGCGCTGCCCGGCGTCCCACTGCTCGCCGCGCTGCCCGAGCACCGGGCGTCGTGGTGGCCGGCGCTGTTCGTGCTGCCGCTGGTCATCGGCGTGGTGGTGGGCCGCCGGTTGCGGGACGCCGACGAGGCACCGGTCGCCCGCCTGCGGGGGGTGGCCGTGGCGACGGGCGTGATCGCGGTGTCCCTCGCGGCACTCGCCGAGATCGCGGGCGGCCGGCTCGGCAAAGGCCCGTTCGACCCGATCAGCATGCCGGCCGCCGCACTGTTCATCACGCTGGTGGTGTGGACGGCCGCGCCGGGCGCGTTCGTCGCGTGGTTCGGCGGCCCCCGCCCCGTGCCCGAGCCACTGCCGAGCCTGACCGACGACGAGGACGACCCCGAGCCGGCCGAAGAGATCGCCGACCCCGACCCCGACGCCGACCCTGACGCCGCACTCGAAGACGAGCGCGATGCCCATCCCAACGCTGGCCCCAAGGCCGACTTCAAAGTCGACTCCAATGTCGAGCGCGACGCCGACCCCAGCGCCGACTCCAATGCCGAGTGCGACGCCGCGGCCGACGCCGAGCCCAAGGCCGAGTCCGACACCGAGTCCGACGAGCAACTGGCCAGGACGCCTGGCCAGCAGGATCCGACCGAGGACCCGGCGGAACTGCCCAGCCCCCGGGACGCGGTCGAGGAGTCGGGCGAGGTGGCTAGGGACTAGCCAGCTCGCGGATGTCCTCCTTGGGGAGCAGCGAGCCGGGCAGCATGTACCCCGCCGTGCTCACGAGGCGTGAACTAGGGCGACCCGGACGTGCCGGACCACCGGTTATCCGTGGTGATCAGCGGTTGCCTAAGCTGCGGGTATGCCGACGTCCAGGAGCCAGCGCTGAACGAGCCCATCTCGGTGAGACCAGATCTCCCGGCCAGGGTCGTCGTCCTGGTCTCCGGTTCCGGCACCCTGTTGCAGGCGGTGCTCGACGCGGCCGACCTCCCGGTGCGGGTGGTGGCCGTCGGTGCGGACCGGGCCGGTGTGGCCGGGCTGGCGCGGGCCGAGCGGGCGGGCGTGCCCAGCTTCGTCGTCCGGCTGAAGGACCACCCCGACCGCGCCGCGTGGGACCGGGCGCTGACCAAGGCGGTCGCGGCGTACGAGCCGGACCTGGTGGTGTCGGCCGGGTTCATGAAGATCCTCGGTCGGGAGTTCCTCGAGACGTTCGGTGGCCGGGTGCTCAACACGCACCCCGCGCTGCTGCCCGCCTTCCCCGGCGCGCACGCGGTGGCCGACGCGCTCGCCTACGGCGTGCGGGTGACCGGTTGCACCGTCCACCTCGTCGACGACGGCGTGGACACCGGGCCGATCGTCGCGCAGGAGGCGGTGAGCGTCGAGCCCGGCGAGGACGTCGACGCGCTGCACGAGCGCATCAAGGTTGTCGAGCGTCGGCTGCTTGTCGACGTGATCGCATTGCTGACCCGGCAGGGGTACACGGTGCACGGACGAAAGGTGAGCATCCCGTGACTGACGAGCGGCGCCCGGTTCGCCGGGCCCTCATCGGGGTTTCGGACAAGGCGGGTCTGCTGGAGCTGGCGACGGGCCTGCACGCGGCCGGCGTGGAGATCGTGTCCACCGGCGGCACGGCGAAGGTCATCGCGGACGCCGGTGTGCCGGTGACGCCGGTCGAGAAGGTCACCGGCTTCCCCGAGTCGCTGGACGGGCGGGTGAAGACGCTGCACCCCCGGGTGCACGCCGGCCTCCTGGCCGACCTGCGCAAGCCGGAGCACGTCGAGCAGCTCCGCGCCCTGGGCATCGAGCCGTTCGACCTGCTGGTGGTCAACCTGTACCCGTTCGCGCGGACGGTCGCCTCGGGCGCGTCGCCGGACGAGTGCGTCGAGCAGATCGACATCGGTGGGCCGGCGATGGTCCGGGCCGCCGCGAAGAACCACCCGACCGTGGCGGTCGTCGTCGACCCGGCGCGGTACGAGTGGGTGCTGGAGTCGGTGGCGGCCGGCGGTTTCACGCTCGCCGACCGGCAGTCGCTCGCCGCGGACGCGTACCGGCACACCGCGTCCTACGACATCGCGGTCGCGTCGTGGATGGGCTCGGTGCTGGCCCCCGAGCCCGAGACGGTGTTCCCGTCCTGGGTGGGCGCGAGCTGGCAGCGCCGGAACGTCCTGCGCTACGGCGAGAACCCGCACCAGAAGGCCGCGCTCTACGTGTCGGCTCACGGGTCTGGTGGCCTGGCCACTGCGGAACAGTTGCACGGCAAGGAGATGTCGTACAACAACTACCTCGACTCGGACGCGGCCTGGCGCGCGGCGTACGACCACGAGCTGATCTGTGTCGCGATCATCAAGCACAACAACCCGTGCGGCATCGCGGTGTCCACTTCGGACGTCGCCGACGCGCACCGCAAGGCGCACGCGTGCGACCCGGTCTCGGCCTACGGCGGCGTGATCGCCGTGAACCGCGAGGTGTCGGTCGAGATGGCCGAGCAGGTGGCCGAGGTGTTCACCGAGGTGATCGTGGCCCCCTCCTACGCCGACGGCGCGGTGGACGTGTTGGCGCGCAAGAAGAACATCCGCATCCTGGTCGCTCCCGCACCCCAGCGCGGCGGCGCTGAGTTCCGCGCCGTGTCGGGCGGCCTGCTGATGCAGCAGTCGGACGTCATCGACGCCCCCGGCGACGACCCGGCGAAGTGGACCCTGGCCACGGGCGCCCCCGTCGACGACGACACCCTGGCGGACCTGGCGTTTGCGTGGCGTGCGTGCCGGGCGACCAAGTCCAACGCGATCGTCCTGGCCTCCGGTGGCGCCACGGTCGGCGTCGGCATGGGCCAGGTGAACCGCGTCGACGCGGCCCGCCTGGCGGTGTCCCGCGCCGGCGACCGGGCGCGGGGCTCGGTCGCGGCCTCGGACGCGTTCTTCCCGTTCCCGGACGGCCCGGAACTCCTGATGGAGGCCGGCGTCCGGGCCATCGTCCAACCGGGCGGCTCGGTCCGCGACGCGGAGGTCATCGCGGCCGCGGAGGCCGCCGGCGTCCCCGTCTACCTGACCGGCACCCGCCATTTCGCCCACTGACCCCGCGAACCCATCGGC
>NZ_JBJMIE010000115.1:0-7190 GCF_045807065.1 Actinophytocola sp. | reverse complement strand
GATGAGCCTCAGCCCAGTCATCTCCCACGAACAGCCTCAACGGTCCTCCCGATCCCGATCACCCTGAGCAGCCAGCGGGAGAACCATCAGCGACCTAATCAAGCAGTGCTCACGCCACCAACACGCGCGGCACGACATCCCAGCAGCGATCAACTCTCCCGACCAACCGGCAGGGGCACGGTCTTTCGTCAGGACTCAACGTCCAGGAACACCGAGTGCTCACCTACCGGGTGGCTACCAACCAGGAGTCTGCCGGATGGCACACTCCCAGAACTGATTAGGATCAGGAGTTCTCCCGGTCCCAGGGGTAGTCGGCACCGCTGGGCGGGGGTGTCCTCCACGCCGGCGGTGCTCACGCAGGGCCGTGTTGGTCGCCGTCCTCGGGATTTCCGGCCAGCTCCCGCACGAGGGCGCGTAGCTCCATCAACCCGATCGTGTCGGCGGGCTCCTGGTCCGCGGTCTCCACGCGGCGCAGGCGCTCGGCCGCGAGTCGCTCCCCCAGCGCCGCGTCCAGCGGGAGGTAGGTCATCGCGTCGCGGGACGCCTGGTCCAGGGTCGCCAGCTCCGGGTGGTAGACCGCGACGTCGACGACGTCGCCGTCCACCTGGGCGACCACGCGCACGTCCGCCAGCGGGATGCGGTGCGTGCCCAGGTTGACGGTCACGAGGGTCGGGTCGGGCACGGGTGGGACCGAGTCGTGGTACTCCCAGATCGCGTCCTCGGGCGGGGCGGCCGCGCGCCACGCGTCGGTGTACGGGCGCAGGCGGGGGTCCTCCTGGCCGGAGACGACCAGCGCGTAGACGGCGCGACGGCCGCGATCGAGCGAGAAGTGCAGCTCCGGGTGCAGTGCGGCGACCAGGCCGCACAGCTGGTTCTCGACGCGCTGTGGCTCGCGGTCGCCGAGTGCGGAGGACACCTCGGGCAACAGCTCGTACCAGCCCTGCCAGAACCGCTCGGCCAGCTCGCCCGGACCAGGCCGCCTCGGGGCCGGGCTCACGGCACGGCGGAAGAGCCTCACGGCCGCAACCCGTTCATCAGCACGGACACCATGCGCTCCCGGCCGGCCTCGTCGGCGGACCTGGCGCTCGCGGCGATGCCGTGCGAGAGCCGCATCAGGTCGACCGCCTCCAGGTCGGCGCGGACGACGCCGGCGGTCTGCGCCTCCTCGAGCAGCGCCCAGGCCGCGCCGCGCAGCTTCGTCTTGCAGTACTGGAAGGTCTCCGAGTCCTCGTCGATCGCGGCCTTCAGCGCGGCGGTCAGGTCGGACCGCTCGGTGTGGAACCGGATCATCTCGTGCATCCACGCGCGGACCGCCTCCGCGGGGGGCAGCTCCTTCGCCAAGGCGTCCGCGCGCGCCGCGATCTCCTCGATCTCCTGCCGGTAGACCGCCTCGACGAGGACCTCGCGACTCGGGAAGTGCCGGTAGAGGGTGCCGGCGCCCACGCCGGCCCGCTTCACGATGTCGTCGAGCGGCGCCTCGACGCCGTGCTCGAAGAACACCTCGCGCGCCGTGGCCACGATCCGCTCATAGTTGCGGCGAGCGTCGGCGCGCATCGGTGCACCCCTTCCATTCGGAGACTTTCTCCGGTTAGGCTTGCGCATTCGGAGATGCTCTCCATATGCTAACCCAGTAAAACTGGAGAGTTTCTCCGCTTAGGGGTGTGACTTTGTCTGTCTCCACAGAAACGACGACTCCGGCGCCGGCCAGGCCCATCGCGGCCCGGCCCGGCGTCGCACTGGCGCTGATACTGACCTGCCAGCTCATGCTGATGCTGGACGCGACCGTGATGAACGTCGCGCTCCCCCGCATCCGCGCCGACCTCGGCTTCACGCCGGCCGGGCTGTCATGGGTGATGAACGCGTACACGCTGGTGTTCGGCGGGCTGCTGCTGCTCGGCGGCCGGCTGGGTGACCTGTTCGGCCGGCGGCGGCTGTTCCTGGCGGGGATCGCGGTGTTCACGGCCGCGTCACTGGCCGGCGGGCTCGCCGACTCGGCCGGGCTGCTGATCGCGGCCCGGATCGTGCAGGGCGTGGGGGCCGCGATGGCGGGGCCGAGCACGATCGCGCTGGTCACCAGCGCCTTCGTCGAGCCGCGCGCCAGGGTGCGGGCGCTGTCGCTGTTCTCGGCGATGTCCAGCTCGGGGTTCGCGATCGGCCTGATCCTGGGCGGGTTCCTGACCGAATGGCTGACCTGGCGCTCGGTCATGTTCATCAACGTGCCGCTCGGCCTCGTCGTGCTGGCCTTCGGCGCCCGGTACATCGCCGAGCCGGAGCGCCATCCGGCGCGGCTGGACCTGGTGGGCGCGGGCCTGGCGACGGTCGGGGTGGCCTCGGTGGTGTACGGCTTCATCCAGGCCGCCGAGGACGGCTGGGGATCGGCGTCGGCGGTGTGGCCGCTGGTGGTCGGCGCGGTGCTGGTGATCGCGTTCGTGGTGTCGCAGACCCGGGTGTCGAGCCCGATGCTGCCGCTGCGGCTGTTCCGCGACCGCAACCGCGCGGCCGCGTACACCAACTTCTTCCTCGGCCCGCTGTCGATGATGTCGGCGTTCTTCTTCATGACGCAGTTCCTGCAGGAGGTCAGCCGGTACCGGGCGCTGACCACCGGGTTCGCGTTCCTGCCGATGGCGGTGGGGATCCTCGGCATGTCGCGGCTGATCCCGCGGCTGCTGCCCCGGTTCGGTCCCAAGCCGTTGGCGCTGACCGGGACGCTGCTGATGTCGGCCGGGCTGTGGTGGATGTCGACGCTGTCGGCCGGCTCGTCCTACGTGCCGGCGATCCTGGGGCCGATGATCCTGATGGGCCTGGGCGGCGGCATGGCGTTCGCACCGCTGAACGTCCTGATCATGGCGACCGTGCCGCCGGCCGACGCGGGTGCCGCGGGCGGCGCGTTGCAGACGATGCAGCAGATCGGCTCCACGCTCGGGTTGGCGCTGCTGGTGACGATCGCGGGCTCGGCGTCCCGCGGCCTGTCCGGGACATCGGCGGTGGTCGCGGGGGCGACGGCCGCCTGGGCCGCGTCGGCGGCGATCGTGCTGCTGACGTTCCTGGTGGCGCTGACGTTCCGGCGTCAGTGAGGGGGGTGTGGAACCGCCCGGGTCACCAGGACTCGGGCGGTTCCACGAAGGCCTTGCCCAGGTCTCGGGCCACTTCCAGGGCACGGCGCGCCCAGCCCGCGGTCGCGCCGGCGAGGCCGCAGGTGGGGGTCGGTACGGCGCGGTCGGCGAGGATCGTGCGGGGGAAGCCGAGGCGGTCGACCAGTTCCAGCGCCGGGCGGGCCGCGTCGTGGAGGGACAGGGGGCGCTTCGGGTCGGTGCTGGGGACCAGGCCGAGCAGGAACACACAGCCGTCGTCCCAGGCCTCACCCAGTTGGTCGGCGAACACGGACGGGGTGCCCTCCAGCAGGGTCGCGTCCAGGGACACCGCGTCCGCACCGGCGCCGCGGAACAGCGCCACGGGCGGTCGGGGGGCACAGCAGTGCACGATCACCGGCTGGTTGGTCGCGGCGCGGGCCGCGTCGACGACCGTCGCCAGGAGGTCGCGGGCGTCCGGGTCGGCCACCGCCGGGACCGTGCTCAACCCGGACGGGGTCGGCAGGGCGCCGGCCAGCACGGCCGGGAGCGACGGCTCGTCCAGCTGCACGACCACCTCGGCGCCGGTCCGCCTGCGGATCTCGGCGACGTGCCTGGTGAGCCCCTCGGCCAGCGACTCGGTGAAGTCCCGCAGCGCGCCCTGGTCGGTCAGCACCCGGTGGCCGCGGGGCAGCTCGACCTCGGACGTCAGCGTCCACGGGCCGGCCAGCTGCACCTTCACCAGGCCGGGCCTGGCCTGCTCGACGGCCTCCTCGAACGCGTCCAGGTCGCGGCGCAGGTGGTCGACGGCCGTGCGGTGGTCGGCGCCGGGGCGGGCCGTCACCCGGTACGCCGAGGGCACGACCTCCATCGCCAGGTCGACCAGCAGTGCGGTGGTCCGGCCGACGAGGTCCGCGCCCAGCCCTCGGCCCGGTAGCTCGGGCAGATGCGGCAGGTCGGGCAACTCACCCACGACGACGGCCGCCGCCTCGACCGGGTCGGTCCCCGGCATGGAACCGATGGCGGTCGCGGCGGCGGTCGGAAACTGTGCTGGCACGCGGACAATCTAGCGTCGAGCCGCGAGGAGCTGCAGCGCGCCGATGCCGGCGACCAGAACCGACAGCACGAGCAACACGATCGTGCCCAGCGTGGTCAGATCCGCCACGAGCGCGACCACCACGCCGTCGACCGCGCACACCGCGTTCACGGTCCCGACGGCGGCACCCGTCCTGCGATCGATCACCGGGCGGGCGCCCAGGTAGAGCACACCCGCACCCCACGCGATGAAGAACAGGCCGGCGCCGATCAGCACGCCGGTCGGAATGCCGAGCGGGTCGGCCAGGACACCGGCCAGCGCGGCCACGAGCACCCCGCTCGGGAGCGTGGCGAACCCGTCGAACCTGATGGCCTCACGAAGCGCAACTTTGGTCGTCATGCCACCGAGGCTCGCCCGGACCGCGCTGCCAGGGCCAGGTCAAGTGCTGCCAACTACTGCCGCGTCGGCCCGGCTCGCTCCGCTCGCTGGTTGAGCGGCCGCAGGTCAGCGGCCACGATCCGGGCCGCGGCGGCCTGCCAGTTGTGCAGGGTCCGCTCGGGGACGTGGTCGGCGAACCACGCCAGCGCGCGACGTGCCACCGGGTCCAGCTCGGTCACCTTCGTGCGCACGCTGTACGGCCGCACGCCGGCCACGTAGTAGAAGTACAGGGCGTTGTAGTGCCGCCACTCCTCGGACGTGCCGAAGTCCCCGGCCGCCGGCTTGAGGCGGGTGATCGTCTCCAGCAGCACCGCCTTCAGCTCGGTCGCGCGGGCCAGCGGGGCGTCCGGCACGCCCCGCTCGGCGAGCCGGGCCGTGATCACGGGCAGGGCGGTCAGCGGGCTGGACGCGAGCTTGCCGAGGTCGCCGTAGTGCGACAGCGCCCGCCGGGTGAGCCGGGCGAACTCGGCGTCGTCGAACTCGGCCAGTCCGACCTCGCCGCGGCGCGGCAGCGCGGCCGCCACCCCGCGCAGCTCGCTGCGTTCCCGGCGCAGGGCGGCGTCGCGGAAGGCGAACCGGTCGGCCAGCGCGTTGATCGGCCTGGCGAGGACCTGGACCGCGATCGCGGCGCCCACCACCCCGTACGCCAGCGGCACCAGGGACCGGCCGACCAGCCAGGCCGCGAGCGCCACCTGGCCGCCGAACAACACGGCCGTGCCGCCGGCGACGAGCAGCGACCACAGCATGTCCCGACGGATGGCCTCGCCCTCGCCGAACGCGTCGAACACCGCGACGCACCCGCCGAGCAGCACGAGGTCGACGCCGATCGCGGGGAGCAGCACCGTGCGCGGTGTGCCCGGGCTGAGGCTCGCCACCATCAGCGCGGTCGCGAGGCAGAGCATCAGCAGATAGGCAGCCGACTGGACGCGGCCGATGTCGACACGCTTCTCCACGAGCAGGCCGACGGCTGAGAACAGCGGCAGCGCCCCGACCGTGGCACTCCACGTGCCGACGAACGGGCTGGCGGCGGCGAGCACCGGCGTGGCCGGCAGCACCACCCATCGCCACACCACGTCGAGCCATGGGCGACTCGAGGGCAGCGCGGTGAACACGCCGGTCCACATCACGGCCGGCAGCGAGAAGAAGACGGCGTGCACCGCGGCGAGCACCGGGCCGTCGCCGCGGACGTCGGCGGTCGCGAGCGCGAGGCCGTAGCCGAGCAGGCCGATGCCGGCGCGGCGGAGCACCGGCTTGGTGGCATCACGCGCGAGCAGGTAGAGCCCCAGCCACCAGGCGAACCCGAACGCGATGATGGAGATCAACTTCGTCGGTCCCTCGCTCGATATAGGTTGGTGCCATGCTTTCAGACGTGGCCGCCGCGGCGGAGCGCATTCGGCCGTACGTGCGGCACACCCCGGTCATGCGGGTCGAGGTCGAGGGCCGGTCCGCGGTGTTCAAGCTGGAACAGCTCCAGCTGACGGGGTCGTTCAAGGTGCGGGGCGCGCTGAACGCCCTGCTGGGCGCGGCCGAACGGCCGGAGCGCGTGGTCACGGCCTCCGGCGGCAACCACGGCCTCGCCGTCGCGACCGCCGCCGCGCTGCTGGACCTGCCGGTCACCGTGTACACACCGGAGTCCGTGCCGGCCGCGAAGGCCAGGCGCATCGAGGCGACGGGCGCCAAGCTGATCCGTCACGGCGCGACCTACGCGGAGGCGGCCGCGGTGGCGATGGCGGTCCCGGACGCGTTCTACCTGCCGGCCTACGACCACCCGCTGGTGGTGGCCGGCCAGGGCACGTGCGCGGCGGAGGCCATCGCCGCCGTGCCGGAGGTGGACACGCTGGTGGTCGCGGTGGGCGGCGGCGGGCTCGGCGCGGGCACCGTCCTGGGCGCGGGCGGCCGGCACGTCGTGGCCGTGGAACCCGAGGGCTGCCAGGCGTTCCACGACGCGCTGGCGGCGGGCCACCCCGTCGACTCCCCGGTCGCGTCGGTGGCCTCGTCGGCACTCGGTGCGACCCGCGTCGGCGACGTCCCGTTCGCGATCCTGCGTGCGGCCAGCTCGGTGCTCGTCTCGGACCAGCAGCTCCTCGCCGCCCGCGACCGGCTGTGGGAGGAGTTCCGGCTGGCGGTCGAACCGGCCGGCGCGGTTCCGTTCGCGGCCTGGCTGGCGGGCCTCGTCCCGGGCGAGCTGCCGTGCCTCATCCTCTGCGGCGCCAACACGGACTGGACCCCCGCATGACGATCGTCGTCCCCTTCCACCAGGACGAACGCCTCCCCGCGGGGAGCCTCCCGGTACCGGGCGACCGGGTCGTGACGCCACCCCTCCCCGACGGCGACATCTGGACACGGCTGACCGCACTGCACGACGCGGTCGCCGACGCAGTGGCCGACGCGTTGGCCGGGACGGTGGCGGGGGCCGACACAGTGGTCGGGGCGGACGCCGACGAGGTGGCTGACGCGGGCGCCGGGGCGGTGGTGGCCGGGGCGGGCGTTGACGAGGTGGTCGCGGCCGAGACGCCGCCGGTCGTGGTCTCCGGCGACTGCCTGGTCGCACTCGGCGTGCTGGCCGGCGCACAGCGAGCGGGCACCGACCCGTCCCTCATCTGGTTCGACGCGTAAGTTGTGTTGATCTTAGTGTAGTGATAGAGTTT
>NZ_JBJMIE010000114.1:0-2784 GCF_045807065.1 Actinophytocola sp. | reverse complement strand
GGGAACCGGCTGTACCGCCCTTTTCCGTTGGTGTTGCAGCAGTCCGTGCGGGGTGGGGACCAGCAGGTGCTCGACATCGCCGCCGCGCCCCCCGGCTGGTCGCGTGCGGGTCGGCGGTCCTACGTCCACGCCTCCGGGGACGTCGTGGCGGACGTCGTGCCGTCCGGACTCGTGCTGCGGGCCGCTTCCGGGGAGCCGGCCGATCCCACCGCCGAGGCCGCGCCCTTCGACCCCGAGGGGTGGACGCTGGCGCTGGGCACGTCCGGTCAGGTCGTCGGCCTACCGGTGCTCGCGGCGGCGGAGGAGTTGCTCACGGTGCTGCCGGCACAGCAGCGGGCCGTGGTGCGGGTGCGCATGGCCGGCGTGATGGACGAGGAGGCGGAGCGGGCCCTCGACCGGTGGGGCTCGTCGCGGCGGCGGAAGTCGGTGGTGGCGGAGGAGGATGCGGTGCTGCCGGGGCGGGGGTTCGTGGTTGCCCCGCCCGAGCCGTCTGTCGTGCCGCCGTTTGGTGCCTCGTCCGGTGCCTCGTCTGGTGCCTCGTCTGCCGGGGCGTCTGTTGGGTCGCCGTCTGTTGGGGCGTCTGCCGGGGCGTCTGTCGTGTTGGTCGCGTCGGGGGAGGGTGGGGCGCGGCCGGGGAGTGTGGTGCCCGCGTTCGAGCCGGCCGTGGCGGGTGGTCTCGGGGCACGGCTCGGTGGGCCGGTGGATCCTGCCCCTGAGGTGGGGGTGCCGAGCGGTGACATCGGTGGTGACGCTCCGCCGGTGGGGCCGCGGCCTGGTGGGCCCGGGCCTGTGCCGCCGGTGACGGCTGCCGCTGGGCCTGCACCTGTTGCGCCACCTATGGCGCCGCCACCCGCGCCGTCCGCACCATCTGCGCCGGCTGCATCGCCCGCACCAGCTGTGCCGCTCGCGCCGCGGCCGGTATCGCCGGCCGCGGCGTCGATGCCGGGCGTGCCACCGGCGCCCGCTGCGTCGCCCGCAACGCGGTCGGCATCGCCGCCTGCGCCGTCGATGCCGACCGCGGCATCGGTGCAGGGCGTGCCATCGGCGCCGGCTGCGTCGCCTGCGCTGTCGGTGCCGACTGCGCCGCTTGTGCCTTCTGCGTCGCCGGCACCGGCCATGCCGTCGGTGCCGACCGTGCCGCCTGTGGCTGCCGGGTCACCGGCGCCGTTGCCGTCTCCGCCCGTTCCACCGTATGTGCCTTCTGCGTCGCCCGTGCCGCCCATGCCGTCGGTGTCGGCTGCGTCGCCTGTGGCTGCGGGAACACCGGCGCCGCTACCGTCTCCGCCCGCTCCACCGCGTGTGCCTTCTGCCTCGCCCGCGTCGGCCATGCCGCCCGCGTCGGCTGCGTCGCCCGCGTCGCCTGTGGCTGCCGGATCGCCTGTGCCGTTGCCGCCTCCGCCGGTTGTGCCGCCCCCACCGCCGGTGCCTTCGGTGCCGGTGGGTGGGGTGCCGCCGATTGTGACTACTTCTGCTGCTCCCGTGTCCACTGTGTCCGGTCCGCCGCAGTCGGTTCGGTTGCCGGAGGGTGTTGAGGTCGTGCGGGAGGAGCCTGTGCGGCGGGAGGCGGTGCCCGTGGAGAACCTGCGTCCTCCGGTGGGGGACGGGGGGCGGGCGTCGGGCGAGGAGGTCGTGCCTCGGGAGAGTGTCGAGGTCGTGCGGGCGCCGGCTCCGGTGGGGAAGGCGCTGGTGGTGCCGGGGCGCAACAGCACCGCTTCGGAGCAGGCGCGGTTCACCGCCGCGGCTGGGGAGTACTTCTCCGAGGCGCTGGCCACGGTGAACGCTGCCATGGCCACCTGGCCCTCCATGCGGGTCGACGACTCCCTGGGCGTGAAGGCCGACTACGTCGCCGTCTGTCTCTTCCTCGGGCGCGGGGACGGTGGGGCGCGGTCGGTCAACGGTGCGCTTCGGGTTGGGCAGGCCGGGGGGTTGGACGGGCAGATCCCCTGTCTGATGTCCGGGATCCGGCGGTTGCCCACGCATCGGCGGGCGGTGCTGCGGCAGGGCAAGGTGAACGAGTCGCTCGAACATCGGAGTGCGCCCGGGACCGTGCTGACCGAGCCCGGGTTCCTCGCGGGGAGCGTCGATCTCGACGTGACGGTGCCCGGGGCGGACCTCGACGTCCTGATCTGGCCCAGTTCGGCCCGGCGGACGTCGGAGCTGATGATCGGGCGGCCCATCGACGAGGCGGTGTTCGTCGCCGGGGCCCGGTTCAAGGCGCTTGCCGTGCGGACGGCCGAGGAGGACGACGAGGAGACCGAGGACGACGGGTCGCCTCAGGCGCCGCGGGTTGCCGTGCTCTACCGGGAGCTGGCACCCGGCGAGACGCCGACCACCACCGAGCTCGACGAGCGGGATCTCGCCGTGCTCGCCAAGTTGGACAGCGTGCTCGCGCGGCGCCACCAGGGGCAGCTGCGGCTCGTCGAGGATCCCGAGGTGGCCGCGCGGCTCACCACCTCCATGGTGGCCTGGCAGCAGGAGGCGGTCGCGGCGGTGGCGTCGTGAACCGGGGCGTGCGGCGGCTGGCCGGGGTGCTGGTCGCCGGGGTGCTCGGGGTCGTCACGGCCGTGCCCGCCGCCGCGCAGCCGTCGTCCTCGGCCAGTTCGACCGAGCAGGAACCGTGCCTGCCGCCGCCGCAGAGCGTCGACCCGTCCGTGCCGTGGGCGCAGCGGCAGCTGGCGCCGGAGCAGGTCTGGCCGCTGACCGACGGGGCCGGCGTCACCGTCGGCGTCGTCGACACCGGCGTGGACGGCAGCGTGCCGCAGTTGCGGGGGATCGTGCTGCCGG
>NZ_JBJMIE010000113.1:0-4786 GCF_045807065.1 Actinophytocola sp. | reverse complement strand
GACGGCCTGCACCTGCTCGAGGTTATTGACGTTGAAAGCCGGTATGCCGTAGCCATTTTCGGCGGCGGTTTTTGGCAGGCCGTGGTAGATGAACACGACCCGGGGTGCGACACCGGGGCGTTCGGCGGCCGGGTCCCGGAGCAACGCCGCGACCTGGGTGAGGTCGGCGCCGGCGGGGAACGGGATCGGGTGCAGCGTGGTGAACCAGCCGACGGTGCGGGAGAGGTCGACGTCGTCCGACAGTGGCTCGCGCCCGTGCCGCTCGACCTCGACCAGCACCTCGGCCGTCCCGGTCCACTCGGTCAGCGTGGCCGCGAGCGCGGTGGCCAGGATGTCGTTGACCGCGACGCCGTCGGCGGACAGCGCCGCCGCGGGCAGCGTGCGCTCGAGCTGGCGGGCCGTCTCCTCGGTGTTCGGCCCGCGGTCGTGGTCCACCGGGAGCGGGTCGGCCGGCGTACGGGGGGCCTCGGGCGGCTGGTGTTCGGCGAGCCGGGCCGCCCAGTCGCGGAACGAGGTGGTCTTCGGCGGCAGCTCGACCCGCCGGCCGGCGGCGAGGTCGGTGTACGCGGTGGCCAGGTCCGCCAGCAGGACCGGCCAGGAGACCGTGTCCACGGCGATGTGGTGGATCGCGACCAGCAGGCGGTCGGCGGCGCGGTCGGCGGAGTCGTCGGCGGAGTCGTCGGAGGCACCGGTGAACAGCGCGGCGCCCACGAGCCGGCCCTCGGCCAGGGAGAGTCCCGACTGCACCGCGTCGGCGACGGAGGAGCGGAGGGCGTCGCGCTGGTCCGCCGGTACCGCGGACAGGTCGACGACGCGGAGCACGTCGTCGGGGCGCCGGCCGGTGACCTCGGCGTGCCACCGTTCGTCCGATGTGGACAGTCGGGTGCGCAGCGCGTCGTGGTGGTCGAGCAGTGCCGTGAGTGCGGCGGACAGCGTGGCCGGCGCGACCGGGATGCGGCACTCCAGCAGCACGGACTGGTTGTAGTGGTCCAGCCCGCCGTGCGTCTCGGTGAACCAGCGCAGGATCGGCGTCAGCGGCACCGGGCCGGTCACCGTGCCCTGGTCCACCGGCACCGGGACCACGGCGCCGGCCGCGTCGAGCGCCTCGGCGAGCCGGGCGATGGTGCGGTGCTCGAACACCTGCCGGAGGGTGACCGGGGTGCCGGCCTGCCGGATGCGGCCCACCGCCTGGATCGCGAGGATGGAGTCGCCGCCCAGGTGGAAGAAGTCGTCGTCCATCCCGACCCGGGCCACGCCGAGCACGTGTGCCCAGGCGTCGGCGAGCAGGTGCTCGGTCGGCGTGCGCGGGGCCCGGTGCCCGACGGCCGCGCCGCCGGTGTGGTCGGGGTCGGGCATGCTCTTGCGGTCGACCTTGCCGGCCTGGGTGAGCGGCATGCGGTCCAGCACCACCCAGGTGGCCGGCACCATGTGCTCCGGCAGGGTCTTCGCCGCGAACGCCCGCAGCCGCACAGTGTCCACCTCGTGCCCCGGATGCGCGACGAGGTAGGCGACGAGCGTGCGCTGCCGGTAGTCCACGATGGACTCGCTGACGCTCGGGTGGGCGAGGAGCCTGGCCTCGATCTCACCGAGTTCGACGCGGTAGCCACGGATCTTGACCTGGTGGTCGCGCCGGCCGAGGAAGTCGAGGTTGCCATCGGCGCGGAACCGCGCGAGGTCGCCGGTGCGGTACATGCG
Organism: Actinophytocola sp.; assembly: GCF_045807065.1. Classification (GTDB taxonomy): domain Bacteria; phylum Actinomycetota; class Actinomycetes; order Mycobacteriales; family Pseudonocardiaceae; genus Actinophytocola. The sequence goes on along the minus strand of NZ_JBJMIE010000113.1, from coordinate 3,091 downwards.
GGTGCCCGGCGGACCGAACGGGTCGGGCACGAACCTGTCCGCGGTGAGCCCTGGTCGGCGCCAGTAGCCCCTGGCCACGCCGAACCCGCCGATGCACAGCTCCCCCACGACGCCGGCGGGCACCGGTTCGAGGTACTCGTCGAGCACGTACATGCGGGTGTTGGCGATCGGCCTGCCGATGGACACCGGCATCGACGGGTCGAAGTCCGCGCCGATGGTGTAGACCGAGCAGCCGACCACGGTCTCGGTCGGGCCGTACTCGTCGATGATCCGCGCGTCCGGCGCGATCCGCCGCCACGCCGCGACCGTCTCCGGCCGCACCTCGTCCGCCCCCACCACGAACGTCCGCACGGAGTCCACGATGGTTCCCCGCGCGATGGTGGCACGCAGGACGTCCAGGTGGCCCGGCGTGAGCTTCAGCAGCGAGAAGTCGCCGGGCCGCGTCAACCGGTCCGCCAACGCGGTCAGGCAGCGGTCCGCGGGCAGCAGGGTGACGTCCTTGCCGCCGATCAGCGGCAGGAAGAAGTTCGGCACCGACAGGTCGGCGGCGATGGAGCCGAGCATGGGGGCGCCGGACGTGCCGTCGAGGCCGTAGCCGTCGATGGCCCACCACAGGTAGTTGACCAACCCGTGGTGGGAGATCATCACACCCTTCGGCCGGCCGGTGGAACCCGACGTGTACATCACGTAGACGAGGTCGTCCGGGCCGTGGACGGGCGCCGGATCCGTGTCCGGGAACCCGTCCAGCTCGGCGAGCGTCTCCCGGGTCACCACGAGTTCGGCGCCGGTGTCGGCCAGCATGTACTCCCGCCGCTCCACCGGATGCTCGGGATCCAGCGGCAGATACGCGCCGCCGGACTTCACCACCCCCAGCAACGCGACCAGAACGTCCACACCGGACTCGACGGACACGCCGACGACCGAGTCGCGACCCACCCCGCGGTCCCGCAGGCCATGGGCCACCCGGTTCGCCCGCGCGTTCAGCTCGGCGTAGCTGACCACCGAACCGTCCACAGCCACCACCGCCACCGCGTCCGGCGCCCGCGCCACCGCCGCCTCGAACAACTCCCCCAACGTCACCCGCGGCACATCCATGGCGGTGTCGTTCCACCCACGCACCACCAACTCCCGCTCGGCGCCGGCCAGGGTCGGGAGCCGCCACAGCGGCGCGTCCTGGTGCTCGACCATGCCGCGCACCAGGTTCTCGAGGTGGCCGAGCAGCCGGGCGCAGGAGTCCCGGTCGTACCGGGCGAGGTGGTGGATGGCGACGACCTCGATGGCGTCGTGGTGGCTGACCTCGACCACGAGCGGGCAGTCGGTCTGTTCGAAGACGTGCCCGCGCGGGTCGAGGTCCAAGCCGGGCACGGGGTGCTCGGTGGCCGGGAAGTTCTCGTAGATGAAGATGCTCTCGAACATCGGGCTGCCGGTCGGGATGTCCGTGTGGTGTTGGATGTCGACCAGTGCGCAGTGCTCGCGCTCCCGCAGTTCGACCTGCTTGCGGTGCCGGGTGGTCAGGAACTCCGCGACCGTCTGGCGCGGGTGCGCGTCGACGCGGGTGGGCAGCGTGTTGGCCAGCAGGCCGACCATCCGCTCGACACCCGGCAGGCTCGCCGCGCGACCGGCGACCATGGTGCCGAACAGCACGTCGGGCTCGCCGGTGTGGCGGGAGAGCAGCAGCGCCCACGCGGCCTGCATGACCGTGCCCACGGTGCAGCCGTTGCGCAGTGCGAGCCCGCGGACCTCCTCGGTCAGCGCCGCGGGGAACCGGCGGCGCACCTGTCCGACACCGGGTTCGGCGTCCGGGGCGCCGCTCGCCGGCAGCACCGTCGGCCCGGTCCGGCCGGCCAGCTCGGCACGCCAGAACTCCCCGTCGGCCGCGCGGTCCTGCGCGCCGATCCAGGCGACGTGGTCGCGGTAGGGCGCGACGTCGGGCAGCGCGGGCTCCTCACCGTCCCGCAGTGCCTGGTAGGTGGTGAAGACCTCGTCGAGGACCGTCGACACGCTCCACGCGTCCAGCACGATGTGGTGGAAGGTCCACAGGAAGTGGTGCGTGTCCGGCCCGATCGCGACGATGGTGAACCGGCACGGGGGCTCCGCCGTGAGGTCGAGCCCGGCCTCCCGGTCGGCCCGCATCAGCTCCTCGAACCGTTCGGTCACGCCGCCGGGATCGGTGCCGGTCCAGTCGAGCCGCTCGACCCGGATCTCCTGTCGCCGCAGCACGACCTGCACCGGCCTGGGCAGCCCGGTCCACGCGAACCGGGTGCGCAGCACGGCATGCCGGTCGACCACGTGCTGCCAGGCCACCAGGAACGCGTCGACGTCGAGCGGGCCGCGGGCGACGAACCCGTCCTGTTCGAAGTAGTCCCGCGAGTCCGGGTCGTAGACGGCCCGGAACAGCATGCCCTGCTGCAGCGGGGAGAGCGGGTAGATGTCCGCGACCTGCGCCGGCCGCACCCCGAGGCCGGCGAGCAGACGGTCCAGTGTGGACGCGTCCAGGCCGGCGAGCGGGAAGTCGCTCGGGGTCACGCCTTCCGCGCCGGTCAGGCAGTGCGCGACCAGGTCGGCGAGGTGACCGGCGAAGGCGGTGGCGAGGTCGGTGACCTCGGCGCGGTCGTGCGCCCGCCGGGAGTAGCCCCAGGACACCCGCAGCCGGCCGGCACGCACGGCCGCGTCGATCTCGAACGGGTAGGGCCGCCGCGCGGTCGGGGCCCGGTTCGCGCCGAGTGCCTCGGGCAGCTCGCGGAACCAGCTCGCGTCCTGCCCGCCGGCCTCGACCCGGCCGACGTAGTTGAACGACGCGAGTGGCGGCTGTTGCGCCGGCGCCGGTGCCGCGCGGAGGAGCTCCTTGACGGTCTCGAGCTGCGTGCCCCAGTCGGACGCGGACGGCAGGGTGAGCGGACGCAGGCTGGTGAACCAGCCGACGGTCCGGCTCAGGTCGACCCCGTCGAGCTCGCGGCCGTGCCCCTCCAGGTCGATGGCGACCGTGGGCGTGCCGGCCCACTCGGTCAGCGTGCGGGCCAGCGCGGTGAGCAGCAGGTCGTTGATCTCGGTGCGGTACGCGGCCGGCGCCCTGCGCAGTAGCGCGGCGGTC
>NZ_JBJMIE010000112.1:0-12625 GCF_045807065.1 Actinophytocola sp. | reverse complement strand
CGTGGTGCGAAAGGTGCCGGTCGAGTCCTTGTTCCAGTACCCGCGGGCGACTCCGGGGCCGCGGACGCAGATCTCCCCGACCGCGCCGTCGGCCAGGGGGAGGCCGTCGTCGCCGCGGATGACGACCTCGGTGTCGACGGCGGTCGTGCCGGACGACACGATCACCCGGCCGTCCACGGTGTTCGTCCGGTGACCGGTCGCCGAACCGCTGACGAACAACGTCGCCTCGGCGAGGCCGTAGCAGGGGAACCAGGCGCTGCCGGCGAACCCGTGCGCCCCGTAGCGTGCGGCGAAGGCGGTCAGGGTGGCGGCGTTGACGGGTTCCGCGCCGCTGAACGCGATCCGCCAGCGCGAGAGGTCCACACCGGACAGCCGGTCGGCGTCGTACCGGTCGGCGAGCAGCTGGTAGGCGAAGTCCGGACCGCCGGAACAGGTCGCGCCGAAGCGGTCGATCGCCACCAGCCAGCCGAGCGGGTCGCGCACGAACTCGAACGTGTCGAGCAGCACCGCCGGCCGGCCGGTGAACAGCGGGAGCAGGGTCGTGCCGATCAGCCCCATGTCGTGGTACAGCGGCAGCCAGCTGAGGACCACGTCGTCGTCCCGCACGCCGAACCCGGCCGCGATGGCCGACAGGTTCGCCGTCAGGTTGCGGTGGCTGACCACGACGCCCTTGGGATTGCCGGTGGAACCGGAGGTGTACTGCAGGAAGGCCACGGCCTCGGGGTTCGGCAGCGTCGTGACCGGCGCGCCGGCCAGGTCGTCGGCCAGGTCGTCGACGGCGTGGGGCGTGACGGGGAGATCGCCGAGCAGCGGCAGCATGGCCTCGGTCGTCAGGGCGACCGAGGCCTGGCAGTCGCGGACCACGGCGGCGATGCGGTCGAGCTTCGCGCCGGTCCGGGGCGGGTAGAGCGGCACGGCGACCACCCCGGCGGACAGGCAGCCGAGGAACGCGGCGAGGTAGTCCGGACCGGGTGGCAACAGCAGGAGCGCGCGGTCACCCGGCTGCACGCGGGTGCGGAGGAAGCCGGCCACCCGCCCGGTGGCCTCGGCCAGCCGCGCGTAGGTCAGCTCGTGGTCCACGGCGAGCCCGCCGCCCAGGAAGGTGAACGCGGTGGTGTCCGGGCGGTGCGCGGCCCAGTGGGCGAGGGCGTGGGGAACGGAGATCAGGCGCGTGGTCACATCGGCCCCTCACACTCGTTCCGCGGTACGAGGAAAGCGTCCCGGAGGGGCGTGAGCGGAAACCAGGGCCCGGCTCACGGTGTTCTCGTTGTTCGGTCACGGAACCGGCTGAATTGTTCACGGAGAGGTCATGAGGACGTGAGGCCGGCCGGTTCCTCCGGAACGGCCCATTCCTCCGGTCGGCCCAATTTCGTCCCACCGGGGAACATTCCGCTTACCGCTACCGTCCCAGGCGGCGAGACTGATAGCGAGCGAGCGCGCCGGGGAGTGTCCTGGTGCGTGCGCAGACACGCTGATTACGGGAGTCGCAGTGTTCCAGCCAGTCACCCCCACCGGGCCGCCGCCCGGGACGCCGAACGGCACGAAGAAGACGGCGACGATCGTCCTCTCCGTGCTCGTGGTGGTGCTCACGCTCGCGGCGGGGTTGTTCCTCTTCCTCTTCCTCTCCGAGCGGGGAGCGGTCGCGGACACGAACAGTCAGGTCACGAACACCGAGCAGCAGATCAAGGACCAGAAGGACAAGCTGTCGGACGCGAAGTCGGAGGCGTCCGACCTCGAGCAGACGGGGAAGGACCTCCAGGACACCCACGACAAGTACCAGGCCTGCGCGGACGCGGCGAAGGTCGCGCTCAACGCCTCGAGCGACCAGCTGAGCGACGCCGTCAGCAAGATGGTCGACGCCTGTCCGCAGGGCATAGGGGGCTAGCGACATGACCGACTACTTCGGCAACCAGCCGCCCGCCGACCAGCCGACGTACCCGTACACGGGCCAGCCCGCGGACCCGTACGCGAACAACCAGCAGCAGAGTCCCTACCAGGGCCAGCAGCAGAACCCGTACGGCAACCCGCAGCAGGGCCCGTACTCGAACCCGCAGTCCGGCGCGTTCCCCGGTCCGCCGTCGAACCCGTTCCCGGCGGCGTCCTACCCGCAGTCCCCGCCGACGGGCACGCCGCAGCAGAATCCGTCGTTCCCGTCGTACTACACGGGAAGCCAGCCGGCGCAGACGCCGCAACCGGCCAAGCCGAAGAACACCGCGCGCATCGTCCTGATCGTGGCCGCGGTGCTCATGTTCGCCGCCGCCGGGGTGTTCGCCGGTTTCTACGTCGCCGCGAACAGCGACCACGACAAGGCGAGCTCCGTGCTGGCGGACAAGAAGTCCGAGCTCGCCGACGTCAAGAAGAACGTCTCGGCGGCAGAGGGCGACAAGTCGAGCGCGACGGACCACAACAGCGACCTGGAGTCGCAGAACTCGGCGCTGAAGCCGTGCATCGACGCGACGAAGCACTTCATCTGGGACCTGCCCCAGGGCACGCCGGAAGCGGAGGTGAGTGCCGCCATCCAGGCCATGCGTGACTCGTGTAAATAATTCTGCGTTCGGGGCACGCGGACCTGGGAGAGCGCGCACATGACGGATACGGTCGCGGAGTTGTTCGGTCCGTACCGGATCGAGGAACTGCTCGGGCGCGGTGGCATGGGCGAGGTCCACCGCGCCTACGACACGGTCCACGACCGGCACGTCGCGCTCAAACGGCTGCCCGGCTTCGCCGAGCCGGAGTTCCACGCCCGCTTCCGCCGCGAGGCCATGCTCGTCGCCGGGTTGAACAACCCGCACATCGTGCCGATCCACGACCACGGTGAGATCGACGGCCGGCTGTACCTCGACATGGCGTTGATCGAGGGGCCGGACCTCAAGCGGGTCCTCGCCGACGGGCCGCTGTCGCCGGCACGCACGATCGAGGTCCTCACCCAGGTCGCGGCCGCGCTCGACGCCGCGCACGCGGCCGGTGTGCTGCACCGGGACGTCAAGCCCGCCAACATCCTGCTCGACGAGACGGGCAACGCCTACCTGGCCGACTTCGGCATCGCACGCCCGATCGCCGAGGACGTGACGCGGGTGACCAGCCCGGGTGACTACGTCGGCACCCTCGACTACATGGCGCCGGAACGCCTGATGCGTGGCGCCGACGGCGCCGCCGACCCCGCGTCGGACGTGTACTCGCTGGCGTGCGTGCTGTTCCAGTGCCTCACCGGGCGGGTGCCGTTCCCCGCCACGGACACCGTGGGCAAGCTCGCCGCCCAGCTGGGCGACCCGCCGCCGTCGCCCTCCCTGTTCGACCGGCGCATCCCACCGGCCATGGACCTCGTCGTGCGCACCGGCATGGACAAGGACCCCCGCCGGCGCTACCCGACCGCCGGTGAGCTGATGGCGGCCGCCGCGGCGGTCACGGCCGAGGCGCCGACCGCGATGGCCGTCGCGCCCACGCAGAAGGGCGGCCACTTCGTACAGCTGCTCATGTCGTTCGTGCGGGAGCAGGCGAGCCCGCGCACCGGCCACGTCACCGACAGCTGCCCGTACCCGGGCCTGCAGAGCTTCGGGATCCGGGACAGCGACTGGTTCTTCGGCCGTGAGCAGGCCGTGCGGGACCTGCTCGCCCGGCTGGCCCGCCAGCGCGCCGACGACGGCCCGCTGATCGTCGTCGGCGCGTCCGGGGCCGGCAAGTCGTCGCTGCTGCACGCCGGACTGCTCGCCGCGCAGGCGAAGGCGGGTGAGAAGTCGCTCGCCATGACACCGGGGGACCGGCCGATCGGCACGCTCGCCGCCCGGCTGGCCGCGCTCACCCACGCGAACCCGCGCGAGCTGGCGCAGCGGCTGTGGGTCCGGCCGGGTGACTTCGGCGAGCTGTGCCGGACCGCGGCCGGGGAGAACGCGCCGCTCGTGGTGGCCGTCGACCAGGCCGAGGAACTGTTCACCCTGTGCGGGAACCAGCGCGAGCGGGAGGCGTTCGCGACGGCGCTGGCGAGCGCGTGGCCGGCGCGGGTGGTGCTCGCGGTGCGCGCGGACTTCGTCGAGCACTGCATCACGCTGCCCTCGCTCAAGCCCTCGCTGAACGCGCCGTACGTGCTCGGCCCCCTGACCGCCGACGAGCTGGCGCGGGTCGTCACCATGCCGGCGGAGGCGGCGGGCCTTGAGCTGGAGCCGGGCCTCGTCGACCGGCTGATCGCCGACGCCGGCCACGACTCCGGCGCGCTGCCCCGCCTCGCCCACGCGCTGCGCGAGACCTGGCACAACCGCAGCGGGAACCGGCTGACGCTGGAGGGCTACCAGCGCACCGGCGGGGTCGACCGCGCCGTCGCGCTGACCGCCGACGGCGTGTACGCGCGGCTCGCGGAGCCGGACCGGTGGGCGTTGCGCGGCGCGATGCTGCGCATGGTGACGTTGCTGGAGGGCGGCGGCATCGCCCGCCGGCACGCGCCCCGCGGCGAGGTGCCGCCGCGGATCCTCGAGAGCCTGGTCGCGGCGCGACTGGTCACCGTCGACAGCGACACCGTGTCGCTGTCCCACGACTCGCTGCTGACCGCGTGGCCCCGGCTGCGGCAGTGGGTGGAGGAGGACCGCGACGGCCTGCTGGTGCGCCAGCGGCTCGGCGAGTCCGCGGCCAACTGGCGTGCGGGCGGTCAGGACCGCGGCGACCTCTACCGGGGCGCGCGGCTGGCCGCGGCACTCGACTGGGCGAGCGGGCGGAGCGATGTCACGCCGGACGAGCACGCGTTCCTGCAGGCCAGCGAGCGGGACCGGCGGCGGACCACCCGGCGCCTGCGCGGCTACGTCGTCGGCCTGGCCACGCTGCTGGTGCTCGCGCTCGTGGCCGGCGGCATCGCGTTCTTCGCCCGGATCGAGACCGACGAGGCGCAGAAGGTCGGGCAGTCCAGGGTCCTCGCGGCGGAGTCGCTCGCCGAGGGGAACACCGACCCCGTCGACGCCATGCGCAAGGCCGTCGAGGGCTGGCACACGAGCCCGACCGTCGAGGCCCGCAGCGCGTTGCTGTCCGCGCCGATGCTGACCTACCCGTCGAACTTCCGGTCGGGACTGGGACAGGGGTACACGATCGACGTCACTCGGGACGGCGGGCTGGTCGCGGTCGGTTCGGGTGAGGGCGGGGTCGCGCTCTGGGACCTGACCAGGCGCAAGCGGCTCGACGTCGACATCAAGGGCGTCGGCACGATCCTCGCGCTGAAGTTCTCGCCGGACGGCAGCATGCTCGCCGTCTCGTCCATCGACAGCAAGCACCCCGGCAGCGGCGTGAAGATCTGGTCCGTCCCCGACGGCAAGCTGGTCAGCACGCTCATGGACACCCAACCCGCGATCGGGCCGGTGGCGTGGCGGCCGGACGGCACCGCGATCGCCTCGATCAGCATCCGCGGCGACTCCAGCGTGGGGATCGGGGAGTGGAACCCGAGGAGCGGCCACGTCAACCGCTGGATCGCGCCCGGCCACACCAACACCTACAGCCTCGCCTACAGTGTGTCGGGCGACCGGCTCGCTGCCGGCGACGGCTCCGGCGGGCTGGAGCTGTGGAACCCGAACACCGGCGAGCTGGTGTCGCGCAACACCGAGCACCAGAAGACCGCCCGGCCCAACGGGAGCGGGATCATCTCGGTGCTCGTGGCGTTCTCCCCGGACCTGCTGGCGAGCGCGAGCGTCGCGGACAACACCATCCGGTTGTGGAACCCCGAGACCGGCGCGCTGGTGCGGGCGTTCCCCGACATCACCAGGTACATCACGGATCCCGGACAGGGACCGTCGGCGATCGCGTTCAACCCGGACGGCACGGTCCTCTACACCAACAGCGCCACGACCGCACTCACCCTGTGGGACCCGCTGACCGGCGCGTTCACCGGGACGCTCACCCAGGCCCGGCAGGGCAGCACCTTGGCCGGCCGGACGGTCCTGGCGATCGCCGTGTCCGGTGACGGGCGCACGCGCGTCGCGGCCGCGAGCGACGGGACCGTGCTCCGCTGGCAGACCAACGTGAACTGGCACTCCTCGCTCACCGAGTCGGTGACGGGCATGGACGTCAGCCCCGACGGCCGGACCGCGACGGCCGGCGACGCGAAGGGAACGCTCACGACGTGGGACATCCGCACCGGCGAGGACGTCGGCCCGCAGTCGAGCCTCGACTCCGCGACCTACACCGTCAAGTACACGTCCGACGGGACCCGCATCACCGGTTCGGTGAACGGCGTGCTGACCGTGACCGCGAAGAGCGGTGACCTCAGCCACCCCCGGTCGGTGCGCCTGAACAACCGCGAGTTCCGTGGTGCGCTGGCCGTCTCGCCCGACGGGAAGCTGCTCGCGGCGGCACACCAGAACCCGCTGGGCCTCCGCGTGCCCTACGACTACCGGATGGGCGTGTGGGACGTGGCCACGCTCACCCAGCAGGCGGACATCCCGCTCGGTGACCAGTCCCCCGCCAAGCTGATGTTCTCGCCGGACGGCCGCCGCCTGCTCGCGCTCACCAACAACCAGGGCGACTCGCTCGTCGGCAGCGACACCGACGGGCCCATCACCGCGACCATGCTGTCCTGGCGGTTGCCGGACCTCACCGAGGAGAAGCCGGTCCCGCTCGACACGCAGTCGCTCATCACCGCGGTGTTCACCCCGGACGGCAGGTCGGTCATCACCGGCGGCACGGGCAACCACCTTCAGATCCGCGACGCGGTCACCGGGAAGCTGCGTGGCGACCAGTTCGGCCGGCACAGCTCGGCCATCCGCGACATCGCGATCTCCCCGGACGGCGACAGGCTCGCGACCATCACCACGGACGACTCGGTCGTGCGGCTGTGGGACCTGCCCAGCCGCACGCTCGTGGCCACGCTGACCGGGCACTCCGCGCCACTGAACGAGATCGCGTTCTCGCCGGACGGCAAGCTGCTCGTGTCCGGCGGCACCGACACCGACATCGGGGTCTGGCAGCTGGACCCGAACGCGGCCATGCGGCGGCTGTGCGGCAACCTCGCCGACGCGGGGGTGCCGGATCTCGGTTCCCTCGGCTGTTGAGGAACGTTCCCCCTGCCGCCACGCGCCTTCGGTGTCACCGTATGGCTATGTCTCCTGCCGTTCTGGCCCCGGCCGCGGTCGCCCAGCGGGTAGTCTGCCCTTCGTCGGTTCCGACGGTGGGGAGAAGGATGCCGCAGGTCATGGTGCGGGGCAGCGACTTGCACCCGGTGATGCTCGCCCCCGGCGAGCGGTTGGTGTTCGGCCGCGACCCGCATTCGGCCGCCGGCCCCGGACCGGGGCGGATCGAGCTGCGCCTGCCGGGGTGCGCGCCGCACGTCTCCGGCACGCTCGCCGAGCTGGTCGTCGGCGCGGAGGCCGCGTGGCTGCGCTGGCTGGGCGCGGGTGAGGGCCGGTTGTCGAGCCTGCTCGACGCGCCCGGCGGGGCACGCCGGGTGACGCTGGTGCGGGAGATGACGGCGTTGCTGGACGAGGGCAAGAACGAGCTGGTCCTGCTGGCGGGCAAGCGGGTCGGGGCGGAGCTCTACACCGACCTGCTGATGACGTTCACCGTGCACGCGACGATGTCGGCCGAGCGCCCGGTCTCGGTGGTGCACAACGACACCGAGCTGAAGCCCCATGTCCGAAGAGGACAGTTGACCCGCTACTCCAAGGAGTGGTACGTGGCGTTGGCGCTGGCGGAACCGTGGCTCGCCGGCGACGACGACTACCCGTTCCCACCGACGAACCGCCGGATCTACGAACGCATCCGCGGTTGGCGCGACGGGGACGCGTGGAGCCTGGACCGACCACAACGCGTCGACGACGCGATCCGCGCGGTGTCACAGATCGCGTTCGGCGAGCTGGCCGACCCGTACTCCGAGGCCCGCGACGGGCGGATCCAGAACCCGCGCTTCGCCGTGGGCAAGCGGGTGGCCGAGTACCGCCTGGTAACGGCCGAGGATCTCGACGAGGTGGAGCAGGCGGCCCGGAACTCCTGACCGCACAGCCCGCCGACACCGCGGCGAGTTCGTCGCACCGCCGCCGCACCCGGCAGGTGGTCGGCGGTGATCTCCTCTCCCGCGCCCGCACTCCCGGTCGGCTCCCACGGGCGCGGCCGGCACCGGCTAGAACAGCTTGCCGACCTGTTCGACCAGGGTGAGGAAGCTCAGCACGCCGAACAGCAGCACGGACCAGCCCAGCACGGCGGTCCGACCGGCGCGGATGCGGATCTGCCGCGGCAACACCTTGCGGTTGAGCACGATCAGCAACGCCGAGTAGACGAACATCATCAACCCGCCGACGCACGCGGAGATCACCAGCAGGATGAGTGGCTGCGCGAACCCGGCGAGCACGATCCCGCACCCGACGAGCACCAGCACCCACACCACGGCGAAGTAGAGCGTGCTCTCCTTGGTGTCCTTGGCATACGCGGTCTTGACGACGTCCGCGACGAGCCGGCTCGTGTAGTCGACGATGCCGAGTGCCGCCGCGAACAGGGAGAACGCGCCGATCACCCAGAACAGCACGCCGAACCACGGGCCAGCGGCCGACTTCAGCACCTGGCCCTCGGTCCGCAGGAAGCTGATGTCGTTGGCCAGCCCCGGTTTCCCGTACACGGTCGCGTAGGACAGCAGCGACGTGAACAGGATGGTCAGGAAGGTGATGAGCACGAACGTGTACAGCTGCTCGCGGTTGGCGAAGCGCCACCACGAACGCCACCGCGACAGGTGCTCCTCGGTCGGCTCGAAGATGAAGCCGGTGCTCGGTGCGGCCTCCGGCTTGCCGGTGACCGGGCTGCTGATCCGCGGCACATAGCTGCCCATGCCGAAGCCCTTGTCGCGGATCCAGTTGCTCTGCACCAGGTTCTGGCCGCCACCCGCGCCGGCGAACGCGAGCGCGCCCATCAACAGCGCCAGCCCCAGCGGGTTGATCGGCACGCTCGCGTCGGTGACGATCTTCGGCAGGTCCGCCCACGTGTCGGCGGAGATCGCGACGACCGCGCCGACCAGCAGCAGCACCAGCACGGCCGCGACCTTGAGCATCTCCGCGCGTTCCAGTGCCACGTACACCACCGGCGCCAGCGTGAGGACCAACCCGATCAACAGCAGCAGCCCCACGGTGATCCAGGTGACGCTGCCGCCGCCGGTCAGGTAGGTGATCATCGTGGCGGAGCTCGTCGCCCAGCCCGGCCACAGGTTCGCGAGGATGGTCAGTATCGCGAACACCAGGCCCCAGTGCCGCCAGAACCTGCTGAAGCCGGTGAGCGCCGTCTCGCCGGTGGCCAGCGTGTACCGCTCGATCTCCATGTTCAGGAAGTACTGTGTGACCAACCCGACCAGCGCCGCCCAGACGAACACCAGCCCGACCTGGGACGCGATGTAGGGGAAGAGGATGAACTCGCCGGATGCCAGCCCGACCCCGGCGGCGATGACGCCGGGACCGATGATGCGCCAGGTGGAGGTCGGCGCCTCGGGCAACGGTCGGACCTCCGGCCGCGGCAGGTGCTTGGCGGGGAACCGCCAGGCCACCGAGGAGGTCACACGGTCGTGCTGCCTCGTCATGCCGTGATCCCTTCGCAGGAAAAGGGGCTCGGCCAGAGATCGTACAGCGATACGTAGCCACATACAGCCCGCTCATCGGGCGAAGTTCCACTGTGGCCGCAAGCGGGTCTCGTCGACGATCGGGAGACCACCTGCCGGGACACCGCCCAGCGGGACGCCGCCCCGGCTATGCCCGCCGACCACGACCCGCACGTTCGCCGGCCGAGGGTACGCGTCGACCTGCGCGAAAGAGATGTGCCGGCCGTGGAAGGCGGGCGCCTCGTCGTGCCACAGCGACGCCATGGCGTCCAGGTACTCGTCCGTGTCGACGCCCAGGCCGGCCGCGGTCAGCTCGGGTTCGAGGTAACCCGCGCCGACGCCGAGCATGAACCGCCCGCCGCTCAGCACGTCCAGGCTCGCCACCTGCTTGCCAACACCACGGGATTCCCGTCGGCGCTCGGCACGGCCTTGCGTGTCAGCCGACACGGCATCCGCTCGGCCAATTGGCAGGCGACAGCTCCTCGCCCAGGGATTTCAGAACGTCAAGCACCGTCAGGTGTGGCCGCGTTCCGACGATGACCGTGACCTGATCGTCGAGGTGATACGTGCCGGAGGGGTGTTGACACGTTCGTTTCCGGTGGAGTTTGGGTTGTGTCGGATTGTCGAAGAGTGCTGGCATCGGGAGCAGCGGTTGAGCCCTACCCGTTCGGGTACCACCGCTGCTTCGCCTGCTGGACGCTGGCGGCGGTGTTCGTGTGCAAGACGGCGTGCTGGTTGCGGAGCTGGTGGATCGCCAGGCGCAACGAGTGATTCTGGACCTGGAGGGCCAGTTGGTCGACTATCTCGATGAGCTGTCCGACGATGACGTGGTTGTCGAAGGCCGCGACCGCGGCGATGTTCTTCAGCTCACCCGTCAGCCCGGCCATGGCGCCGGCATCAGGGTTCCCGCGGCTACGGTACGGATGTGTCATGACATGCCCCACTTCGGTTGGTTACAGCACCGCCGCGTAGACGAGTGCGCAGTAGACGACCGCCAGCCCGCTGACCGCCCCGAGCACCAGGGACACCGCCTGTGCCGGCGAGGTGCGGGACGCCTCCAGCTCCTGCTGGTACCGGACCTCCCGAATCCGCACCACCTCGTGCCAGGCCGGCATGTGCTGGCTGAGGATGGGTGGATTGGGTGGCGGAGGACGGGGCGGCGACTCCGGCGTCGTGAGTAACGCGCGCGTGCACCCGAAGAACGCGGCGGTACCGAGCAGTATGGCGGGCGCAAAGGCGACCACTCGCAACGCCGAGGTGGGGTTGTCGATGTTCGCCACCACCAGCCAACCGCCGAACCCGAGCACGAGCGCCGCAAGGCCCAGCCGCACTCCCACATGAACGCTGCGGCCAGTGCGCGAACCGCGTTGCTGGTCCTGGCTTCGTTGTTGCGTGACCTGCAGTATCGCGGCGGCCGTCTGGATCAGGGTCGCTCCGAACACGACCCACCCGGGCCCTGGATCATTCGGTAGCACTGCGACGGGACTCCATGGATGAAATCCTAGGTCGCTGTTCCGAGTACTCGAACTTCATTCCCCCAATCGTATGAACAGACCCGATGAGAACGCGGGAAACCAGGTGGCTTCGACCGGGTGCGGTGTCAGTCCCCCGGTACGAGGTTCGCGTGGCGAAGGGTCGAGCGGCGACTCCGAGTGCGGCGATCAGCGACTCGCTGAGCGTGAAGACCTCTTGCAACGTCGGCGAAGCCAGTCAAGGAATCGACGCCTCGGGAAGAAGATCAACGGCAGAGATGACACATCGCCAACGACGTGTTGGGGCTGCTGGTTGTCGTGATTGCGGGCGGGTCCGGCGCGGGACTTCTGGCTGGCGACCGACCGGCGCGACCGACCAGCGCGGCGGGCCGGCGCGGGTGGCTGCCGAGGCGGCGACCGCGGAGGAGGCGGTCGCGTCCGGGCTCGGCGTCACCCTTCTCGCGGCGGGCAACGCGGAGATCTTCCGGCGGGAGGACGTGGTCTGCCGGCCGGTCGACGGGTTGGCGCCAAGGGAGCCGGCGGTCGTGTGGCGGACCGGGGGACTACCGGCCGGCCATCCGGGTCTTCGTCGAGTCCTGCGCCGGGTGCCTCCGCGTCACACCACTGCCCACTCCGGCGCCTGCTCGATGACCACGTCCTGCGCGCCGTCGAAGCGGTAGCCGATACCGCGCACCGTCGTGATCCGTGGGCGGTCCGAGCCGAGCTTGTCCCGCAACCGTCTGATGTGGACGTCGACCGTGCGGCTGTTCAGTGGCTCGTCGATGCCCCACACGTCGGCCATGAGAGTGCGGCGCGGCAGCACCCGGCGCGGCCGTTCGGTCAGGTACAGCAGCAGGTCGAACTCCAGGCGCGTCAACGGGACCGGCAACCCGTGACGCAGCACCGTCCGTGCCTGTGGCACGATCCGCAGCCGGTCGTCCGGATCGTGCGGTGTGGATCTCCGGAGGAGCGGTAGCTCGGGCTGCGTGGGCGGCCGGACGGCCACGCCCGGCAGCTCGGCCACCGAGTGCAGCAGTTCGGTCAACGCGGCGAGCGTGTCCGGGTTCCTCGGCAGCTCGATGGAGAGCTGCACGACGAGGGGCGGGTTCGGTGGCACGGTCACCATCGCACCTGGTCGCGGTGTGTCCAGTCAACGGTTCCCAGCATGCGGACGAGGCGGCGCGCGGCGCGCGAAGTCCGTACCGTCACCGGCGGGAGGGACGGATGCGGTCACCCGACACAGCACACGCGATCGCCATCGTCGGCGCCGGTCCGCGCGGAATCGGGCTCCTGGAACGGATCGCGGCCAACGCGCCCGAGCTTCTGCGTGGTCGCCTGACCGTGCACCTGGTCGACCCGTTCCCGCCCGGCCCCGGGCGCGTGTGGCGGTTCGCCCAACCGCCGCTGCTGCGGATGAACTCGATGCCGGAAGACGTCACGATGTTCACCGACGACAGCGTCCAGTGCGCCGGCCCGATCCGGCCAGGACCGACGCTGGCGCAGTGGGTCACCGCGGTGCGCGACGGCGAGCTCGCGGCCACAGTGGACGACACGCTCCTCGACGAGCTGCGCGCGGTCACCTCGACCACGTTCCCCACCCGCCGCCTGCAGAGCG
>NZ_JBJMIE010000111.1:0-15791 GCF_045807065.1 Actinophytocola sp. | reverse complement strand
CTCGCCGACGCGCGGCGGCGGTGGTACGTCCAGTGTCCCAACCCGTCGAAGGACAGCACCAACCACTACCTGCCGGCCACCCTGGCCGACTACGCCGACCCGCTCGTCGTCGCGCTCGTCGGGCGGCCGAGGTCCGGCAAGACCCACCTGGTGGTCGCCATGATCAGGGAGTTGCTCGGCGGCGCGTCCGCCGGCGAGCACGGCCTGCGGGCCGAAGCGCTCGACTTCTACCAGCACGTCACCTTCAAGCGGAACTACCTCGACCCCTTCGAGCGCGGCAGCCGCCTGCCAGGCACCCGCGTGGAGTCCGGGACGTATCTCGAATGGCTGGTCGTGCAGCACGGCGGGGTCAAGCGCCCGCTGGTGTTCTTCGACGTCGCCGGCGAGGACTTCCGCAACCCGGCCGAGAACGCGCGGTACACCCGCTTCCTGGTGAACGCCGGCGCGCTGCTCTTCGTCGAGGACGCGCCCTGGATCTTCCGCCACCTCGCGGAGGAGCAGGACCTGCGGCTCGACGAGACGCTGAAGCTACCCCCCGGCGCTTCCAACGAATGGGTGCAGGAGGCGGTCAGCAGGCTACCGCCCGGACGACGGGACCTGCCCGCGGTGGTGGCACTGACCAAGTCGGACCGGCTGCGCTACCACACGCCGGCGGACCGGTGGCTGCGCGAGCACGACGGTGGGCAGCTGTCCCCGGAACGCATGTTGGCGGAGACCCGCGACGTGTACGCGTTGCTCCACAGCGCGCGGGCGAACTCCGTCATGATCCGGCTCTACGGCGAGTTCGACCGCTGCACCATGCACTTCGTGTCGGCGACGGGCGGCGCGGTCGCCGAGAACGACACCTTCCCGGTCGGCGTGCGGCCGCAGCGCGTGCTGGTTCCCCTGCTGGCGCTCTTCGCGATGGTCGGCCTGATTCCCGGACCGAACGCAGATCGGGTGGGCAGATGATGCGCCAGGACACCGGTAGGGCCGTGGAGCAGATCCTCTTCGGCTGGACCCCCAAGGGGGGCATCGGCATGCGGCGGTACTCGATCGGGTTGAGCGACCGCGAAGCCGACAACTGGATCGACCGGCTCAGCAAGTACAACCGCCTGTCGCCGAGCTTCGTCGACCACCGCCCCTGGGTGCCCGAGCGGGCGTTCTCCTACTTCGAGTTCGCGGACCGGACCGCGGCGTTGCTGGCCCGGTTCAACAGCGGTGAGATCGGGCGGAACAGCTCGCACGCGCTGGTCGGCCACGTGGCGGACCTCCGTCCCCACGCGATGGCACTGTCCACTTGGGAGTCGTGGTACGCGGACGATCCGTGCATCACCCTGTCCCCCGTTGACCAGAGCAACTGGAAGCACTGCGCGGTCAGGTGGGCGGACGAGGTACGGCTCGGTGCGCAGGACCGCCGGACGGCGCTGGTCGCGCTCAGCAGGGAGGTGTTGCTGGGGGAGGCCACGCACTTCACGGTGCCGGTCAACGTCGACTACGACCCCCTGCCGCTGCTGGCCCTGGTCCGCAACGTCCTCGACCCGGTCCTGTCCGCGCCCGGCGCGGAGTTCAGCTGGACGTACTCGACCTACGAGGAGTCCGACACGGTGCCCGAGGCCTCGGTCGGCAGGGACGGGGCACCGCGGTTCTGGTTCGTACGTCAACTCCCCGACTCCGGGCAGACGGACCGGCGCAGGGTGTCGA
This sequence comes from Actinophytocola sp., assembly GCF_045807065.1. Classification (GTDB taxonomy): domain Bacteria; phylum Actinomycetota; class Actinomycetes; order Mycobacteriales; family Pseudonocardiaceae; genus Actinophytocola. The sequence goes on along the minus strand of NZ_JBJMIE010000111.1, from coordinate 14,108 downwards.
TCGATCGGGGAGTCGAGGACGACGCCCACGCGGGTCTCGCCGCGGAGCTGGTCAGCAGCTATCTGCGGTCGCCGGACAATTACGCGGCGATCATGAGGGACAGGCTTTCAGGCATCAGTGACCCCGGCCGGCGGGTGGCGCACCTGCTGGACGGCTACTACCCGTCGATCGACCCGAACGACGCGACACGATCGCCCGTTGCCCCCCGTCCGCGGGAGCCGGACTGGCCGGCCCAGGACGAGACGGCCGGCGCCGTTCGAACGTGGCCTGATCAGCCGGTGTCCACCACGACCAGCCAGGCGACGGGCACGGGGGCAGCCGAGTTGCCTTCCCCACCGTCCACACCGGGCGGCTTCGGCCACCAGTTCAGCAACGGAGGTCCCACCGTGGGCGGCGCGGCGGGACCGAGCGCCCGGCTCCCCGCCGGTGTCGACGACATCCTCACCAGGCTCTACGACGGTAGGGGGCTCACCCAGTCCGACGTGCGCCGCCACGTGGCGGAGCTGAGGAGGCGGTGGGAGGCGGAGAGCCCGTACGAGACCGAGGCGCTCCGCGTCGTGCGCCACGCGGAGCGACGCCTGGGGTGGCATGACCGCGTGCTGGCGGGCGTGGTCGCCGGCCTCGTCCTGGTGGCCGTCCTGGTGTTCGCCACGGCCCGCCGCGAGGTGTCCGTGCCCACGCCCCCTCCCGTCACAGTCACGGTCACGGTCACCAAAACCATTCCGGCGCAGCAGACCACCGCTGCGCCGACGCGGCCGGGAGGACAGACCCACGACGGGCACCGCTGAGGGGCCGTCCTGGTCGACCGGCGCCCTCCGGGGTGCACCTGAAACCTGTTGACATGGAACGGAGTTTCAGGCCCACTTCCGCGCAGCCCTGCCCGCCGGAAGGCATGAACCGCCAGGCCCTGCCGCGATTGCGCGCCACCTGCTGTCCACGTCGACGAGGAGCACCGCCATGTCCCGTGCCACCAACCTCGTGAGCGCCGCCCTCGCTTCGGTGCGGCCGTCGTGCTGCTGGCCGGCTCCGCGGCACCGGCGCCGCGCCCACCGCGTACGCGTCCGGCGCCGGTCCACTGTGGAACATCCTGAACTGGGGGGCGGGACGACGCGCACATCGGGATGGCCTGAAGGTCTGGCGGTCCACCGACGCCGGCCGGACGTGGCGGCTGACGAAGGCCCCGTTCACCCCGCCGGCCGGCAGGGTCCTCGGCGCGACCGGGAGCTGCGCGTGCACCGCGAGGCCAGGCTGCTGCCCGACGGCACGATCGTCGTGCCCGCGTACCTGGCCTACGTGGGTGAGCGGCAGGGCAGCATCATTCTCCAGTCCACCGGCGGAGGCCGGACCTGGACCCAGCGCGGGCAGATCCCCGCGCCGGTGGCCACCAATGAGGTCGGCTGGTCCTTCACCACGGACAACCGCCTCGTCGCCGCGGTGCGCACGGGCGAGAACCGCGTGCGCGCCGCCGTGCACGGGGCTCGTGGTGATCGTCGCGGTGCTGCCGGCTCCGGTGACGTCCCACTCGCTCACGGCCGTCGCGGAGCCCTCGAAACCGGCGTTGGGCACGAACCGCGCGCCGGTCCAGTCGGCCTGCGGCCGGACGGGGAGTTCGGAACTGCTGGCCGGCAGGATGGCGCCGGCCAGCAGCCCGCCGGCCAGGACGAGACCGAGTAGCCGACATCGCCCCGACCGCGCCAGCGGAGGAGGGTGGCGGACATTCCACTCCTCACCCGGCGGGTGGAGCGAGAGGGTAGAACCGGCCGCCGGCGCCGCGGAAGCCTTTGCGCTCAGTCGAAATGGTGCCGGCTCACGCCACGTCGCCGGCCAGGAGGGCGCGGCCCTGCGCCGTGAGCGCGTGGAGCACCGACTGGCCTGTCCGGCGGCTGCTGACCAGTCCGGCCGACCGCAGCACCGACACCTGCCGGCTCGCGGTCGGCTGGCTGGCCCCGATGCGCGTGGCCAGGTCCTTCGTGTTGCACGGGCTGTCGCGGATCGCCTCCAGTACCCGCGTCCTGGTCGAGCCGAGCAGTGCGGTCAGCGGCCCGCGGATCGTCTCGGTGACCTGCCAGGCCGCGTCGCGGCGGATCGGGTAGACCAGCGTCGGCTCGAACGCGTCGTCGAGGAACGTGGTCGGTGTGCCCCAGCAGAAGAACGACGGCGCCAGCAGCAGGCCGCGACCCTCCAGCCGCAACTCCCGGTGCACCGGGTAGGCCAGCTCCAGCACCGGGTACGACCACCGCGCCGTGGGGTGCAGCTCCCGCAGGAGCAGCTCCACGCCGCCGGTCGCGAGCAGCTCGGTCTGCCTCTCGCGTTCCCGGTCCACGGACAGCCGCACCTGCGGCCAGTGGGGCGCTAGACAGGCCGTGAAGTACTGGTCGGCGGCCGAGGCGAGCCGGCGGAGCACGTCGGTCCGACCGTCAGCGAGCGCCGCGGTCCACGACGGCAGCGGTCGTTCCGCCGCGAGGACGGCCAGGTCGGTGCGCAACCGCCGCTTCGGGGTGCTCAGCAGCGTCTCCACACCCGCGGCGAGGGACGTGCCGCTCGGGGTGAGGAAGTCGGCGTAGTAGCCCCGCGCCGGCGCCAGGTCCATGAGCAGCCGCGTGCTGTCCGGCACCGCCGTCGACGCCGACCGCCACCAGCTCTCGAAGAACAACCCGCCGTCGCGCCTGCGCAGCCGGTGCAGGCTCAGCACGATCTCCCACATCGGCTGCGACGCGGCGCTGAGCCTGGTCCTTCCCAGGTCGTCGGGGGTGAAGATGATCCTCAGCACGACACACCTCGGTCCGATCCGTCGCCAACAGCTCCTCCCCGCGCCGACGATAGCCGTCGGGACGCGGACCGGCGCGCTCACCGGTGTGCCGCTGATTTGTCCGGTTCGCCGCATGGCGGCTGTCGGATCCGGGTAGTTCACCGGGGACGGTGGGACGTGTGCGGGAGGCAGCAGGACGTGAACGACGAGTTGCGGCGCGCCGCGGAGAAGGTCTTCCCCGAGCTGGCGGCCGGCATCGAGATCGACTGGACCGACGTCGACGAGCCGGACCTGCGGTGGCCGGACGGGACGCGGCTGGACACCTGGCGGGAGAACTACCCGTACGACACCAGGATGTCGCGGGACGAGTACGACCCGACCAAGCGGAAGCTGCAGATCGAGCTGCTCAAGCTGCAGTACTGGGTGGCCGACACCGGGCAGCGGCTGGTGATCGTGTTCGAGGGCCGGGACGCGGCCGGGAAGGGCGGCACGATCAAGCGGTTCACCGAGCACCTCGACCCGCGCGGCGCCCGCGTGGTGGCGCTCGCCAAGCCGGGCGAACGGGAACGCGGCGAGTGGTACTTCCAGCGGTACGTGCGCCACCTGCCCACCGCCGGTGAGATCGTGCTGTTCGACCGTTCCTGGTACAACCGCGCCGGCGTCGAACGCGTCATGGGTTACTGCACCGACGAGCAGTACGACCGGTTCATCGAGCAGGCCCCGGTGTTCGAGCGCATGCTCGTCGACGACGGGGTGCTCCTGGTCAAGCTGTGGTTCTCGGTGTCGCAGGCCGAGCAGCGCACCCGGTTCCTCGTCCGCCAGCTCGACCCGGTGCGGCGGTGGAAGCTCAGCCCCACCGACATCGAGGCCCTGGCCCGCTGGGACGCCTACACCACGGCGAAGGTCGCCATGTTCCGCGCCACGGACACCGTGCGCGCCCCGTGGACCGTGGTCAAGAGCAACGACAAGCGCCGCGCCAGGCTGGAGGCGATGCGCAGCGTCCTGGCCCGCTTCGACTACACCGAGAAGGACCCCGCGGTCGTCGGCACCCCGGACCCGCGCATCGTCGGCGCCGCCGCCACCCTCCTGGAGGCCGGCGAGGACGACACGACCCTGAGCCCCACCCCGATCGAACCGGCCCACAAGCCCCAGCCCGGCCTCCACCCCGAGGCGGATCCGGTGTCCACGCGCTTCTCCTGACCTCGGCGGACGACGTGGAGTCGTCGGTTCCGCACGTGGGGGCATCCACCAGGAACGACCGGCCCTGGTCCGCCGGGGGAACGCCCTCACGGGTCGGGCGCCGCCCAGGTCATGACGACCGTCGTGCCTTCCTCGCCCGGCATGACGGTGCTGCGGTGGGACAGGCCCTCGATCAGCGGGATTCCCCGGCCGCGGATGCCCTTGTGGTCGGGCGGCGGGCGCCACACCCCGTGGTCGACGACCGTCACGACGACCCCGCCGGCGGTGGCGCGGGCGTGCAGCTCGATGATGCCGCCCTGGCCGCGGTAGGCGTGCTCGGCGGCGTTGGCCATCGCCTCGTAGGCGGCCAGGACCAGGTCGCCGCGCTGGTTCGTGGGCATGCCGACGGCCAGGGCCCATTCGGTCAGTGCGCAGCGGGCGTCGACGAGGCTGTCGGCCTGTGCGTTGACCCGACGACGGAGCTCTCGGCCGGAAACCAACGGGCTGCCCTACTGCCACACCTGCCCGCAACCCTGTCAGCGCGCGGGTTTCAGCGCGTCCTCGAGGTTGGCGACCACGGTCAGCAGGTCGGTGAGGCCCGTCGTCTCCAGCGTGCGCATGACCGCGTCGTTGCCCGCGGCGACGAGCATGTCGACCCCCGCGTCCGCGCACCGCTGGTTCAGGTCGACGAGCAGCGACAGGCCCGCCGAGGCCAGGAACGTCACCTCGGTCGTGTCGACGACCAGCGGCAGCGTCGGGCTCGCCTTGCGCTCGAGGCCGACGAACTCCCGGCCCAGCTGCAGTGACGTGGCGAGGTCGACCTCTCCGACGACGTGGACGACCAGCGCGGCGTCCGTGACTTCCCTGCGCACCGTCAGCTGCTGGTTGTCGTTCATGTGGTGATCTCCTCGTGCCGTCTGGGCCACCTTAACCACTCGACGGTCGACCCGCTTGTCGTGGAAGTTCGGTGCGGAACGCGACGAGCGCGATGTCGTCCTCCGCGTCGTGGCCGAAGCGGTCGAGCAGGGAGTCGCACAGCGCCTGCAGGTCGACGTCGTGGGTGACGTGGTCGCGCAGCGCGGCCAGGCCGTCGTCGACGGTGGTGCGGCGGCGTTCCACGAGTCCGTCGGTCACCAGCAGCACGAGCGTGCCGGGCGGCAGCTCGACCCGGGTGGCGGCGGGGCGTGGCCACCCGGCGCCCAGGAGCGGGCCGGACACCGGCAGGTACCTGCTGGTGCCCGAGCCGTCGGCGATCAGCGGCGGCAGGTGGCCGGCGTTGGCGACCTCGGCCGTGCCGGTGACCGGGTCGACGAGCATGAGGCACATCGTGGTGAACCACTCCGGTTGGAAGCGCCGCACGAGGGCGTCCAGCCGGTCGAGGATGGCGACGGCGTCGTGGCCCTCCAGCGCGTAGGCACGCAGCGCGTGGCGGATCTCCCCCATCGCGGTGGCGGCCTCGATGGAGTGCCCGACCACGTCGCCGACCGCCACCAGCACGCGGTCGTCCAGCTCCGCCACCTCGTAGAAGTCGCCGCCCACCTCGATGTTGTGCGCGGCGGGCACGTACCGCACCGCCAGGTCGAGGCCGGCGACGTCGGGCACCTCCCGGGGCAGGAGGCTGCGCTGGAGCGTGAGGGCGAGGGTGTGCTCCTCGGAGCGCGCACGCATGCCCTCGCACGCGAGCGCGGTCGCCTGCCCCAGCTGCAGCAGCAGGTGCCGGTCCTCGTCGGAGGCGACCTTCGCGGCGTCGACCGCGACGCACACGGGCTGCCGGGACTGCACCGGTCTGGTGACGAACACCGTCGCCGGGGCGCCGGGGTGCCAGTCGAGCCGGTCCACCGTGACGACCTCGGGCAGCCCGCCGCGCATGATCGCCGTGCCCGCGGGTTCGGTGTGGACGACCGGGTCCGCGCCGGGGGCGGCGGTCACCGCCGTCACCGTGTCAGGCGGCACCGAGGTGAGGACCGTGGCCGTGCCGCCGAACATGGTCGCGGCACCCCTCGCGGCCGCGGCGAGCAGGCCGTGGAAGCTGGTGGCCGAGTTCAGCTGGTAGGTGATCCTGGTGAGCTCGTCGAGCCGGGCCGCGAGCCGTTCGGCGAGGGTGCGCGCGCGGTAGTACCGCAGCGCCGCCTCGACCGTGGCGACCAGCACTCGGGGGTTGACGGGTTCGACGAGGTAGGCGTCGGCTCCCCCGTTCAGGCCGTTCACCTCGTCCTCGGGCTCGATGGCCGTGGCCGACAGGTGGATCACCGGCATGGCCGCCGTCCTCGGGTCCGTCTTGATCCGCGCGCACACCTCCAGGCCGCTCATGTCGGGCAGGTTGACGTCGAGGACCATGAGGTCCACGGACCCGCCCAGGGCCAGCGACAGCGCCTCGGCACCGGTGGCCGCCTCGGTGACCCGGTATCCGCCGCGGCGCAGCCGGCTGGCGATCAGGTAGCGGCTCGCCTCGACGTCGTCCACCACCAGGATGGCGGCGGGCTCGACGGCCGGCCCCGCGGTCGTGGTCATTCCGGCACCGCCTTCGGTAGGACCATGAGCGCCTCGCTGATGGCGAGCCTGATCGTCTCGGTGGACAGCTGCGACTTCGGCAGCAGTGCGGCGCCCAGCCCCGCGTGCGACAGGTCGAGGCCCTCCACGGCGGCGGAGCTCACGATGATCACCGGGATGTCCCGCAGGTCCGGCTTCTCCCGCAGCACGCCGAGCATCTCCCGGCCGTTCATGCCGGGCATGTAGAGGTCGAGGCAGATCAGGTCCGGCCGACGCGCGGCCACGGCGTCGAGTGCGGCGCGGCCGTCCTCGGCGTGCCGGACCTCGCCGGTGAGGTCGCGGAGCAGGGCGGCCATCCGGTCGCGGAACTCCTCGTCGTCGTCCACGACGAGGACCGAGCCCAGCTCGGGCAGCCCGCGGTCGTCGGGGTCGCGCACGGGCAGCCGGAGGGTGACCGTGGTGCCCCGGCCCAGCTCGCTGGTGAGCCGGAGGTCGCCGCCGAGGATCTCGGCGAGCCGCCGCGCGTAGGACAGGCCGAGCCCGGTGCCCGTCACGCGGACCTGCAGCTCGCCAGGGACCTGGTGGAACTCCTCGAACACCCGCTCCAGCTGGTCGGCCGGGATGCCGATGCCGGTGTCGCTGACCGTGAAGCGCACGTGCCGGTCGCTCTCCTCCATGGCGGCGGACAGGCGCACCTCGCCCCGCTCGGTGAACTTGACGCTGTTGGACAGCAGGTTGCGCAGGATCCGCACCAGCATGGTCCCGTCGGTCCACAGCGGCGGCAGGCCGGCCGGCTCGTCGACGACCAGCGTGACGTCCTCGGCGCGGATCGTGGAGCGCAGCGTGCCGCGCAGCTGGCGGAAGACCTCGTCCAGCCGCACCCGCGTCAGCTGGGGGACGAGCCGGCCCGACTCGGCCTTCGCGGTGTCGAGCAGCTCGTTGACGAGCGCGAGCAGCGTGGCGCCGGAGTCCTCGACGAGGCGCACCTGGCGGCGTTGTTCCTCGGTGAGTGGGTCCCCGCCCGGCTCGGCCAGCAGCCGGGCGAGGCCGAGGACGGAGTTGATCGGCGAGCGCAGCTCGTGGCTGATGGTCGACCAGAACCGGGTCTTCGCCTCGTTGACGGCCTTGAGCTGGGTCGACTTCTCGTTCAGCTCCGCGTACAGGGCGACCACGCCGCGGTTGGTCTCCTCCAGCTCCTCGGACAGCTCCTTGTACAGGGCCATCACACCGCGGTTGGTCTCCTCCAGCTCCTCGTTGAGCCGCAGCAGCTCCTTGCGCTGGGCCTCGATGTTCTCGAGGTTGTCGAGCAGCTCCTGGTTCTGCGCACGCAGCTCGTCGAGGGGGTCGGCCGCGCGGCGGGCGGTGAGCATGGCACGCAGCTCGGCCAGCTCGGCCGCGGCCAGGGGCGGCAGCGCGACCGGTCGCCGCTTGCCGAGCCGCAGCACGCTGCGGCCGTCGGCGTGCGTCTCCTCGACCATGTCCAGCAGGCGCGACGCGGTCACCCAGCCCGCGGGCAGCGCGGTCCGCGGCGGCGCCCCCTGCCAGGTGAACTCGATGCACAGGTTGACCGGCGGGCCGTCCTCGACCGTGAAGGCGACGGTCGCGACCACGCCGAGCCGCACCAGGTCGCGGCCGATGTCGCTGAGCGCCGCGGCGAGGCGCAGCTGGTCCTGCCGGTCCAGCCCGATGGCCTCGGCGATCTCCCGGCCACGCTGGCGGACGGTGAAGACGTCACGCTCCGCGCTGCTGGTCATCCGCAGCACGTCGTCCCGCGATCCGGAAATGGTCACCTGCCCGCGGGTCTGGCGACCAGGACCCCGGCGTCGTCACGCCGCACACCAGCGTCCCGCAGCAGTGCCGCCGCGATCAGGAGCGGTTCGCTCGCGAACAGCCGGTCCCGCTCCTGCGGTCCCCACCGCTCGGTGAGCCCGTCGGAGTGCAGGACCACGACCGCGGCCGGGGGCAGCGAGTAGTCGAAGGTCCTGATGGTGCGTGCCTGGTAGCCGGCGATGCCCGGCACCGACACCATGGCCTGCTTGCGCCCGCCGGCGACGACGCTGGCCCCGATGTTGCCCAACCCGGCGAACCGCACGGTGGCGCGGGTGGGGTCGAGAGCGGCCACCGCCACCGCGCCGCCGCGGGTGCCGCGCATGGCCGTGTGGATCCGACCGAGCACGTCGCCCGGTTCGCCGCCGCGGTCGGCGTGGAACGCCCGCAGGGCGGCCTGCGCCGCCCACGCGGCCAGTGGTCCGTGGCCGGAGCCGTCACACATCATCAGCAGTATCCGCTCGCCGTCCTCGCAGACAGCGTAGGCGTCGCCGCAGGCCGTCTCGCCGTCGAGCGGCCGGGTGATCCCGGCGGCCGCGGCGGCCAGGGCCGCGGGCGTGGCGCGGTCCGGGTGGAACCGCGCGGCCACGACGGTGCCCCGGGCCGGCTCGGACACCACCGAACAGGTGTCGGCGAGCCGGCCGACCGCGCCGAGCCCCACGCCCAGGGTGCCGGTCGACGAGCGCCCGTCCTGCCACACCTCGTCGACGTCGGCGATCCCGGGCCCGCTGTCGATCGCGACGACCTCGACCGCGGCGTCCGTCACGGCCCGCACCGAACGGATCACCAGCACGCCTTCCCGCGCGTGCTTGTGGAGGTTGGTGCCCAGCTCAGTGACCGCGATCTCCAGCTCGGCGGTCCGGGTGGGCGAGAACCCGAGCTGCCCGGCGAGCGTCGACGCGACGCGGCGAGCGCGGCCGGGTGCCGAGGAGTCCTCGACCCGCACCCAGCTGACGTCCTCGGTCACGGGCAGGCAGGCGGGGTCGGTCATCGGGCCCACTTCACGACCGTGACGTCCGTCCCGCGGCCCACCTCGGTGTCGAGGTCGAACTCGTCGACCAGCCGCCGCGCGCCGGACAGGCCGAGGCCGAGGCCCTTGCCGCTGCTCCAGCCGTCGGCGAGCGCCAGCGTGGTGTCACCGATGCCGGGGCCCTCGTCGTGGAAGGAGGCGCGGACGCCCTTGCGCCTGCCGTCGTCGACCAGCTGGACGGTCGCCGTGCCCCCGCCCCCGTAGACGAGCGTGTTGCGTGCGAGCTCGCTCGTCGCCGTGACCAGCTTCGTCTGGTCCACCAGCGACAGCTTGGCCTGGTTCGCGTAGGACCGCACGAGCTGGCGGACCCGGACCACATCGCTGTCGCCCGCGATCGTGACCTCCGCCGTGGCCCCGGGCGGGGTGGTCATCTCAGGGCCGCGGCCGAGCCACCGGACGCGGCCTCGCCGTCGTCGGTCAACCCCCTGCGCCGGGCCCGCTGTTCACGGAGGATCTCCATGCCGCGCTCGATGTCGAGCGCCGTGCGCACCCCGCCGAGCGACAGCCCGAGCTCGACCAGCGTGATCGCGACCGCGGGCCGCATGCCGACGACGACCGTGTCGGCGTCGAACAGCCGCGAGATCGACGCGATCGTGGCGAACATCCGGCCGATGAACGAGTCGACGATCTCCACCGCGGAGATGTCGATGACGACACCGTCCGCGCCGGTGGCGCTGATCTTCTCCGCGAGGTCCTCCTGCAGCGCGACCGCGCTCTCGTCGGACAGGTCGATCTGGATGGAGACCAGGAGCTGCTCCCCGATCCGCAGGATCGGGACCCGTTCGGTCACCGCGTCACCTCCGACCCGCGGGAGAACTCCACGTGGTCACGGCGCAGCGCGTGCCGGAGCGCGTCGGCCAGCGTCGCCTTGGTCACGATGTCGCCGAACTCGATGCCGAGGTCGACGATCGTCTGCGCGATCTGCGGGCGGATGCCGGAGATCACGCACTCCGCGCCCATGAGCCGGGCGGCCATGACGGTCTTGAGCAGGTGCTGGGCGACCTGCGTGTCCACCGCGAAGACACCGGTGATGTCGATGATGGCGTGCCGCGAGCTGGTCTCGACGAGGGACTCGAGCAGCTTCTCCATCACCACCTGCGTGCGCGCGGAGTCCAGCGTGCCGACCAGCGGCACGGCCAGCACGCCCTCCCACAGCTTCACCACCGGGGTCGTCAGCTCCAGCAGCTGCTCGGACTGCTCCTTGATGATCTCCTCGCGCGCGGCCGTGTAGGTCTCGAACGTCCACAGCCCCAACGCGTCCAGCAACGTCGAGAACCTCAGCAGCTCCCGGGACATGTCGGGCGTCTCGTCGCTCTCGGTCAGCTCGGACACCGCGCGCTTGAGCGCGAACACGCTCGACGCGGTCTCCGACGGCGTGAAACCCTGCCGGGCACGCGTCCGCGACAGGTCCGCCAGCAGGGCCCTCACCTCGCCGAACTCGTCCGTCGCCAGGTCGGCGCCGTCGCTGCCCACGACCGGCAGCAGCGTCCGGTACAGCTCCCTGAAGTCGCCCTCGAACTCACCGGTCGTCAGGCGGCCGCGCGCCGTCCCGGCCGCCAGCTCGACCCACCGGGTGACCACACGATCGCTGTCCGCACGCAGCAGCTCCGCCAGCCGAGAACCACGCCCAAACTCCGTCGCCACCCGTTCCTCCTCGTCATGGCCCTGCGATGGGCGCTGACCCTAGCTTCTGACGTTCTGATCGGCGCCGGATCCGGACGCCGCGTCACCGGCGCCGTGTCGCCGCCTGTCGTGGGTGATGAGATCACAGCCGGCAGCGCCCGTTTTCCACTGGCCCGCGCCACGGCTCCGAGCGACCGGTGATGGTTGATACCACCGACCGCGAGGGATTATTCACGGAGCGTTACTTTTGGAGGCGATGTCGCCGAACTGTGAAAAACTGGCGCCGTATGTCAGGGGCGTTTGTGACGTCAGGAGCGCATTCGTCGCAGGGCGCACGGATGTCCTTGCCGGCGATGGTCGTCGACACGGGGGGAGGCGCGTCTGATGACTGATGTTCGCGACGAGGTAGTGGCCCGCGCCCTCGGCGAGGAACTACGACGCGCCAGGGAGAGCATCGGCTGGACCCGCGACGAACTGGCCGGCCGCATGACGACGGAGATCCAGCCCAGGACGATCGCTTCCTACGAGCAGGGCGCCAGGTACTGCACGGTGGTTCGGTTAGCGGAAATCTGCCGCACACTGCGCATTTCGGCACCGGAACTGCTGGGAATGGCCCTGCAACGCGCGGAGATCGACCTGAACACCATCTCTCTACAGGTCGACCTCCACGCACTGACCCGCGACGACTCGGACGAACTGAGACCGTTACGCGCATGGGCGGACAGACGGCTCGCCCTCAATCCCGAGTCCCGCGTAGCCGTACTGAAGGTGGAGGTCGTTCAGGAAATGGCAATCCTCTTCGACTACACCCGATCTCAACTGGTCAGATATCTCACCAAGTTCACACCACCGGCGATTGCACATCCTTAGCGGGTTTATGGAACGGAAAGGTGAGTTGAGTAGCCTCCGGCTCCTGTCCGGACGCACTCAAGTCGACGGGACTCGAGTGCGAGACGACGACCACCGCCTCAGACGCGTCACCGACAGGCGAGGCCGCCTGAGGCGATAGGGCCACGACACTGGCCAACATCATCGTCACCAACGGTCGCAATGGTCCGTCCTCCTGACAAGCACATGATCGGCTGAAGGAGGACATGATGCCCATCCGCCCGGGGCCTGTCAAACATGACCCTTACACCAAGCAACAGTGTTTATCTTGGTGCGCGTGTAAAAATGACACGCATCGTGTACGAGCTGTATACTATCGAACTCCACGTATAACTATCCAGATCGGAATCTGGAGTTCACAGCAGCGGCGAGCCAGTCGAACAGACGAGGAAGGGAGGAGGCTGTGGGTTCGCCCTCGGTAGACGGCCGTGCTACCGATCCTGGGTGCCATCCCCGAGCGTCGTGGGCGCCTTGTTCCGTCAGGGGGAACCGTGGCCGATTTTGGCTCGGACGGTGGCCGAACTCGAAAGGTTGCCCACGTATTCGTAGAGACGGGCGGCCTGTTCCCAGTCCAGGGCCGCCTCACCGGCGTCACCGTTCGCGAATTCAATGTCGCCCAGAACGTCGCGGGCGTGCGCCTCGCCGACCACGTTCCGGGTGTTTCGGCACAGGTCGACTGCCTGGCGCGCGAACGTCATGGCATTGTTCAGGTCACCGCTGTCCTTGTTGATGGCGGCGAGCGTCGTGCAGATCTGCGCGGTGAGTTCCAGATCGGGAATGGCCTCGGCAATGCCCAGTGCCTGCTCGCAATACCTCGACGACGCGGTGAGATCGCCGAGGTCGCGATAGACGGCGGCCATTTCCACCAGGGCCGCGGGAAGGGCCGACTGGTCCTCGCCGCGAAGTGCGAAGGACCTGGCGTCGCGCAGGTGCTCGATGGCCTCGTCGTAGCGCCCCGCGGTGCGCAGTGCCGTCCCGAAGCGGCAGTGTATCCAGGTCAGTACCGCATCCAGCTCTGTCTCGCGTGCCAGTGCCAGGCACTGCTCGTAGAGGTCGAGAGCCGCCACCGTGTTCCCGCGTTGCATCTCGAGCCCGGCGAGGTGGAAGAGGACGGACGACTGACCGCGTTTCTCCCCCAGGTCGTCCACGATGCAGCGAGCCAGCCGCAGGTCCTGGAGCGCCGCGGCGTGCTCGCCAACAATCGTGCGTACCATGCTGAGCGCGACGAGAGAGGAGGCCTCACCAAAGCGGTCGCCCCCCTCGCGGGCCGACTGGACGGCGAGCTTCCGCACTACGATGCTGTCTTCGTAGTAGCCGTGTCGATCGAGATAGGTCGACATCGTGTCGGCCAGTCGCCACACGTAGGAGTGCAGGCCCCGGGCGGCCGCGTAACGGGTCACCGCCACCAGGTTCATGCGCTCCCGTTCGAACCAGTGCTTGGCCTCCGTCGCGTTGGCGGGGAGCACCGGCGTGACCCCGTCCTCCACCGCCAACGGGTCGGGGGGAATGTTGCTCGGGTAGAGCGCGGTGTCGGCGGCGGAGGACGAGGCGAGGTAGAAGCTCGCGATTCTCCGGTCCGCCGCGGCGCGTTCGCTCTCCGGCTCGTCCGACTCCGCGCGGCTGCGGGCGAACTCGCGGATCAGGTCGTGGAACTGGTAGCGGTCGAGCTCGTGCGGTTGCTCGAGGAGGTGCGCGCCGAGGAGTGCGCGCAGGCTCTTCGCCGTGTCCGCTCTCGCGGTCGCGGCGCACGCGCATGCCGCGTCCAGGCCGAAGTCGCGGCCGGGGTGGAGACCGAGCAACCGGAACAGGCGCCGCTCGGTCGGGGCCAGTGCTCGGTAGGACTGGGCGAAGAACACGGACGTGTTGGCGGGGACGTCACCGTCGTCGCCGACCTCGAAGACCAGTTGGCGGTGCCCGAGCTGCTGGGCGAACTCGGGCAGCAGGGCCGGTGGCACGGTGGCGACGTGCTCGGCGAGCACGCTGATGACGAGGGGCAGTCCGCCGCACAGGTTGACGACGCGGGCGAAGTCACCTCGGTCGAGCCGGCGGCGCCTGCGCAGGCGCAGGGCGAGCAGCTCACCCGACACGGCCTCGTCCATCGGCTCGACGCGCAGCTGGTGGGCGCCGGCGGTCGCCAGGTTGGTCATCCGCTGCCGGCTGGTGATGAGCACGACCGCGCTGGGCATCAGGCCGACGATGTCCCTGACGTGTCCGGAGTCGCGTGCGTTGTCGAGCACGACGACCATGCGCCGGCCGTCGAGGAGGCGTCGGAGCAGCCGTTCGCGTGCCCGGCGGTTGAGGGTGTGGTCCGGGGGATGTCCG
>NZ_JBJMIE010000110.1:0-8445 GCF_045807065.1 Actinophytocola sp. | reverse complement strand
GTCAAGCTCAGCGAGACCGCGGGCACCATCCGCCGGGCCCCGCCGGGACTGGGCGAACACACCGACGAGATCCTCCGCGCGGCCGGTTACGCGGACGCCGACATCGCGGCCCTACGAGCGGACGGGGCAGTCGGGTGAGCGTTCACACCGAGGTCGACGGCGCGGTCGCCACGGCCGTCATCGACCGCCCCGAGGCCCGCAACGCCATGACGATGGCCATGTACGACGCGCTCGCCGAGTTCTGCGAGCAGGTGGACGCCAACCCGTCGGTGCGGGTCGCGGTGATCAGGGGCGCCGGCGGCAAGGCGTTCGTCGCCGGCACGGACATCAACCACTTCCGGGGCTTCTCCGCGGCCGACGGCGTCGAGTACGAGCGACACATCGAGTCGGTACTCGCCCGCCTCGAACAGGTCGCGGTGCCGACGATCGCGGCCGTCGAGGGCTACGCCACCGGTGGCGGCCTGTCCATCGCAGCGGCCTGTGACCTGCGGATCTGCACACCGGCCGCCCGTTTCGGCCTCCCGATCGCACGAACACTGGGCAACTGCGTGTCCATGCCCACCTACGCACGCCTCACCCACCTGATCGGCGCCGCCCGCACACTGCACCTGATCTACACGGCGGCTTTCGTCGACGGCGCGGAGGCCGTCCGCATCGGCCTGGCCAGCGAACTGGCCGAGGACGTGGACACCCGGCTGGCGGAGCTGTGCGTCCAACTCGCCGCCCACGCGCCACTCACCATGCAGGCCAGCAAGATCGCCCTCCGCCGCCTCCGCACCCACCTCCTGCCCCCCGACGAGGACCTGATCCGCCGCTGCTACGGAAGCGAGGACTTCCACGAGGGCGTGACGGCGTTCCTGGAGAAGCGCCCACCCCACTGGCAGGGCCGATGACCGCACCACCCCGACCCGCGGACCGGCGGTCAGTGGTCGGGGGGCGGTGGCCGGCGGTAGCCCAGCATGGTGCTGACCCGCTGGGCAGCCGCCACGACCAGGGCGCCGTACCGGCCGCGCAGTTCGGCCGGCATCCGGCTGCCCGGAGCGGAGACCGACAGGCTCGCCCGGGTGTCGCCCTCGTGGTCGAAGATCGGGGACGCGACCGCCGCGATGTCCGTGCGCCACTCGCCCACGTTGGTGGCGTAGCCGCGTTCGCGTACTCGCGACAGCTCGGCCAGGAACTCGTCCCAGTCCACGATGGTCCGGTCCGTGTGGCGGTCGAGGCGGTCGCCCACGATGGCGCGGACCTCGTCGACCGGGCGGTGCGCGAGCATGGCCTTGCCGTTGGACGAGCCGTGCAGTGGAACCGCGCTGCCCAGGGTGATCACGGCGCGGATCGGGTGCTCGGTCTCGACCTTCTCGATCAGCACCGCGTGGTCGCCCTCGAGCACCATCAGGTGCGCGGTCTCGCCGGTCTCCGCGCGCAGCTCCCGCATGATCGGCAGCGCCGCGTCCCGCACACCGAGGTCCGGCAGCGCGCGCTGTCCGATGTGGAGCGCCCGTGTCGTGAGCACCCAGCTCGTCGTCTCCGCGCCGGACGGGCAGATCCAGCCCGCCGTCCACAGTGTCCGGAGCGCCCGCTGAACGGTGGTCTTCGGCATCCGCAGCCGCCGCGCCAGCTCGCCGACGCCGGCCGGCTGTGTGAACGCGACCTCCTCCAGCACCCGGAACGTCCCGAGCACGGCACGCATCCCCTCACTCATGCCGGCAGCCCATGCGCACGTTCACAGCCAGCCCGGTGCCACGAAGACGGCCCAGGACAGCACCGGCGCGACGATGATCATCGACAGGCCCCAGGCCATCAGCCCGCGGAACACCCGGTCCCGCACCTCCGTGCCGCTGCTCGCGACCACCAGCGCGCCGCTGGTGGAGAACGGCGAGGAGTCGACGACCGAGGACGAGATGGCCAGCGCGATGATCAGCCCGACCGCGCCGACCGCGCCGCCGAGCAGGAACGGCACCGCGAGCGGAATGAGCGCGCCCAGGATGCCCGTGGTGGACGCGAAGGCCGACACCGCGGCGCCGATCAGGCAGATCACGAACGCCGCGAGCAGCGGCACGCCGATGTTCGCCACGCTGTCGCCGAGCATGTCGATCGTGCCGATCGTCTTCATGACGTTCACATAGGTCACCACGCCGCAGATGAGCAGCACGGTCGGCCAGGCCACCTCCGCGACGTTCCCCTTGCAGTCCTTGGGGAACAGGACGCAGATCACGGTCGCGACGGACAGCGCGAGCAGGCCGACGTCGATGTCGAACCCCAGCGCGCCCACGACGAGCGCGAGCAGGCCGGCCAGCGTGACGACCCGTTGCGCGTTGAGGGGCACGACCTCCCGGGACACCTCGGTCACGGGCTCGGTCCGCGTGGCGAGCGCGCCCGCCGGTTCGGTGGCGACCGAGCCCGACGAGCCGGTCCCGCCGGTCGGCTCGTCGGGCTCGGCTTCCCCCGTGGCGTCCTGCCCGGCCGGGTCGACCCGCCGCCGCACCAGGTCTCGCCCGCCGAACAGGACGAAGACCACCACGGAGAGCGCCGCGTTGAACAGGAACGAGCTGGCCCACAGCAGGCCGGGGTCGCTCGCCAGGTGTTCGTGGTCCACGACGCCGTTGGTGATCACGCCGAACACGCCGATGGGCGAGAACCCACCCGCGCTCGCGCCGTTGATGATCAGCAGCCCCATCAGCAGCGGGTTGATCCGGTAGCGGGCGGCGAAGCTCAGCCCGATGGGCGCCATGATGGCGACCGCGCCGGGCACGACCGCGCCCACCGACGTGAGCACGGCGGTGACCACGAACATCACCCACGGGACGAACGCGATCCGGCCGCCGACGGCCCGCACACCCAGGTGCACCAACCAGTCCACCGTGCCGTTGCCCTTGGCGATGGCGAACAGCAGCGTCACCCCGACCAGGACGATGAAGAGGTCACCGGGAAAGCCACCGAAAATGTCGTCGTCGCTCACGTCGAACACGAGACTGCCGAGCAGGAACACACCGAGGAAAGCGATCGCGCCCATGTTGACCGAACGCAGGGTGGCGAGCAGAACAATGAGGACGAGCCCAACAACCGAGATTATCTGCATTGTCATGAGGACTCCCGAGACCACATTGGCTCGTGCCGGACTGGGGTCACTATGACGTGACTCACAGGTAACAGTCAATAGGTTCCCGCAACCGACAGGAGTTGGCGATGCCATACCCGGCCGGACGACATTTCCTGCAGATTCCCGGCCCGACAAATGTGCCGGACCGGGTGCTGCGCGCGATTTCCGCACCGACGATCGACCACCGCGGACCCGAATTCGCCGAGCTCGCCCGTGCCGTTCTCGCCGGGCTGAAACCCGTTTTCGGCACGAGTGGCCCGGTGGTCGCCTACCCGTCGTCGGGCACCGGGGCGTGGGAGGCCGCACTGGTCAACACGATGAGCCCGGGCGACCGCGTCCTGGCGTTCGAGACCGGGCACTTCGCGACGCTGTGGCGGAACCTGGCCGGCAACCTCGGCCTGGACGTGGACTTCGTGCCCGGCGACTGGCGCCACGGCGTCGATCCCGCCGCGGTGGCCGAGAAGCTGGCCGCGGACACCGGCCACGCGACCAGGGCCGTCTGCGTCGTGCACAACGAGACGTCGACCGGGGTCACCAGCCGGGTTCCCGAGATCCGCCAGGCGATCGACGAGGCGGGCCACCCCGCGCTGCTGCTCGTCGACACCGTCTCGTCACTCGGCTCGGTCGACTACCGGCACGACGAGTGGGGGGTGGACGTCACGGTCTCCTGTTCCCAGAAGGGTTTGCTCCTCCCACCCGGCCTCGGGTTCAACGCGGTGAGCGAGAAGGCGTTACACGCGGCCGAAAGCGCGCGGTTTCCCCGCGCCTACTGGGACTGGCGCCCGATCATCGAGGCCAACCGACGCGGCTTCTTCCCCTACACGCCGCCGACGAACCTGCTCTACGGGCTCCGCGAGAGCCTCGCGCTCCTCGACGAGGAGGGCCTGCCGAACGTCTTCGCCCGCCACCGCAGGCACGGGGAGGCGACGCGGGCCGCCGTGCGGGCGTGGGGGCTCGAGGTGCTGTGCCTCGACGAACGCGGGCACTCCCCCGTGCTGACCGCGGTCCTCGTGCCGGCCGAACACGACGCCGACAAGATCCGCGCGCTCATCCTCGACCGCTTCGACATGTCGCTCGGCACCGGACTCGGCCGCCTCGCCGGACGGGTGTTCCGCATCGGGCACCTCGGCCACCTCAACGACGTCTCACTGGCCGGCACGCTCGCCGGTGTCCAGATGGGACTGGCACTCGCGGGAGTCCCGGTGGACCCGGGCGGTGTCAACGCCGCGCTGCGCGTGCTGGAGGCGGCGTGAACCTGGAAGGGCGACTGGGGCGGGACCTCGCGGGCGAGGTGGCGTTCGACGACTACACCCGGCAGCTGTTCGCGCGGGACGCGAGCATGTACTCGATCACCCCGCTCGGCGTCGTGTTCCCCCGGGACACCGACGACGTCGCCGCCGCGGTGAGCGCCGCCCGCGAGCACGGCGTACCGGTCGTGCCGCGGGGTGCGGGCACGAGCCTCGCCGGGCAGACCGTCGGCGCCGGCGTCGTCCTGGACCTGTCCCGGCACCTGAACCGGATCCTCGCGCTGGATCCCGAGGCACGCACCGCGCTCGTCGAGCCGGGCGTGGTCCAGGACCAGCTCAACCGGGCCGCCGCCGAGCACGGCCTGATGTTCGGACCCGACACCTCCACCAGCGACCGCGCCACGATCGGCGGGATGATCGGCAACAACTCGGCCGGCAGCGGCTCGTTGCGGTACGGCATGACCATCGACCACGTCCGCGAGCTGGACGTGGTGCTCTCCGACGCCTCCACCGCCCACTTCGCGCCGGGTGTGGACATGTCCTCGGTGGACACCCTGGCCGGTCGGCTCCACCGCGAGCTGCCCGGGCTGGTCGAGGACAACCGGGACGCCATCGCGAACGGGTTCCCCGAGTTCTGGCGGCGTGCGGGCGGCTACCGGCTCGACCGCCTCGCACGGGACTTCGACCTCGCGACGTTCGTCGTGGGTTCGGAAGGCACGCTGGCGCTCACCACCAACGCGCTCGTCGACCTGGTGCCCAGGCCGAGGAAGACCGTCATCGCCGTCGGGCACTTCACGTCCACGCAGGCGGCGATCGCGGCGACCGAGGACGCCCTCGCCTGCGACCCGGCCGCGGTCGAGCTGATGGACCGGACGATCCTGGACCTGTCCCGGCGCAGGCACGAGTACGCCGCGCTCGGCACGATCCTGACCGGCGACCCGGACGCGCTGCTGTTCGTGAGCTTCTCGGGCGACGACGAACGGGAGCTGACCGGCCGGTTGAGCACGCTCACCGCGCGGTGGCGCAAGCACAACCACGGCTACCACACGCTCGAGGCCGTCACCCCGGCGCAGCAGGGCGCGCTGTTGAAGGTGCGCAAGGCCGGTCTCGGCCTGCTGATGGCGGCGAGCGTCGGGCCGCGCAGACCGCTCGCGTTCGTCGAGGACACGGCCGTCGACCCGAGGCACCTGCCCGAGTACACGGCCAGGTTCGCGAAGATCCTCGACCGGCACGGCCTGCGGGCCGGCTTCTACGGCCACTGCTCGGTCGGCTGCCTGCACGTCCGCCCGTTCGTCGACCTGACCGACCCCGGCGGGGTCGCGACCATGCGGGCCGTCGCCGAGGAGGTCAAGGACCTGGTCCGCGAGTACGGCGGCGTCAACTCCAGCGAGCACGGCGACGGCCTGGCCCGCAGCGAGTTCAACCGCGAGCTGTTCGGCGACGAGCTGTACGAGGCCATGCGCCGGGTGAAGGCCCTGTTCGACCCGACCGGCGTGCTCAACCCCGGCAAGATCGTGGACTCGCCGGCGATGACCGAGCACCTGCGGGACCCGGCGCTGCCACCCGCGCCGCCGATGCCGACCCGGCTGGCGTTCGAGGTGGTCGGCGGCATGCGGGGCGCGGCGGACCGGTGCATGAACATCGGCCTGTGCCGCAAGACCGACGCGGGTGTGATGTGCCCGTCCTACATGGCCACGAGGTCCGAGGAGGACTCGACCCGCGGCCGCGCCAACGCGCTCGTGCACGCGCTCTCCCAGCCGGACCCGAAGGCCGCGCTGGGCGACGACCGGCTGCACGAGGTGCTCGACCTGTGCCTGATGTGCAAGGCGTGCAAGAGCGAGTGCCCGCTGGGCGTGGACATGGCGAAGCTCAAGAGCGAGGCACTGCACCACCGGCACGAGAGTCACGGCGTCCCCCTGCGGTCGCGACTCTTCGCCGGCATCCGCCGGCTGAACAGGCTGGGCTCCGCGACGGCCCCGCTGTCCAACCACGCCGGCGGCGCACGGCGTCTCCTCGGCCTCGCACCGCGACGACCGCTGCCGCGCTTCCACCGCCGCAACCTGGTGCGCTGGTTCCGCACCCACCGCGCCGGCGAACCCCGGAGAGGCACGGTCACCTTCCTGGCGGACTCCTTCACCACCTACACCGAGCCGACCGTCGGCCGGGCGGCGATCGAGCTGCTGGAAACCGCCGGCTACCGGGTGCGGCTCGCGGCGGACGGCTGCTGCGGCCGGTCCAGCCTGTCCAAGGGCCTGCTGGACGACGCCCGCCGGCAGGCCACCGGCATGCTCGACCAGCTCGCGGGGGACACCACGCCGATCGTCGGCTGCGAGCCGTCCTGCGTCCTGGCACTGCGCGACGAGACGGTGTCCCTGCTGCCGGACGACCCGAGGGCACGCGAGGTCGCCGGCCGGGTGCGGCAGGTGGAGGAGCTGGTCACCGAGGCCGTCGACGCCGGCGACCTGGAACTCGGCGACTCGTTCACGGGCCGCCGGATCCTCTACCACGGCCACTGCCACCAGAAGGCCGACGTGGGCACGGCCGCGACGCTCGCGATGCTGTCCCGCATCCCCGGGGTGCGCGTGCACGAGGTGGACGCGGGCTGCTGCGGCATGGCCGGCTCGTTCGGCTTCGAGGCCGAGCACTACGACGTCTCGATGGCCATCGGCGAGGACCGCCTGTTCCCGGCCATCCGCGCCGAGCCACCCGACACGGTCATCGCCGCGACCGGCGTCTCCTGCCGGCAGCAGATCGCGCACGGCACCGGCCGCCACGCCCACCACCCGGTGGAACTGGTGCTGGCAGCCGCGCGAGGAGCGACAATGGCGAGATGAGGGTTCGGGGGACGCCACCGACCGTCGCGGTGCCGGTGACCGCGCTGGTGTCGGTGCTGGCGGTGCTGTCGGTGCTGGTCGCGGCGTGCGCACCGGCGCCCTCGGCCGGGCGCCGGCTCCCGGACCCGGTCGTCGAGTCCCTCGTCGACTACATCGACCAGGCCGTGGGCGACCAGCGGTTCCGCGGCAGCGTCGAGGTACGCGACGGCGCGAAGGTGTTGCTGCGCCGCGGCTTCGGCCGGGCCAACCCGGCGACCGGGGTGCGCAACGGCCCGAACACGCGGTTCCGGATCGCCTCCGTCAGCAAGCAGTTCACCGCGCTCGCCGTGCTCGTGCTGCAGGAGCAGGGCAGGCTCGCGGTCACCGACGCGGTGTGCGCGTACCTGCCGAACTGCCCGCCCCAGTGGGCGCCGATCACCATCGACCAGCTGTTGACGCACACGGCGGGCATCCACGACTACGGGACCGCCCTCGGCGACCCCGCCGCCGCCGACCGGTTCTTCGCGTCGATCGGCACCCGGCAGCCCTCGCCAGAACAGCTGACCCAGCTCTTCGCCGGACTGCCGCTGGACTTCCCGCCCGGCACGAGGTGGGCCTACAGCAACTCCGGCTACGTCCTGCTCGGCATGCTGGTCGAGCGGGTCTCCGGCAAGAGCTACGGCACCTTCCTGCACGACGAGATCCTCGACCCGCTCGGCATGTCCGACACCGGTTACCAGGCCGGCCTGCCCACCGGCGACGACGCGGTCGGCTACACGGACTGGACCACGCCGGCGCCGCAGTTCGACGACTCGGTCTACTTCTCGGCCGGCGGTCTCCACTCGACCGTCCGGGATCTCGGCCGCTGGCAACAGTTCCTGCTGAACGGCGACCCGACCGTGGTCCGCGACGACACGCTCGCCGACCTGCAACGCCCCCGGGTCGCCGCGGCCCCGAACATCTGGTACGGCTACGGCGTCGAGTCACGCGGCCAGTCGATGTCGGCGATCGAGAGCTACGGGCACTCCGGGCAGATCCCCGGCTTCAACTCCTACGAGGAGATCCGCCCGGCCTCCGGCGTCACGGTCACGGTCCTCGCCAACATGAACCTCACCGTCCAGAAGGTCGACGACCTCGGCCGGCACCTCGCCGACATGGTGCCGGGACAACGCTGAGGAACGTTCCGGTCCGGTGCGCACCGGTCCGGCCAGTACCCTGTGGCCGTGACGCTGCTCGCGGGGCGGTACCGCCTCGAAGGCCTGCTCGGCAGGGGTGGCATGGGCGAGGT
>NZ_JBJMIE010000109.1:0-11531 GCF_045807065.1 Actinophytocola sp. | reverse complement strand
GTGGCGGCAGTTCGCCGGCGCATGTACCCCCCAAAGCCGGGCCTCCCGAGCATGGCGGGCGCGGATGTGCAGGGTGACCCGGCAGGACCACCGCGGTGCCGAAGTTCGGCAACGTCTGGTTGGACAGCTCTAGGAGCGCCGAGGCGTTGGGCGGTTCAGGCGGAATCATCCGAATAGGGAGAAACGATGTCGCTGCCTTGGGTGACGACGCCATACACGTCGGCAAAGGAAAGCTTTTCGTCCTTTGTGCGGTCCCCTTCGAAGAACAAGACACGATGTTTGAGGTCCATGGTGGATTGCCCGATGATTTTCTGGGCGATGTCGGCCAACGTGCCCTCCGGTACGGCAACGGCACCGAAGGTGCCCTCGCGGAAATCGCCGGAGTGCGGGTCGCGGAGCGTGCCCCAGGTTCCTCTCCTCGGGAGGACTTGCACGAGGTAGGTGTACGTCAGCACACGGGTACCACGGCGAGGCGACGGGTGGTGTTCGTCTTTTCGCACGACGATGATCAGGTAGTCCGTGTCGTTCGCGGTGCCCGCGCGAATGAACATCCGTTCTGAGCGCGCCCAAGCCGCAGACGTAATCGCCATTTCGCGCTCCATCTCGAGGACGAGAGACCGCGCGAGCTCCTCACGGGTGGATTCGTCGCTCATCAGGCCAGGAATGGACCGGCGAATGTGGATGAGGGGCGCATCGTCGGCGATGAGCGGGAGAAACTTGGTGACGGGAACGAGAGCTTCGTCCATCGTCGGAGGGATGAGGCCGTCCCGCGCGACGATGACGCCCTCGATCTCGTTGGGATCCATCGGCGTCACGTCGTGGCATCCGGTAGGGAACACCGGCGTGGTCAGCGTGCCGTTACAGCCGGATGCCGGGCAGGGTTGGTCCGCGAACTCCACCATGTCGACGGGCACGGCATGCGACTGCGCCCGCCCTCGAGCCAAGCAGTCCCTGCACAGCGTGTACCGGCAGTCCTGGCACTGCAGGCCGACAGGGTTGGCCATGGCCATGTCGGTGATGCCACCATGGCGCAGGAGCACGTGATTCGAGTACCAGGCGACATGGCAGGCCGTGCATTCCGTCATGATCGGCGCCAGCAGCGCACACCATCTTTGGACGTCTGGCATCGGTTCGACAGATTCGAGGGTCTCCGTGCGGCTCTGCCCCAAGAACGTGAGGGCCAGGACCAAGGCGTCGGTGCTTTCGGGGTCGTGGCGCAGATGGCGCAGCACCTCGTCCAGGGCGGTGCGGCGTCGACCACTCTTCAGAAGGTCTTCCACCCTCTGCCGTAGCTCCGGAACACGTTCCCACTGCTCCGGCAGTTCGAGTCGCCGCATGGAGATCACCGCCAATCCGGGAGAGCGGCCGCGTCAGCGTGCCGCCCCGCACCTGTCAGTGCGTGCTGGGCTGCCTGACGCGCCGCCGCGAAGAGTTCTCGGGGCAGCGGCTTCGCCAGCAGCCGGTTCAGCCGGTTCACCGCCTCGTCGAAACGGCTGAGCCGGATCAGTACCTGTGCCAACGCGAGCTCTCGATGCCGCTGGTCGTTCTCGGACAGCGGAGTGGCGGCGGCGTGTACTGGCGGCCGCCGCAGACCCCTGGCGAGCATGGTGGCAAGCTCTCGGAACGACCGAGGACGCTCGTCCATGAATTCCAGTAGGCAACTGGACAGCACAATGCTGATGCCTTCGTCGGGCGGTGTGACCGGGATCTGAGTCGGAGCGGGGAACTGGCCCCAGTAGTACAACTCCTCGGTACGACGCGTCGGACCAGAAGAAGCGTAGTAATCGAGGAGCTGTGCGCGCTGAGCGTCTGGTTCTGCTGCCAGCGGGAACGGGTAAGGGAGGTTTCCCGTGCATGCCTGGTAGAGAAGCACCCCGAAGGAGAAGATGTCGGCCCGTATGTCGCACGGCTTCCCCCGAAGCACCTCGGGCGCGGCATACGCCCAGGTAGCTCCCCGGGCCGAGGGAAAGCGTCCCTCTCGGATCCGGACGTGGTGGGCCAGGCCGAAGTCGGCGACCTTGGCGCGACCGGCGTCGTCGACGAGCACGTTCGACGGTTTGAGATCGAGGTGGGCAAGCTCGGTGTCCTCGGACAGCTGAGCCATGCCGTCGCACACCTGCTGTAGGGCTACGGCCAGGTGGCTCGGCAACGACCCGACCTCGTGTTGCCGCCTCAGCAGATCGGCCAGCGTCGAGGGAAGGTACTCGAACACGACTCCTTGCCGGCCGTCGAACTCGACCACGTCGAGTGTGGTGACGATGTGAGGATGCGGTTCGAGGCCCAACAGCATCGCAAGCTCGGTGTCGCCGGTGTGTGCATCGGAAAGCGGAACCTTGATCGCGCGACGTTCTCCTCGCTCGATGTCCTCGGCTATGAGCACCCATGCCTGCCCGCCTCGACGGATCTCCGACACCGACCAGCGACCGGCCAGCACCTCGCCGACAGCCGCGGGCGCGCCCGCCAACCGTTGGGGAGGCTCGTAGGGCTCGTCGGCGGTCAGGTCAGTGTCCAACTCTTGACTCCTCCTCGTCGGCCGACGCCGTTGGTCCCGCGTTCGGGTCGAAGAGATCAGGCGCGGAGAACTCCACCAGCACTGTTCCGCTCGCGACTATCAGGCGATCCTTGTCGCCGACCGGGCAGGAGCCACCCTTCGTGATCTTCAGCTGTCGTGTGGCGCCGGTCAGGATTGCGGCGTGAGTGCCCAGGTGCTGGTAGATGAGTGTGGTGCCAACCAGGGTCAGGTGGCCGTGGAAGCGGCTGTCGCGATGGTCCGACAGGTACACGCGGTTGGCTGAACCGCGGCCGAACGACACGTTGAAGTCGTCTGTCTCCAGGATCAGCTCGGTCGTGTTCCCTCGCACCCACGACAGTCGCAAGGTCCCGTCCACGAAACGGTGGATCGGTTCGTCGAGGCGGAGACGCTCTGGGGCGAGCGCGACGAGATCCGCGGCTCGTGCGAGCAGCACGGTGTCACGATTCCAGCGTTCGGCGTTGAGACGCGCCGAGACGATGCCGATGACACAGCCGGTTCCGGTCAGCAGTACAGGTGCGCCGCTCATGCCGGGTTGGGCGTGCTGGCAGCTCACCTTCACCCATACCCGGCCGTTGTCCGCCGTTTCGCCGACATAGCTGCCGACTCCGGAGTCGTAGTCGCGTGAGGCGGTGAAACCGCGCAGGTGGACCGGTTCCCCCGGCGTGGCGTTCATATGCGAGGCGAGCGTCATCGGCTGCCAACCGTCAGCCTCGCCGATCTGGACGAGCGCCAGGTCGGCGGCGAGATCCGAGGGAAACGAGGTGTCGACCGGCAGCGAAAGGCCGGACATGGTGAGTGGCTCGAAAGTCCAGCTGGCGTCCGGGTGATTCCCAATCACATGAGCGGCGGTGGCGGCGAGCCCATCGGCGGTGACGATGAATGCGGTCCCGACGGCGATCCCGTCGCGTACCAGCCTGCCAATCGCGTCCACGGCGACGCCTAGTCCGCGAAGAGCCGGTTGGCCAGATCGAGCAGAGCATCGCGGCGGGGTCGGTCGTCGGCCGAAAGCCGCTCCGTCGTTCCGTCAGCTCCGGGACCACAGATTGCCTTGACCGCCGCCGCAAGTTTGTGACCGTTGATGGCCGCTGTCTGGTTGGCATCCGCGCGTAACTCGGCGGCATCCGTCCGCGTTTTCAGGTCCGCTACCCGTTGCCTCTGCACCGTTGTGCCGAACAACGCGCCGACGGCGGCAAATGCGACGGCCTCCACCGACCCCAGCACGACGAGCAAGCGTGACCAGGTGACCTCGTCGGCGTCGGCGTCGACGACGAGCCAAATGAGAAACCCGAGCCACACCGCGATGACGGCGACGGCGACGGCTAGCACAGCGCCTGAAAGTGATGAGCCCGACTGCGTTCCGCCGTCCGCGTTGTCAGTGTGCGGCACTGGTTACCCCCATCCTCAGCAACTCCCCATAAGGGCCAGTCCGGATCAATATTGCTCGGCCCGGTCGCTCCCCGACGTCGTGGCACCACCCACGGCCACGACATTACCGCCCGCGCTCAAGATCGCGCTCCTGGTCAGCCGATTCGCCCACGGTCTGCCGCATGCGGGATCCGGCACCGTCGAAGGCTGGGCGGCGTCAGTGAGACAGTTGTTGGCCCAACGGGATGCGGACCGAGCGGGCGCCGCGGAGGTCCAACCAGGCGTCGGTCGGGGTGCGGACCAGGCGGGCGACGACCGACTCGCAGCCGGAGCAGCGGGCCACCACACCCGGGCCGTGGTCATACACGTGCGTCTCCGCGAACGGCGCACCTCTGCCACAGCCGGCGCAGGTGACCACCGCGGTCGTGATGTCCATGCCCAGTGCCTCGGCGAACACGCCGGCCGCGCCGTTGCCGTCTATGTGCATCTCATCCTCCGGTTGGGCCGAAGCGTTCGGTGCGGATGCTCGCCGGGGCCTGGCCGCGGGCCAGCAACAGCTCCGCCACCGACTCGACGAAACCCGTTGGACCGCAGACATAAACGCGCGCGTCGGCGGATGGCGGCAGGTCCTGCGCCGTGATCCTGCCCGCCGGGCGGGACGGGCCGGCGGACCGGGTGTAGACGAGGTGCACCGGCAGGTCCGACGACGACAGCTCCGTCGAGTAGAACACATCCGCCGGGCCGCGGGTCGAGTACACGAGCGTGAACGGCGCCGCACTGCCGGACAGCGACCGGGCGCGGATCATCGCCATCAGGGGGACGATGCCCGCGCCGCCCGCGACCAGCAGCACCGGCTCGGGATCCGTTGTGTGCCAGGTGAACCAGCCGCCGATCGGGCCGCGGACCTCCAGCTCGTCGGTCGGCAGCAGCTCGTCCACCAGGTACGGGGACACCTCGCCGTCCGGTACGCGTTGCACGGTCAGTTCGATCAGTGACCCGGACGGGGGTGCTGCCAACGAGTAGCTGCGTTGCGCGCTGTAACCGTCAGCGGCGGTCAGCCTGACGTCCACGTGCTGGCCCGCCTCGTGGCCCGGCCAGCCGGGCACCTCCAGCACGATCGTCCGCGCGAACGCCGTCTCCGACCGCACCGACCGCACACTCGCCGCCAGCCACGGGCTGCGGCGGCGCCGGACCGCGGTCTCAGTCATCGGTGTAACGCTGCTCGCGCCACGGGTCGCCGTAGTTGTGGTAGCCCAGCGACTCCCAGAAGCCCGGCTCGTCGTCGTTGCGCAGGTCGATGCCCGTCACCCACTTGGCTGATTTCCAGAAGTACAGGTGCGGCACCAGCAGCCGCGCGGGACCGCCGTGTTCGCCGGACAGCTCCTCACCCTCGAAGCGGTACGCGATCCACGCCTTGCCGTCGAGCAGGTCCTCCAGCGGCAGGTTCGTCGTGTAGCCGCCGTACGAGCGGACGTACGCGTAGTCCGCGGCGGTCTCGACGTCGGCGAAGAGCGTGTCCAGCGAGACGCCCTGCCACCGGGTGGCGAGCTTCGACCACCTCGTCACGCAGTGGATGTCGACCGTCGGGCGTTCACTCGGCAGGGCCAACAGTTCCTGCCACGTCCAGGTGTACTTCTCGTTGACCTCGTTGCTGATCGTGAAGCGCCAGCGGTCGAGGTCGATCCTGGGTGTCGGCCCGGCCTGCAGGACCGGGAAGTCCCGCGTCAGGTACTGCCCTGGCGGCAGCTCAGCGGCGGCCGGTTCGCGGCGGCCGTGAAAACCCCTGCTCACAATGCTCATCGCGGCTGACGCTACCCGGACCGGGACGGCGTCACCAATCGCCGCATATGGTTGGCTCGTGCGAGCCGTCGACAGGGGCTACCCCAAGGGCCGGATCCGCCGGGAGGACATCCTCGCAGCGGCGGTCGCCGTTTACGGTGAGGCCGGGTACCACGGGTCGTCGTTGCGGGAGGTGGCCAAGCGTGCCGGCATCACGCACGCCGGCCTCCTCTACTACTTCCCCACCAAGGAGGCCCTGCTCGCGGCCGTCCTGGAGCGCCGGGACGCCGAGGACGCGGTACGCGAACGGCTCAACGCCCCGGCCGGCCGCGAGGTGCTCAAGCACTGGATCGCGCGCGCCGAGTACAACGTCGCCCACCCCGGGATCGTCGAGCTGTACTCGCGGCTCGCGGCCGAGGCGGTCACGCCCGACCACCCCGCGCACGACTACTTCGTGCGCCACTACCGGATCGCCCGGCGCTCCGCGTCCGTGTCGTTCCGCGTCCTGGCCGAACGCGGCGAGCTGCGCCCCGGCGTCGACCCGAACCTCGCCGCGCTGAACTACATGGCCCTGTCGGACGGCCTCCAGATCCAGTGGCTGACGAGCCCCGACGAGGTGGACGTCGTCGGGGCGTTGCGCCAGTACCTCGACAGCGTGCTGATCGAACCCCTCTAGAGCGTCCTGGCGTACGGGTCGAAGGCAGCCGGCAGCGGCGGCGGCACCGCGACCGTGCTGTCCACCAGCACCGGTTCGCCCGAGGTGAGCGAATCGTCGATGGCCAGCATCGCGTCCAGGACGTGGTAGGCCAGCTCACCCGAGGCCCGCTCCGGCACGCCGGCCCGGATGGCGCGTGCCAGCTCCAGCACGCCGGTGCCCCGCGTGGACGTGTGGCCCTCCGCCGGCACCTCGACCAGCTCATCGGACCCGAGCGGGTGCACCAGCGTCCGACCGTCGAACCCGTTCGGGTCGGGCAGGACCGCCGCGCCGAGGGTGCCCGTCAGCTCCAGCAGCACGCGCTGCAGCGCCGAGTCGAAGCTCAGCACCAGCTGCGCCGACCCGCTCCGCTGGAAGTCGATCAGCGCGGTGACCGTGGTCGGCACCGTCACCGGGAACTCGGTGCCGGCACGCGGACCCGAGCCGATGACGCGGGTGTCGCGCGCGCGGCCGCCGGCACCGGTGACGCGGCGGATGGGGCCCAGCAGCTGCACGAGCGCCGTGAGGTAGTACGGCCCCATGTCCAGCAACGGGCCGCCGCCGGCCTGGAACAGGAACTCCGGCGCGGGGTGCCAGCTCTCCGGGCCGGGCGTCTGGAAGATCGCCAGCGCGGTCCGCGGCTCGCCGATCCGGCCCTCGTCGATCGCCCGCCGCGCGGTCTGCAGGCCGGGGCCGAGCACGGTGTCCGGTGCGCTCGCGACCCGCAGGCCCTTCTCCGCCGCGCTGCAGAGGAGCTTGCGGCCGGACTCCCGGTCCAGCGCGAGCGGCTTCTCCGCCCACACGTGCTTGCCGGCGTCCAGTGCCGCGACCCCGACCTCGACGTGTGCGGCCGGGATGGTCAGGTTGACCACCAGCTCGACCTGGTCGTCGGCGAGCAGCTCGGCGACGGTGCCCGCCGCGGGCACGTCGTACTTCGCCGCCTGCGCGGCCGCCCGCGCCAGGTCCAGGTCGGCGACCCGCAGGACCCGCACGTCCGGGAACGCGGTGAGGTTGCGCAGGTACTCGTCGCTGATGACGCCGGCGCCGATCACGCCGACGCCGACCGGCCCCGCGCTCATCGCCGCGGACCCGTGAGGTAGGCGTAGCTCGCGGCCAGTCCGTCGAAGATGTCGCCGTCGTACGCGTCGAACTCGACGACCCGCAAGGCGGCCGGCGCGGCGGCGAGCACCTCGGCGACCGGCACCCGGCCCTGTCCGGCCGGCACCTGTCCGGACGCGTCCCTGGCGAGGTCGCCGTCCTTGATGTGCAGCGCGTGCACCCGCGTGCCCAGCCGGCCGAGCAGGGCCGGCGCGTCGGCCCCGCCCGCCGCCGCCCAGTACGTGTCGACCTCGACCACCAGCTCCGGGTCGAGCTGGTCCACGAACACCTCCAACGCACTGCGCCCGCCGATCGCGTTCGACAGCTCCCACCAGTGGTTGTGGTAGCCCACCGTGATGCCGTGGCCCGCGGCCTTCTTGGCGGCGTCGTTGAGGGCGGCCGCGGTCGCGGCGATGTCCGCCTCGCTCGCCCACTGCTCGGGCGGGGTGAAGGGGTCGATCACGACGCCGACCCCGCAGGCCGACGCCGCGGCGAAGACCTCCTCCTGGTCGACCCCGATCAGCTTGGCGTGCGCGGTGGGCGCGGTCAGCCCGTGGTCGGCGAGCGCGGTGCGCAGGACGTCGGCGTTCTCGGCGAGCCCGTACGGCTCGACCTGCGTGAAGCCGATGCGCGCGAGGCGCGCGAGCGTGTCGGCCGGGTCGGCGGCGAAGGCTTCTCGGACGGAGTAGAGCTGCACGGAAATGGTGCTCATGGCGATCTTTCTCCCCTGAACCGTGGACCGCATGGAAGCGCTCCCATTGAGATTTCTACCATGTGGTAGAAATTGTTGCTAGGCCTCGACGACGAGCGTCGCGGAAGGTGGAGCCGTACCGACCGCGGTTGCTTCTGCGAAGAAAAGAAGGAACGCCAAAAGCCGGCGACGCGGATGCGGCCGGCGAGCGAGCGGGGAAGTCGAACCCGGGCGGCGGGTGTGTACTCCCGCCGCCGAGTCAGCGGTTGGTCAACGACGCCAGGAGGTGCGCTGGCGGACGCGCGTGCCGATGAGCACGATGATCAGCAGCAGGCTGATGCCGAGCAGGTACAGCCGCTCGGTCTGGGCGATGTGGTTGCCGATGAAGGCCATGGCGACGAAGGTGATCACGGTGATCCAGCCGCCGATCTCACGCCCGCGGGGGAAGCGGCCGTGCCAGCCCCACTCCACGGACGGCTCCTCGTGCGGGTCGACCGCGTTCCTCGGCCGCTTCTCCAGCGCTCCGCCTGCCACGTCCCCTCCTCAACACTCAAGCTCGGGCTCATGCTCCCACACGCCCCGGACCGGCGCGGCCGAGGGCACTCGGGAAGAATGTCCCCCGATGACCACACGCACCGTGCTCGTATTGGGCTCAACGGGCTCGGTCGGCGTCCAGGCACTGGACGTCGTCGCGGCCAACCCCGACCGGTTCGACGTCGTCGGCGTGGCCGCCGGGGGCGCCGACCCCGCCGCGCTCGCTGCCCAGGCACTCACCCACCACGTCCGCGCCGTCGCGGTGTCCAGGGCGACCGCCGCGGAGGACGTGCAGCTCGCGCTGTACGCCGAGGCGCAGCGGCGCGGCTACGACCGGGGCGAGTTCGTCCTGCCCCGCGTCTTCGCCGGCCCCGACGCGGTGACCAGGCTCATCGCCGAGACCCCGGCGGACGTGGTCCTGAACGCCATCACCGGCTCCCGGGGCCTGGCACCGACGCTCGCGGGACTCGGCACCGGCGCCACGCTCGCGCTGGCCAACAAGGAGTCGCTGGTCGCCGGCGGCCCGTTGGTGCTCAAGGCCGCCAAGCCGGGCCAGATCGTGCCCGTCGACTCCGAACACTCCGCGATCGCGCAGTGCCTGCGCGGGGGTCACCCGGACGAGGTCGCGCGGCTCGTGCTGACCGCGTCCGGCGGCCCGTTCCGCGGCCGCCGCCGCGAGGACCTCGCCGACGTCGGTGTTAAGGCCGCGATGGCCCACCCGACCTGGGACATGGGCCCGGTCATCACGATCAACTCGGCCACGCTGGTCAACAAGGGGCTCGAGCTGATCGAGGCACACCTGCTGTTCGGGATCCCGTACGACCGCATCGACGTGGTCGTGCACCCGCAGTCGATCATTCACTCGATGGTGACGTTCACGGACGGCTCGACGCTCGCGCAGGCCAGCCCGCCGGACATGCGGCTGCCGATCTCGCTGGCGCTCGGCTGGCCGGACCGGGTGCCCGGCGCGGCGCGCCCGTCGACCTTCGCCGAGCCGGCCGCGTGGACGTTCGAGCCGCTCGACGACGACACGTTCCCGGCCGTACGACTCGCCCGCGCGGCCGGCACGGCGGGCGGGTGCCTGCCCGCCATCTACAACGCCGCGAACGAGGAGGCAGTCACCGCCTTCGCGGAAGGACACACTGCCTTCACCGCGATCGTGGACACTGTCCAACGCGTCCTCGACGACGCGCATGACTGGCGACACGAGCCGGACAGCGTCGAGGAGGTGCTCGCGGCGGAGGAGTGGGCCCGTGCCCACGCCCGCGAGCTGCTCGCCACAGGAAGGGACTGACAAGAGTGCTCGCGTGGTTGCTGGGGGTCGTGCTGTTCGCGCTGGGTATCTGCGCGTCCGTGGCACTGCACGAGGCCGGGCACATGGTCGCCGCCAAGGCCTTCGGCATGAAGGTCCGCCGCTACTTCATCGGCTTCGGCCCGAAGATCTGGTCGTTCCGGCGAGGTGAGACGGAGTACGGGCTCAAGGCCATCCCCGCCGGCGGCTTCTGCGACATCGCCGGCATGACCGCGCTCGACGAGGTGACCCCCGAGGAGGCGCCCCGGGCGATGTGGCGCTTCCCGACGTGGAAGCGCTTCGTGGTGATGGTCGCCGGCTCGGTGACGCACTTCATCCTCGGGTTCATCATCCTGTACCTGATGGCCGCGACGATGGGCCTGCCGAACGTGGCCGGCACGCCGGTCATCAGTGGTACGGACTGCGCGGCCTCGACCCAGGACCCCAAGACCGGCGAGTACGCGGACTGCGGCCCGAGGGACCCCGCCCCCGCCCGCGACGCCGGCCTGCGCTCGGGCGACCAGATCATCAGCATCGACGGCAAGGCCACCCCGACCTGGTCGGACGTGGTGAGCCGGGTGCAGAAGCTGCGCGGCGAGCACGAGTTCGTGGTTCTGCGCGACGGCGCCGAGCGCACCGTCACCATCGACATCCCGACCGTGAAGCGCCTGGCGCCGGACTCGAAGATCGGCGCGTCCGACAACAAGCTCGTCACTGTCGGTGCGATCGGCGTGACCAGCACCCCGATCTACCACTACAACGCGGCCAGCGCGTTCGGCGGCTCGCTCGACTTCACCGGCACGATGTTCGTCCGCGTCTGGCAGGGCCTCATCGCCTTCCCGCAGAAGATCCCGAAGGTCATCCAGGCCATCGGCGGCGGCGAGCGCGACCCGGACACCCCGGTCAGCGTGGTCGGCGCGAGCATCATCGGCGGTGACGCGGTCGAGCAGGGCGTGTGGGAGCTGTTCCTGCTGCTGCTCGCGACGCTGAACTTCTTCGTCGGCGTGTTCAACCTGCTGCCGCTGCTGCCGCTGGACGGCGGGCACATCGCGATCCTGTTCTACGAGAAGATCCGCGACTGGGTCCGCGGGCTGCGCGGCAAGCCGGCCGGTGGTCCGGTCGACTACACCAAGCTGTCCGCGGTCACGATGGTCGTGATCTTCATCGGTGGAGCAGTGGTGTTGCTCACCGTGACCGCCGACATCGTGAATCCCATCCGAATAGGGCAGTAAGGGCACCTGAACAGGTCAGGCAGGTCACACCCGCCTGTCGAGCCGGTCACAAGTTGGTCGGTAGCCTTGTCGGTATGAGCGAAGTGATGCTGGGCATGCCGGCCACGCCTCCCCCTGTGTTGGCGGAGCGGCGTAAGACCAGGCAGTTGATGGTCGGCAGGGTCGGTGTCGGTAGTGGGTTCCCGGTGTCGGTGCAGTCGATGACGACGACGGTGACCGCGGATGTGAATGCGACGTTGCAGCAGATCGCGGAGTTGACTGCGGCGGGGTGTGACATTGTGCGGGTGGCGTGTCCGTCGGCTGATGATGCGGAG
>NZ_JBJMIE010000108.1:0-2445 GCF_045807065.1 Actinophytocola sp. | reverse complement strand
CTCGTCCACCACCGCGACCTCGCCCCGCGGCGCGATGGCGAGCTGGAAGGCGGCATGGCTGTGCGCGGTGCTGGATTCCACCGGGCCCCGGTACACGGCGTGACCCGCGCCGATCGCGAAGTACGGCGTGGTCGGCCCGGTCATGTGCCCGAGGGGCCGGGCGCCCCGGCGAGCAGCCGCTGGTACTGGCCGGGGGTGAACCCGAGCGCGCGGCGGAAGTGCCGGTGCAGGTGGCTCTGGTCGGTGAACCCGGTCAGCGCGGCGGCCTCGGCCGCCGGGTGGCCGGCTTCGAGGAGCCGGCGGGCGCGCCGGACGCGGTGGGCGATCTGCAGTGCGTGCGGCGGCAGGCCGGTGCGGTCCCGGAAGAGCTTGACCAGTCGAAACTTCCCCATCCCGGCCACGGCGGCCAGCTCGTCCAGGCTGATGGCCCGCTCGGCGTGCTCGGCCAGGTAGTCGCAGGCGAGCCGCAATCCCGTGTCGCTCCCGGCGGCCGTGCTGGTCGGTGTCCCGGCGTGCCGGTCGACCACGGCGTGCAGCCAGGTGGCCAGTGCGCCGTCGCGTTCCAGACGGGTAGTGTCCGGGCGCTCCAGCAGCTCGTGCATGCGGACGAAGGCCCTGGCCAGCGCCGGATCGGTCAGCACCGGCGCGGGGAAGGCGACGTTGCCCAGCACGTCGGCCTCGACGACCATCAGTCGCGCCGACCACGGCTCGTCCGACTCGCCGGAGTGGGCGGCGGAGGGATCCCACGCGACGAGCTGCCCGGGCTGGACCACGTGGCGCTGCCCGCCGCGTGCGGCCCGCATCGGCCGTGCCGCGACGACACCGAAGACGTACTCGCCGCGCGGTTCGACGGCGTACCGGCTGGTGCGCCCGGCGAGCATCAGCACCCGGTCGGCCGGACGCCACAGCCGCACCTCACCCGTCATGGCAAGAACGTACAAGACGCGCTGCCTAGGGTCAGGGCATGTCGATCACCGCACACATCGTGGTCCAGGGCGCCGAGGCCGCCGCCGCGTTCTACCGGGAGGCCTTCGGGGCCGAGGAGGTCAGCCGGGTACCCACGCCCGACGGCCGGCTGATGTCCGTCGAGCTGCGCGTCGGCTCCGCCGCGCTGCACCTCGCGGACGAGTTCCCGGAGATGGGCGTGCTCGCGCCGCCCTCGATCGGCGGCACCGCCGTGGTCCTGCAGCTCGACGTCGCCGACGCCGACGCCGTGTTCGCGCGGGCGGTGGCGGCCGGCGCGCAGGCACGCGGCCCGGTGGCCGACACGTTCTGGGGCACCCGCCACGGGCAGCTCGTCGACCCGTTCGGCCATCGGTGGAACATCAGCCAGCACCTGCGGGACGTGCCGCACGAGGAGGTCGTGGCCGCCGCGGCACAGGTGTTCTCCTGAGCCCTCAGCCGGGTGGCGGCGCGAGGTTGAGGTTGCCGGACCGGAACGGCGCGACCTCCACCGGCACGTCGGTGAAGCCGGACTCCGCCAGGGTCTGCCGCAACGCCGGGAGCGCGGCCACGACCGCGGCGAGCGGCGCGTCCACCTCGACCCGGACGGCGGTGTCGAGGTCACGCACCCGCAGGTCGGTGGTCGCCAGCCCGGCGCCGGCCAGCAGGGCACGCACGGCGGTCTCCGCGCGGTCGACGCGGGCCAGCCGGTACGGGGTGATCGCCAACCCGTACCGCACGCGGCTCGCCAGGCACGGCGTCGCCGGCTTGGTCGCGGTCGGCAGGTGCCACTCGCGGCTGATCGCCCGGACCGCGTCCTTGGTCAGGCCCGCGTCGCGCAGCGGGGTGCGCACGCCGCGCTCGGCGCCGGCGCGGATGCCGGGGCGGAACGGGTCGGCGGCGTCGTCGGCGTTGGTGCCGGTGGCGACCGTGGCGAGGCCCTGTGCCGCCGCGATCGCGGTGATCGCCGTGAGGACGGTCGACTTGCAGAAGTAGCAGCGGTCGCGGCCGTTCGCGCGGTAGCCGGCACTCGCCAGCTCGTGGGTGCGCGGGGTCAGGTGACGCACGCCCAGCTCCGCCGCCAGCGCCGACGCGGGTGCCAGCTCGGCCGCCGGCAGGCTCTCCGACACCGCGGTCACCGCCAGCACCCGGTCGGCACCCAGCGCGCGGACCGCCGCGGCCAGCACGAGTGCCGAGTCGGCACCGCCCGAGTACGCGACGGCCACCGAGCCGTAGGCCGCGACCTCCGCCAGGAGCCGTGCCGCGGTCATCGCAGGCCGCCGAGTGCCCGGGCCGCGACCTCGCGGAGCGGCACCCCGAGCCGGGCCGCCGCCGCGGCCACGTCGTCGTGTTCCGGTTTCGCCCCGTGGGGGCCGATCTTCACCCGGACCGGGTGGCCGTCGACGTGCACGGTCTCGAACCGGCGGGGCAGCACGTCACGGTCCACCGTGGTTCGACGCAGCCCGAGCGACCCGGTTTCCGCCAGTACCAACGCGGCCAGCT
>NZ_JBJMIE010000107.1:0-3208 GCF_045807065.1 Actinophytocola sp. | reverse complement strand
GAACACCGACTTCTTGGCCATGAACCGGACCAGCCGCCCGGCCGGCTGGGCGCCCAGGCCGCAGAAGATGAAGTCGAGGTAGCTGACGTGGGTGCAGGCGAGCACCGCCCCGCCGGTGCTCGGGATGTGTTCGGTGCCCCGCTGGTCGATCTTCAGGTCGAGGGCCCGGAAGAAGGTCTTGCAGGCAAGGATCACCGGCGGGTAGACGAGTTCCACTGTTCCTCACTTCACGCGTGCTGTCCGTTATGGGCGGTACGGTCTGCTGTCATCATCCCCGCAGGAAGCGGGCTCACGGCCCGGAAGTAACCGAAGGCACAGCTCAGGGCAGGTCTCGGCGCATCAGCTCGTCGTCCTCGTGGACGGAGTGCAGGGCCGTCACGGTGACGAACCCGTCGGCGAGGAGCTCGGCGTCCGTGCCCGGTTCCAGCTCGCCGGCCACCTCCACGCTGCCCACCTCGATCGTGCCGCCGGCGAGCTGCGTCACCTTCGTCTGGACGCGGCCGTAGGTGGCCAGGCGCGCCCAGCGCGGCGGTCCCGGCCGCGCGGTGTCCGGGACGTTGACGTTCAGCACCGTGCCGGGATCGCAGGCCGCCGCGAACGGCAGCAGCCTGGTCGTGGCCGCGGCCGCGGCGTCCCAGTTCGGCGGCGCCACCGGCTCGAGCGGGCTGTCCAGCGACACCGCGACGGCGCGGGCGTCGTTGACGGCCGCGGTCAGGGCGGCGCCGACGGTGCCGGAGTGCAGGATCGCGCGGCCGACGTTGCCGCCGCGGTTCACCCCGGACAGCACCACGTCCGGCCGCTCGCCGAACCCGTCGTGGCAGGCGGCGAGCACGATCAGGCCGGGGTGGGCGGCCACCGCGTAGGCCGGTACGTCCGGGAGGTCCGCCAGCGTCCGGCGTGCCACCGCCACCTGCCGGTGGTTGCGCGCGGCGGTCAGTCCCGCGCTCGTGCCGCTGGACTCGGTCGCCGGCGCGGCGATGATCGGCTGCCAGCCGAGGTCGCGCGCGCACCGTGCGAGGGTCACGAGACCTGGCGAGTCGATACCGTCGTCGTTCGTCACGAGTGCCCGCACTGCCATGGCCCACGGCTACCCGGCAGGGGGTGTTCTACCCGTCCGGCGAAGGTGCGGACCGCCGCACCGCTGCCGCTGCGAGAGGGCGGCCGCTCGGCCTGGTCGAGCGGCGGCCCGGGCGCCTCGTCGAGACGCCCGGGCCGGCCGTGGGGAGCTACTTGACCAGCGAGTCGACCTCGACCAGCGCGGCGGCGAGCCGGAAGTACCTGTTGGTGCCCAGGTCGCGCACGGTCTTGATGTTGAAGGCGGCGGCCAGCTTCTCGGCGTCACCCTCGCTGACCCCGGACAGCGCCGCGACCGGCGCGTCGAGGACCTCGGCGACGCTCAGGTTCTCGTAGGCCTTGTCGAGTTGCTTCTCCAGGTCGGCGGAAACAGCCACGTTCATGCTCCTCACGGTGGGGACGGTCGATCACGACGCGGTAACGATAGCGAAGTGCGTTCACTCGTTCGTGACGCGGTCCGTCCCCTCTAGACGGTCGGTTCCTCGACGGGATCGACTACGGGTGGGCGACGGCACCCGTGTGGGGGTCGAGCGTCAGGGTGGTGCTGGTCGGCCGGTGCCGGAAGTCGACCATGTTCGCCAGGCTGGCCGCCCGGCTGTCGTAGGACGAGTCACCGATGCGGCCGGTGCGCCAGTTGTCCTCGATGAACCGCAGGACCGAGGTCTGGTCGGTGCGGGTGTGGTCGACGAAGTTCTTCTTGCTGTACGGCGAGATCACCACCAGCGGCAGGCGCGGGCCGTAGCCGCAGCGATCGGCGTAGCCACCCAGTGCGGGCCGCTTGGCCGTGCAGACGCTCGCGTCCAGGGCCGCGTCGTGGGAGCCGTTGATGATCGTCGGGGCGACGTGGTCGTACCAGCCGTCGGAGTCGTCGTAGGCCAGGACGATCGCGGTGTCCTTCCACTGGCGGGAGTGCTGGATCCTGTTGATCTCGGTGACCACGAACGTCTGCTCGTCGAGCGGGTCCGAGTAGCCCGCGTGGCCGTCCTGGTACTGGGGTGCCTTCAGGAAGCTCACCGCCGGTACGTTGCCCGCGTCGACCGCCGCGTCGAAGTCGCTGATGTCGTACTGGTGGTTGGCCTGGTCGGTGGCGCCGATCGCCCGGACCGACGTCGGCGGCAGGTGCTTGGGGTTCGCCGTTGACTGGTAGTACTGGAAAGGCTCGTGGTGCGGGCTGTAGTCCACCACCGCGTTGCCGCCGACGTTCGTGTGGGTCTGCCCGCACACCGCGAACCCGTCCCGGGTGCCGGTCGGCCGGAAGCCGCCCTGGAACCAGCCCCACGTCACGCCCTTGGCGTTGAGCAGGTCGCCGATGTTGCGGCCGTGCATGGTGGCCAGGTTCTCGTCGGCCGTGTGGTTCTTGTCCGAGCAGTCGTCCCATGCCGGGTCCGGGTCGTTGGTCATCGTGCCGATGCCGTGCTCGTCCGGCGACTGCACGGCGTAGGCGTCGGTCGTCGGCTCGTGGGTGACCGACGTGACCGCCTGCACGCCGTGGGTCTGGCCGGAGACCAGGTTGACCGCACCCGGGCTCGACGGGCCGAACACCGTGTCGAACGAGTTGTCGGAGAGCGCGTAGTGCTGCGCGTAGTTCCACATCGCGGTCACGGTGTTGCCGTCGTAGTAGTCCATGACCAGCCCCGGCTCGCCGAACAGGACCGGCTGCCCGGTGCACTTGTCGGTCTCGGTGTACTCGACGAACTTGTCCATCTTCCCGCCGTCCACGGCCTTCTGCTCCGGCCCGTAGCCGTGGTTCTGGTCGCAGGTCAGCGCCTGGCCGGGGGACAGGCGCTTCGGGTTGTACGCGTTGGGGTTGTTCGTGAGCAGTTGCGGGCTCAGCCCGTTGACCTTCGGGGTGTGGCGGTCGGCGGTGAACGGCGTGCCGTCGGTGTTGGCCGCGTTCGGGTAGGTGCCGAAGTAGTGGTCGAACGAGATGTTCTCACCGAAGATCACCACGACGTGCTTGATCGGGGTGATCGTGGGCAGCCACTCCGCGGGCCGCTGGTGCAACGGTTGCGCTTCCGCCGTGGTCGCGGCGGAGCCAGTGACCACCGCCAGCACGGCGGCTGACGCTATCGCGCCAACGCCGTACATCCTCCTGCGGCGTTTTGTGTGCACTGGGTCGTTCCCTTCCGGTTGG
>NZ_JBJMIE010000106.1:0-19634 GCF_045807065.1 Actinophytocola sp. | reverse complement strand
TTCGCCGCCGCCCTGGCCGTCATGCCGACGCGGTCCCCCTCGGCGACGTCCCGGCCCTCCGCCTGCTGGTCCGCGGGGGCCGTCGCGTCGAGCATCCGGGTGCGTGCGGTGCTCATCGCCGAGAGGAGGGCCTCCACCCGCGCCAGTGGGATCCCCGCGGTCGCCTGCGGGTTGCCGGAGGTGCCGAAACCCGTCGCCACGTACTCGGCGGAGTCGTACCCGGCCGGCGCGGTCGGGGTCCGTGCGGCGGCGCCGGCATGTGCGGCCGCCAGGTCGGCGGCCGTGTGCAGTGTGCCGTTCAGGCTGCCGGCGATGGCCGCGATCCCGGCGAGGGCCTCGATGAGCTGGGCGCGGCCCTCGTCGGTCTCGGGGAACGGAACCGTCACGAACTCGAGGTTGGAGGACCCGTCAGCCGTCTCGTCGGCCTCCACGGTGAACCGGTCCCGCACCACGACCAGTCGCTCCGACTTGTTCATCCGCCGGCCGAGGCTCGGCGGGTCGATCTGGGGCCGCCACCACGGGCGGTTCGCGCGCCGTCCTTCCCAGGTGGTGGAGGTGATCGGGTTGACGATCTGCTTCTGCCCGGTCCGCTCGGCGGCCTTGAGCCCGGGGGCGAACGCGTACGTGGTGGTGATGGGCAGCTCTATCTCGAAGCCGACGTCACGCTGCACGATCTCCCCGGGAGCGCCCGGCGACGAGGGTTCTGCCACGGTGCGCTGAGTGTGCGCCGGTGCCGCCATGACGCGTGCCGCGTTGGTCTCCGCCGCGCGTTCGAACCGGTCCGACGGGTCGGACACCCGCAGCCCGTCGCCGGTGTCGGTACCGGCCACCGGGCCGGTCCGCTGCTGTTCCACGTGCGTCAGCTCGTGGGCGAGCACGCGTTTGCCCGCCGGGGACGTCGTGTCGTAGCGGCCGCGCTGGAAGACGATGTGCGAGCCGGAGGTGAAGGCGTGTGCCTGCACGGACTCGGCGGCGGAGTGCGCCGTGGGGTCGGTGTGCACCCGCACGTCGGAGAAGTCCGCACCCAGCCGGCTCTCCATCTCCGCCCGGACGCCGTCGTCGAGGGGACGCCCCGCGGACCGCAACGCGTCCCGGACGGCGGCCCGTTGCACCGCCGCCTGGTTGGCGTGCAGCCGTGCCACGGCCGCGTTGCCGACCAGCCGCTGCAGGGCGAGCACCGCGTCCGGGGACAGGGGCCCGGCGAGCAGGTCCGGCGGGGACTGTGTCGGGACGACCCGCCGCCGGCCGCCGGTCTGCTCCTCGGACTGCCGTTCGTGGTCGTGCATTCTTCTCTCCCGCCCACTGGCCCGTGACCACAGCGTCCGCTCGCGGCGATCACCGGTGAAGGCCGCGACCACCCGAGACGAAGGCAGACACCGTGCCCGAAAGGGAAGGCGTGCCACGACGAGACGGCGTAGGTGGGATCGGCCGGCTGGGACAGCCGCGACGCGTCCGGGTAGGTTGCACGTGATCGGGCGAGTCGTGAACCGAACCAGGGGGAAGGGAACGAAGGACGATGAGTCCCGAGCTGAGCGCGGAACGCTGCCGGCAGGCACTGCTGGACCACACGCGACGGTTGGCGGAATGCGCGCTCGCAGCGGGTGGTGACGCGGCGGTGCCGACCTGTCCGGAGTGGACGGTGGCCGGCCTGGTCCAGCACGTCGGCCAGACCCAGCGCTGGGTGTCCGAGCTCATCGAACGGCGCGTCACCGACCCCTCCGAGCTGCCCACCGAGATGGCCGAGCCGCCCGCCGAGCCCCAGGCCTGGCCGGCGTGGCTGTCCGACGCCGCCGCCCGCGCGGCCGCGGCCTGCTCGGACGCGGCACTGGAGGCCTCGGTGTTCAACGCCGCCGGCGACAACCGCACCGGTGCACAGTTCTGGCTCCACAGCCTGCTCAACGAGGCGGTCGTCCACGGCTTCGACGCGGCCGTGGCCGCCGGCCACGACTACGACCTCGACGCCGACATCGCCGCCGGTCTCATCACCAACCACCTGGCCATGCTCACCTCGCCGACATGGGCGGCCCAGCGCCCGGACTCCGCGGCCGCGATGCGTGGCACCAACGAGACCCTGCACTGGCATGCCACCGACGAGCCCGGCCTGGGCGCGGCCGGCGAGTGGTTCATCGAACGCCGCCCGGATGGCGTGAGCTGGCAGCACGGGCACGGCAAGGCGGATGTGACCGTCCACGGTCCGGCGAAGTCGCTGCTGCTCGTCCTGACCCGCCGACTCCCCCTGACCGGCGCACACGCTGACGGCGTCACCATCGACGGCAACGCCGAACTGGCCCAGCACTGGCTGGGGCACACCGCCCACGTGGCGGGCTAGACACACCGCTCGGGTACACCTGCTCGGCCAGGTCCGGCCACTGACCTCCGCAGTCGACCGCGGGAACCGAGCAGCACACTCGCCCGTGCCCGCCGCCGGACCGCGGTGGCCGGACCGTGTGTCGCGTAGTGGCTGGTAGGCGCCCGCACGGCGTCGTCGGCCGTCCTTTGTGTCCAGCCCCTTGACCTCTGTGTCGACGGATGTATATTTCTGTCGACAGGAGGAGACACCTTGGATACATCGACCGGCACCAGCGCCTACGAGGCGCCGACACTCGCCGAGCTCTGGACCGACCACCGCAGCTCCGCGAACGCCAGTGAGGCTGTCTACCTGGCG
The DNA here is from genome assembly GCF_045807065.1 of Actinophytocola sp. Lineage (GTDB taxonomy): Bacteria > Actinomycetota > Actinomycetes > Mycobacteriales > Pseudonocardiaceae > Actinophytocola. The sequence goes on along the minus strand of NZ_JBJMIE010000106.1, from coordinate 16,969 downwards.
ATACGGGACGCGATATCGGCCGGCGCACTCAAGGCGGGTGAGCACCTGGGCGAGCCGGCGATCTCGGCGACGCTCGGGATCAGCCGGACCCCCATCCGTGAGGCGCTGCTGCGCCTGGAGACCGAGGGCCTGGTCGAGCGCACCGCCGGCCGGCGCCTGGTGGTGGCGACGGTGACCCCGGAGGAGGTGCTGGACGTCTACGCGGTACGCGAGGTGCTCAACGGCCTGGCCGCCCGGCTGGCCGCGGAGAACGCGTCCACGACGGACCTCATCCGCCTCCGCCGTCTGCACCGGGAGATGACCTGGGCCCACGACGACGGTGACATCGCCCGCATGGCACGCCTGAACTTCGAGTTCCACGACGCGATCTGCGTCGCCTCGCGGAACGCCTTCCTGCTGGAGATGCTCCGCAGGGCCCACGACACCCACCACCGCTACCCGGGGTCGACGTTCTCCCTCCCGGACCGCGCCGCCGGCTCCCTCGCCGAGCACGAGGAGATCCTCCAGGCCATCGAGGCCCGGGACGGCCGCCGCGCGGAGGCCCTGGCCACGGCGCACACGGGCAAGGCCCGCACGGCCCGGATCTCGATGCTCGACGGCACCGTCGAGGAGCAGAACCGCAGGGCGCGGGTGGACGGACACAGCAAAGCGGAGACAGACCCGCGGACGACCGCCGACGGCGTCGGGCGGGAGCACAGTCGCGAGACGAAGGAGGCTCGTCGATGACCGTGACCACCAGTGAGCCGACCCTGCTGGTCGGGGCCGGATGGCGGCACGCGGATAACCGCTACGACGTGGTCGACCCGGCCACCGGTTCGGTCGTCGGTGTCGCCGACGACGCCGGTGTCGCCGACGCGCGAGCGGCCCTCGACGCCGCCGCCGGGGCGGCCGAGGGCTGGCGGGACACGCCACCCGAGCGTCGCTCGGCGATCCTCCGGGCCGCCGCCGCGGCCATCCGGGCCGACAGCGACGACCTCGCCCTGCTCCTCAGCCGCGAGTGCGGCAAGCCCTTGCCCGAGGCCACGGGTGAGCTCGGCAGCGCCGCGGCGGCCATGGACTGGGCCGCCGAGGAAGGCCGCCGCACCGACGGGCGCCTCGTCGCCATCGGGGGCGGCCGGCGCGGGATGGTGCTCAAGCAGCCCGTCGGCATCACCGTCGCCATCTCGCCGTGGAACTTCCCCGCCAGCATGTTCCTTCGCAAGATCGCCCTCGCGCTGGCCGCCGGGTGCACCGTCATCGCCAAGCCCGCCGAGCAGACGCCCCTCATCGCCAGGGCCCTCACCGACCGGCTCGTCGCCGCGGGGCTCCCGGCCGGGGTGCTCAACCTCCTCACCACCTCCCGCCCCGACCCCCTGGTCAAGGAGCTCCTCGCCGACCCGCGCGTCGCCAAGCTCAGCTTCACGGGCTCCACCGACGTCGGGCTCATGCTCCTGCGCCGCGCGGACGGGCTCCTCAAACGTGTCGCGCTGGAGCTGGGTGGACACGCGCCCGCCATCGTCCTCGACGACGCGGACGTCGACGCCACCGTCACCGGTGTGGTCGCCTCCAAGTACCGCAACTGCGGCCAGAGCTGCATCGCCACCAACCGGCTCTACGTCCACGAGTCGCTCTACGACCGCTTCACCACGGCGTTGGTCGACGCCGTCGGCGAGCTCCGGGTCGGGCCGGGCACCGAGGACGGCACGGACGTCGGGCCGCTCATCGACGAGGCGGCACTGCGCAAGCTCGAGTCCCAGGTGGACGACGCGCGGGCGCGGGGCGCGACCGTCCACACCGGAGGAACGCGGCTCGACCGGCCGGGCTGGTTCTACGCGCCCACCGTCCTCACCGGGGTCACCGAGCAGATGTCCCTGGCACAGCAGGAGATCTTCGGTCCGGTCCTCCCGGTCTTCTCGTTCACCGCCGAGTGGGACGTCCTCACCAGGGCAAACGCCACCAGCTACGGCCTCGCCGCCTACCTCTACGGCCACGACCTCGCCCGCCTGTGGCGCATGGCCGAACGGCTCGACTTCGGCGTCATCGGCGTCAACGACCCCTTCCCGCTCGCTCCCGAGCTTCCCTTCGGCGGCACGAAGAACAGCGGACTCGGCCGCGAAGGCGGACTCGAAGGCATCGAGGGGTTCCTCGAGACCAAGGCGGTGGCTCTCAATGTCTGACAGCAGCACGAAAACCGACACGAAAACGGGCGCGGACACCGTCGCCGACCAGCTCACCGACGGCGGCGTCGACACCATCTTCGGCGTGCCCGGCGTGCAGCTCGACTTCTTCGTCGACGCCGTGGCACGCCGGGCGGACCGCCTCCGCTACGTCTCCTGCCGCCACGAGCAGGGCGCGGCGCACATGGCCGACGGCTACGCCAGGGCGACCGGCCGCACGGGGGTGTTCGCCGTCGTGCCGGGGCCGGGCGTGCTCAACGCCATGACCGGCCTCGCGACCGCCTACTCCACGTCGTCCCCGGTCCTGGCCATCGCGGCGAACCTGCCCGCGTGGGCCATCGACGGCGGGCTCGGCCTGCTCCACGAGATCAGCGCCCAGGAGGACGTGCTGCGGTCGGCCACCAAGGCGGTCCTGCCCGTCCGCGACGGCGACGACCTCGCCGCGGCGGTGCGGGACGGTCTCGCCGCGACCCGCGACGGCCGCTCCCAGCCGGTCGCCGTCTCGATCCCGGAGAACCTCCTCAAGGAGGCCGGCGGTGCGACCGTCCCGACGCGACCGCAGCGGCTCGTCCGGCCCGACCAGGACACCGTCGCCAAGGCGGCCCAGCTCCTGGCGAACGCCGAGCGGCCCGTCGTGCTCACCGGTGGCGGCGTGGTGGCGGCCGGGGCGTCCGAGGCGCTCGGCGAGCTGGCCACGAAGCTCCACGCCCCGGTCGTGACCACCGCCAACGGCCGTGGCGCCCTGTCCGACCGCCACCCGTGGACGCTCACCAGCCTCGGGGGCCGGGAGGTGTTACCGGACGCGGACGTGGTGCTGATCGTGGGCAGCCGGGGCCTGCGGATGGACGGCACGCCGCTGGTCGGTGACACCACCACGATCCTGCTCAACGCCGACGAGACGGACCTCGGCGCGCCGCACAAGCCGGCGGTCGCACTGCACAGTGACGCCCGCCTCGGCCTGACCGCCCTCGCCGACGACCTCCCAGCCGTCCGTTCACAGTGGACGACCGACGACGTCGACGCGATCAGAACCCGTTGTGCCACCGCCATCACCGCACTCGGAGAGATCACCGACTGGGTCCGCGCGCTCCGCGACGGCATGGCCGAGGACGACGTCCTGGTCGGTGAGCTGACCCAGGTCGGCTACCTGTCCCGCGTCGCCTTCCCGGTCTACGCGCCACGCACGTTCCTCTCGCCCGGCTACCAGGGCGCGCTCGGCTACGGCCTGCCAACGGCCGTCGGCGCGCAGGTCGGCCGCCCGGACGTGCAGGTCGTGTCGATCTCCGGTGACGGCGGCTTCGCCTACGGCATGGCCGAGCTGCTCACCGCGGTGGCCAACCACGTCCCCGCCACCTTCGTCGTGTTCAACGACGGGGCGTTCGGCAACGTGCTGCGCACGCAGGTCGAGCAGTTCGACGGCCGCACGCTCGGCACCAACCTCCACAACCCGAACTTCGCCGACCTCGGCCGTCTGTTCGGGTTGGACAGTGCCACGGCAACGTCGCCGGGCCAGCTCACCGGACTCCTGAGGGAGGCGGCGGACCGGCCGAGGCTCGTCGAGGTGCCGGTCGGGGTGTTCCCCGACCCCGGCCCGCTCGTTCGGGAGGGCAGCCATGCTCCGCAGAAGTAAGATGCCGTCCCCACTGGGACTGACGGCCACGAACGTCACGCACGTGTTCGGCGGCAAGGAACCCGTCGTCGCGCTCCAGGACTTCTCCCTCGACGTCGCGCCGGGCGAGTTCGTCGCGATCGTCGGACCGAGCGGCTGTGGCAAGACGACCCTGCTGCACACGTTCGCCGGGCTCGTCGAGCCGACCGACGGCGACGTCCGCGTCGGCGGCGAACGGCTCACCGCACCCCGCCGGGACATCGCCATGATGTTCCAGGCGCCGACCCTGCTGCCGTGGAAGACGGTGCTCGGCAACTGCCTGCTGCCCCGCGAGCTGGCACACCGGGTCGACGACGCCGACCGCGACCGCGCGCTCGAACTGCTCGCCTGGGCGGGCATCGGCGGCTTCGCCGACCGGCGCCCGCACGAGCTGTCGGGCGGCATGCAGCAGCGGGTCGCGATCTGCCGCGCGCTCATGGGCGACCCGTCGGTGCTGCTGCTCGACGAGCCCTTCGGCGCGCTCGACGCCATGACCCGCGAGCAGATGAACGTCGACCTGCGGCGCATGTGGGCGGACAGCGGCGTCACCACCGTGCTCATCACCCACGACATCGCCGAGGCGGTCTACCTCGCCGAACGCGTGGTCGTGCTCTCCGGTCGACCCGGCCGCACGCTCGACGTCGTCGACGTGCCGCTGCCCCACGCACGCGACCTGTCGGTGATCGAGACCCCCGAGTTCGCCAAGGCGTGTGCCCGGATCCGCGCCTACTTCGCCCGGGAGGACAGCCATGTCGGTGTCTGAACAACGCGCTCCGGAAGAGATCGCGCTTCCGCCGGCCGCGAAGCCCCGGCGCAACGGTCGCGCGAACGCCCTGCGGGTCGTCGGCCCGCCGGTGGCGCTGTTCGTGGTCGTGGCCGCGCTGTGGCAGTTCCTGCCCGGCATCCTCGGCCTCGAGAAGTTCGTCCTGCCGCCGCTGTCGGACGTGCTCGCCCAGTTCGGGTCCGCGTCGCTGCTGGACCAGCTGTGGACCAACGGTCTGGTGACGCTGAAGGAGACCGTGCTGGGACTGCTGCTCGGCTCGGTGCTCGGCATCGTCGGCGGCGTGCTGCTCGGCGAGTCGGCGATCACGCGGGCCACGTTCTACCCGTACCTGGTGGCGTTCCAGTCGCTGCCGAAGTTCGCGCTCGCGCCCCTGTTCGTCATCTGGTTCGGTTTCGGCACGACTCCCAAGGTGCTCGTCGCCGCGACGCTGACGTTCTTCCCCCTGCTGGTCAACACGATGAGCGGCGTGATGACGGTCGACCGCGACCGTGCGAAGCTGTTCCGCTCCCTGTCGGCGACCCGTCGGCAGGTCTGGCTCAAGCTCCTGCTCCCGTCGGCGCTGCCGTCGGTGCTGGCGGGTTTCGAGGTCGCCACGGTCCTGGCCCTGCTCGGCGCGGTCCTCGGCGAGTTCGTGTCCTCTCAGGACGGACTCGGGGTCCTGCTGCAACAGCAGCAGACCAACTACGACACGGCGGGTGTGTTCGCGACCCTCATCGTCCTCGCGGTGCTGGGTGTCGTCCTGAACCAGATCGTCGTGCAACTGCGCAAGCGGCTGGTGTTCTGGTGAACACCGCGAGAGAGGAATCGTTGTGAGCAGAAGGACATCGCGGTCCGCTCTGACGGTCTTGGCATGTGTGCTGGCGATCGTGGTCTCGGCGTGCGGCAGCGCCGGACAAGGCGGCTCGGGCAACGGCAAGACGGTCACCTTCGGCGTCTCGGCCACCGCGCCGGGCGGGAACATGCTGCAGCTCGGCATCGCCCAGGTGCAGAACTACTTCAAGGAGGAGGGCATCACCGTCGAGCCCGTCTTCCTCGGCACCGGCGGCAAGGTCGTGCAGGCACTGGCCTCCGGGAAGATCCAGATCGGCACCTCGACGCCCGACCTCGTGCTCCAGGCGGCCGAGAAGGGCCAGGACGTCAAGATGTTCTACAACTGGACGGCCAAGAACGTCACGCAGATCGGCGTGCTGCCCGACAGTGACATCCGCTCGATGAAGGATCTCAAGGGCAAGACCCTCGGCGTGCAGGACCTGTCCGCGGGTCCGGCGCAGCTCGCGAAGGCGGCCGCCGCCAACGCGGGCCTCGACCCGGCCACCGACCTGAAGCTGATCGCCGTCGGCACCGGCGCCCCGGCACTCGACGCGTTGCAACGCCACCGGGTCGACGCGCTGACGACCTACGACACGCTCTTCGCCGCCATGACCTCGGGCACCGGCAAGAAGCTGCGGTACTTCCAGCCCGACGGCGTCGAGGACCTGTTCGCCTCCAGCCTCATCGCTTCCGGTTCGTGGCTGAGGGACAACGCGGACACGGCGGCCGGCTTCGGGCTGGCGTGGGCAAAGGCGTCGGTGTACGCCGACGCCAACCCCGAGGCGGGCGTGCGGATGATGTTCGACAAGTACCCCAACAGCAAGGTCGGCGCCGACACCGGGGCCGCGACCAAGGCGGCCATGGCCCAGTTCGACGCCCGCCGGCAGTCGCTGTACGGCGGAGCGCCACCGGCCGAGCAGACGTGGGGCGAGTACCCGGCCGACGCCGTCGAGCACTGGGTGACCTACGCCAGGGACTACGGGCTCATCCACCAGGACCTGGACCCGGACTCGGTGTACACCAACGAGTTCGTGAAGAAGTTCAACGACTTCGACGCCGCGAAGATCAAGCGGGACGCGTCCTCGGGAGCATCGTGAGCCAGACAATCGCGCAGAAGGTCATCGCGCGGGCGGCCGGTGCCGACTCGGTCGCCGTCGGCGACTACGTGACGGTGACCCCGGACTACACCGTCATGCAGGAGATCTACTTCCACCGCAACATCAAGATCCTGGAACGGCTGGGCGTCGAGGCGATCCGGTGCCCGGACAAGGTGGTCGCGGTCCTGGACCACACGCCGCAGGCCGCCCTCGGTTCCGAGCACGTGATCCGGAACCGGGAGAGCCGCGAGTTCGTGCGCCGCACGGGTTTCCGGAACTTTTTCGACGCGGGCCGCGCCGGCCTGCGGCACCTGGTCATGGTCGAGCACGGCTTCGCCCGGCCGGGGCTGCTGGTGTTCTCCGACGAGCCCAACATCGCGAGCATCGGCGCGGTCGGCGCGCTGAACGTGCCGATCAGCACCGAGGTGCTCGTGTCGATGGTCCGCGACTCCAACTGGGTGCGCGTGCCGGCGAGCGTCCGGTTCGAGCTGACCGGCACGCTCCCGCCCGGCGTCTGGGTGCGTGACCTCGTGCAGGCCATCTGCCACGAGTACGCCGGCGGCGACGGCCTCGTGCAGCGGTGCGTCGAGTTCGGCGGGGTGTCCCGGCTCGGACTCGACAGTCGCCAGGGCCTGCTGGCGGGGATGTACCACGCCGGCGCGGACACGGCGGTCGCGGATGTCGACGACGTGGCGCTGGCCTACGTCCGGGAACGCGCCGACGGCCGCCCGTACGAGGTGTTCGCCGCCGACGACGGTGCCGAGTACGACGAGTTCCGCACGTGGGACCTCGGCGCGCTCGAGCCGTTCGTCACCGTGCCGCCCCGGCACGGCGAGGTCGTCCCGGTGTCCGAGGTGGCCGGTCGCCGCATCACCCACGCGATGGTCGGCTCGTGCGCCAGCAACCGGATCGAGGACCTGCGCGCGGCGGCGGAGATCCTGCGGGACAACGAGGTCGCGCCGGGGGTGGTCATGTACGTCACGCCGGGCAGTCCCGAGGTGTTCGCGACGGCCGCCCGCGAGGGGCTGGTCGAGCTGTTCACCGAGCGCGGCGCGCAGGTGCTCTCGCCGGGCTGCACCACCTGCTGGGGCTACCTCGGCGCGCTCGCGGACGGCGACGTCGCGATCTCCACCAACCAGGAGCACTACGCGGGCCGCGCCGGCAGCAGGAACGCCGTGACCAACCTCGCGAGCCCGTACGTGGTGGCCGCGTCGGCCGTGGCGGGCGAGATCACCGACCCCCGGCCGATGCTGACGAGGAAGGGAGCCGGCCATGCCGGTCGCTGACGCGGTCCTGCGGGGTGGCGTCTGGAAGTTCGGTGACTGGGTCTCGGGCGACGACGGCATCGTGCGGTTCTCGGAGCTACGGAACTTCGGCGACGACCACGACCCGGCGGAGCTGGCGCGCATGTGCTTCGCCACCCTCGTCCCGGACTTCGCGGCGAAGGTGACGCCCGGCGACATCGTGGTCGGCGGGCGCGGGTTCGGCATCCCCAGCCACCCGCCCGCGCCGCGGGCGCTGAAGGCGGCCGGGATCGCGGCGGCGGTCGTGGAGTCCACGGACTCGGCGTTCATCCGCCGCTCGCTCAACGCGGGCCTGCCGGTCGTGACCTGCCCCGGCATCACCGCGCGGGTCGAGCAGGGACAGGAGCTGTCGGTCGACCTCTCGACCGGTGATCTGACCATTGTGGACAGTGGAGAAGTGTTGACCACCAAGCCGTTCTCGCCCGCGATGCTGGAAGTGCTGGACAGCGGCGGACTCGTGCCCTACCTCGAGCGGTATCTGGCGGGTGAGACCAGTGCCTGACCTCGACCGGCTGTTCCGGCCACGCCACATCGCGATCGTCGGCGCCTCGGACAACCCGCGGCGCATCGGCGGGCGGCCACTGCGGATCCTGTCGCAGCGCGGCTACGGCGGCGAGATCCACCCCGTGAACCCGAAGTACGAGACGGTCCAGGGTGTCGCCTGCTCCCCCGACATCGAGTCACTGCCCGAGGGCATCGACCTGTACCTGATCTGCGTGCCGGCGCGGGCCGCGACCGAGGCGTTCGAACGCGCCGCGGCCCACGGCGCGGGCGCGGCGGTCGTGTTCGCGGGCGGGTTCGCCGAGGTCGGCGACGAGGGTCGCCTGCTGCAGGACCGGCTCGCCGCGGCGGCGGCCGCGCACGACGTCGCCCTGGTCGGCCCCAACAGCCTCGGCTACGCGTCGATCGCGCCGAGGACGTTCGGCACGTTCGCGACGATGCTGGAGACGCTGCCGGACCTGCCGGCGGGCAACGTGGCGCTGGTGTCGCAGAGCGGTGGCACGGCGTTCAACCTGCTCACCGAGGCACACTGGGCCGGCGTGCGGTTCTCGCACGTCATCGCGACCGGCAACGAGGCCGGGCTGAGGTTCGCCGACTACGTCGAGCACCTCGCGGGCGACGACGCGACCGAGGTGATCATCGGCTACCTGGAGGGCACCGTCGACGGCGAGCGCCTCGGCAGGGCGTTCGAGGCCACCCGCCGCGCCGGCAAGCCGGTGTTCGTGATCAAGGCGGGCGCGTCCGCGCGGGGCAGTGACTCCGTCGCCTCGCACACCGCGCAGATCTCCGGCGACGACGACGCGTTCGACGCGCTCTTCGACCGGTACGGCGTCGTGCGGCTGCGCACGATGGACGAGGCCGTCGACGTGGCGCGGGCCGCGGGCCTGGGCACTCGTGCCGACGGGGTGGCGGTCGCCAGCAACTCCGGCGGCGCCGCGGCCTACCTGTCGGACGCGGCCGAGCGGCTCGGCGTGCCGCTGGTCGACTTCTCCGCCCACACCACGGACGCCCTGACCGACGTCCTGCCGCCGTTCGCCGGGGTCCGCAACCCGCTGGACTTCACCCCGCAGGTCATCAACGATCCGACGCTGCTGGACAAGGTGCTGTCCATCATCGACGGCGAGGAGCGCGTCGACCTCCTGTTGCTCTACCTCGGCGGCATGGAGTACCTCGCCGGCGACCTCCTCCCGACGGTGGCCGCGGCGGCGCAACGGCTGCGGGTCGCCATCGGGCTCGCCTGGTACGGCGTGAGCGACGAGGTCCGCAGGAACGCGGCGGAGGCGGGGCTCGTCGTGTGCGGTGACCCCGTGCGGCTGCTCCACGGCGTCGGGCTCCTCCGTCGGGGCTGGCACGCCGTGGCCACGGCGCCCGGCCGTCCCCCGTCGGTGGTGGCGCCGGTGCCGGTGGCGCGGCCGGCATTCACGCCACAGCCGGTGGGGGACGGCCGGGCGGCGGTCGACGAGGCGCAGGTGATGGACGCGCTGGCCGGGTTCGGGCTGACCACGCCGCGCCGGCGGGTGGCGGCGAGCGCGGACGAGGCCGTCGCGGCGGCCCGCGAGGTCGGCTTTCCCTGTGTGCTCAAGCTGATCGACCCGTTGCTGCCACACCGCGCGAAGGTGGGCGCTGTCCACATCGGACTATCTGGTCCGGACGAGGTACGGTCGGCGTTCGACGCACTCGTCCGGGAACACGGCGCGCGACAGGTCCTGATCGCCGAGCAACTGCCCGTGCGCGACGGTGTCGAGCTGATCGCCGGGGTGGTCGCCGACCCGGTGTTCGGCACCCGGGCGTTGCTCGGCGCGGGTGGCGTGGACGCCAACGACGCACGCGACTCCTTCTCGCTCGTGCCGCCGTACGACCCGGAGTCGGTGCGGCACACGCTGTCGCGGCTGCGGGTGTCGGCCCGGATCGGGCGCGACGTCGCCGATGAGCTGGCCGCCATCCTGCGGGGCCTCGCCGCGCTCGTCACGGACCCCGCCGGGGCGCCGGTCACCGAGGTCGAGTGCAACCCGGTCCTGGTGACCGGTGACGCGACCGTGGTGCTGGACGCGCTGGCCTTCGTGGAGGAGACCCGTGACTGAGCCCTTCCGCACCGAGGTGGGCCTCGCCAACACCGAACGGATCACCCTGCGCGGCCACGACATGGTCTCCAACCTGGTGGGCCAGGTGTCGTTCACCCAGGGCGCGCTCCTCGCCGTCACGGGGAAGATGCCCTCCCCCGGCGCGGTCCGGGTCGCCGACGCCGTGTTGGTGACGTTCATCGACCACGGCCTCCAGCCGAGCGCGCTGGCCGCCCGGCTGACCTACGCCGTGGCGCCGGAGGCGGTCCAGGGCGCGGTGGCGGCCGGGCTCCTCGGCGTCGGCAGCAAGATCCTCGGCACGCTGGAGGAGACCGGCCGGCTGCTGGCCGCCGTCGCGGCGTCGGTCGCGGGCGGCACGCCGGAGGACGAGGCGGTCGCACAGGTGGTGGACGCCGAACTGGCCGCGGGCCGCCGCATCCCCGGCATCGGCCACGCACTGCACCGCGACGGCGACCCGCGGGCCGCGCCGCTCCTGGCCGTGGCCGCGGCGGAGGGCGTCGCCACGGACGAGATCCGCCGCCTGCGGGCGATCGTCGACGTGACCGCGGCACGGACCGGCCGTGCACTGCCGGTCAACGCCGCGGGCGTGTCGGCGGCACTGCTGGCAGGCATCGGCGTGCCGTGGCAGCTCCAACGCGGGTTCTCGATGATCAGCAGGACGGCCGGGCTGCTCGCGCACATCGGCGAGGAGGCGCAGCGCCCGGTGTCACCGGCAATCCGCGCACAGCTGCGCGAGATGAGCTGGCTTTCGGAAGGTGAGGACTGATGGGCGAGACGGTACGGGTCGAGGTCGGCGGGGGCGTCGCGACTTTGACGCTGAACCGGCCCGCGGCACGGAACGCCATCAACGCGGACATGCGCCGCGAGCTGACCGCGGCCGTCGAGATCGCCGACGACCCGGCGGTACGGGCCCTGGTCATCCGGGGCGCGGGCGAGAAGGCGTTCTGCGCGGGGGCGGACATCAAGGAGTTCGTCCCGCCGGCGTCCCTGGTGGACGCCAGGGAGGAACGCGTCGGGTGGAGGTGGGTGGACGCGCTCGCGGCGTGCCGCAAGCCGACGGTGGCCGCGATCCACGGCTACTGCCTGGGCGGTGGCCTGGAACTGGCGCTGGCGTGCGACATCCGCATCGCGACGGCGGACGCGGTCTTCGGCCTGCCCGAGGTCCGGCGCGCCATCATCCCGGGCGCGGGCGGCACCCAACGCCTGCCGAGGGTGGTCGGCCTGGGACCGGCGCTGCGCATGATCCTCACGGGCGAGCACGTCGACGCCCAGGAGGCGCACCGGATCGGCCTGGTGAGCGAGGTCGTGCCGGACCTGGACGCGGCGGTCGGCCGGCTGGCCGCGGCGTTCCTCCGCGTGGGACCCCGTGCGGTGGCCTACGCGAAGGAGGCGGTGACGCGCGGGGTGAACCTGCCGCTGTCGGAAGGGCTGCGGTTGGAGGGTGAGCTGTCCACGCTGCTCACCACCACCCAGGACCGCGTCGAGGGCGCCGCCGCCTTCGCCGAACGCCGGGACCCGGCCTACACCGGGCGGTGATTCCGGAGATGACAGGACCGGACAGGATCTCCCGCGGTCCGCGGCGACGGCAGGGTTCCGTGGTGCAATCGACTCGCTGACCCGACGGCGAGGAAGGTGCGCGCATGAGCCGCGAGCGAGTCAACGGTTGGCGCCGGCGGACCGGCGTGGCGGTCCTCGCTCTGTCGACCCTGTGCGGCGTGGTCACCGGTGCCGGTCCGGTCGCCGCGGTCGCCGCGCCGACCCCGTCGCTCGAGTTCGCGAACCCCGACAGCCAGGCGCTGTTCGGCGGCGCGTACGACGCCGCGTTGCGGAACCTGTTGCGCACCAACACGATCGCCTACGACCCCCGCTACGACAGGAGCGGCCTGCTCGACCCGGCGGTCGGCATCGTCCGCGCGGGTGGCGGGTACGGCCAGCCGTGGACCCGCGACGCCTCGGTCAACAGCTGGAACGCGGCGAGCCTGCTGTCCCCGGCCCTGGCGGAGAACACGCTCTGGGCGGTCGTCGACAGGGACGCCGCCGGCGCCCTGCGGGTGCAGCAGGACGACCAGCAGTGGGACCAGGTCGTCTGGGTGACCGCCGCCTGGCACCACTTCCTGGTCACCGGTGACCGCGGGTTCCTCGAGAACGCCTACGCCACCGCGGCGAACACGCTGACGATCCGCGAACACGCCACGACCGCCGGCTTCAACCCGGTCTACGGCCTGTTCACCGGCCCGTCGTTCTTCAACGACGGGATCGCCGGCTACCCCGCTCCCCCGGCCGACGAGACCGAGTCGGTCAGCACGGGCAGCATGCCGTGGCCGGGGGTCGCGACCGGGATGTACCTGAGCACCAACGAGATCTACTACGCGGCCTACGTCAACGCCGCCGAGATGGCTCGGCAGCTGGGGCACCCGCGGTGGGAGGTCGCCGGCTACCGGGCGAAGGCCGCCGCGCTGAAGCGGGCGATCAACCGGCACTTCTGGAACCCGAGGACGGGCCGCTACGACTACCAGCTCCTCGCCGACGGCACCCGCGGCGCCTACCAGGAGGGCACCGGGCTCGCGTTCGCCCTCGTCCTCGGCATCGCGAACCCGGCCCAGGCCCGGTCGATCGTCGCGCGCGCCCAGGAGCTGCCGTGGGGCATGCCCGACACCTACCCGAACTGGACGCGCTACTCCGACGACCAGCCGGGCCGGCACAACGCGATCGTCTGGCCGCTCGTCCAGGGCCTCTGGGCCAAGGCACTGGCCGGCCGGGGCGAACAGGCCGCGTTCGCCGGCGAAGTGGCCCGGCTGGCCAAGCTCGCCGACGAGAACAGCGGCTTCTGGGAGATCTACAACGGCCACACCGGCGTCGTGGACGGCGGCTGGCAGCGGCTGGGCGACACCGTGAAGTTCCACTGGGGCTCCGAACCCGACCAGACCTGGTCGGCCACCGCGTTCCTCGACATGATCCACACCGGACTGTTCGGGCTGGACCTCACCGACCAGGGCATGCGGTTCACCCCGGACCTACCCGCCGGCTGGGGCGAGGTCACGCTGCGGAACCTGCGCTACCGCGACGTGAACCTCACGATCGCGCTGCACGGGGCGGGCACCCGGATCCGCTCGTTCACGCTCGACGGACGGCGCGTGCGCGGCAACACGGTGCCGGCCACGCTGAGCGGCGCGCACACCGTCGAGATCACCCTCACCGGCGCGGCCCTCGGTGACCGGGACGGCGACCGCGTGCCCGACCAACGAGACCGCTGCGCCGACACCGCGGGCACCGTGGCCCTGCGCGGCTGCGCGGCTCCCGGGCACATCGAGGCGGAGGACGCGTACAACACCGGCGGCGTGAAGACCAACGTCAACCACACCGGATACACCGGCCGGGCGTTCCTCGACGGGCTCTGGGCCCAGGGCGCCGCGTCGTCGTTCACCCTGCACCGCGCCACCCCGGCGCCAGAACGGGGTGCGATCACCCTCCGGTACGCCAACGCCAACGGCGACAGCCGCACGATGACCCTGTCGATCGACGGGCGCCCGGTACGCCAGGTCAGCTTCCCGAAGGTCTCCGACAGCTGGGACGACTGGGGCACCGTGACCTTCGGCGACCTGCCCGTCAGCGGCACGGACCCGGTGGTGACGCTGTCCTACGACCCGGGCGACACCGGTTCGATCAACCTCGACTGGCTCGAGTACCGGCGCGGTGCCGAACAGAGGGCACCAGCACAGGCAGCCCGCGAAGACGCCGCCGCGCCTCGATCGCCGCGCGCAGTCCCTCGTCGGTGAACGAGGGGGGCAACCGGATGTCCACCACCGCGACGTCGTCGCGTCTCAGACGGTCGTCGGGATCCTGGGCCGCTCCTTGGTGGCGAGACGGCGTTCGCGCTCCTGTGCGCCGATCAGGTCGTCCGGGAGGGAGTCTGCCACCTCGGAGTCGAAGCGGCGCAGCAACCGGACCGAGAACCCGGCGATCGTCACCAGGACCAGTGCCAGGCCGAACACCACGTACCCGAGGCCGATGCCGCGGCCGTCGCCGGTGCCGATCAGGGCGCCGGCCGTGTCCGCCAGGGCACCGTGGCGGGCCATCAGGGGCTCGAACACGGCGGTCGCGGCCGGGGCCAGGACCGCGAAGCCGATCGGCAGTGTGGACCACGTGATCGTCTGGTTCAGCGCGAACACGCGGCCGTGGTAGCGCTGCGGCACCTTCACCTGCACGAGCGTGGCGTAGATGCCCTGCGCCGTGGCCATCGAGCCGGCCATGAGGAACATGCCGCAGAACACCACGGGCACGCTCGCGTGCAGGCCCATCACCAGGCAGCCGACCGCGGTGCCGAGGTTGCCGACCAGCACACCCAGCATGCGCCGCTTCGTGGGGCCGCCCCACACCGACATCAGGACGCCACCCGCGATGGCGCCCGCCGCCTCGGCGATCGCCACCTGCGCGACCTCCGTCGTGGACGCGAACGACAGCACCAGCGGCGTCACCAGCACCAGCGCGGGGGCGAGGAACACGTTGCCCAGCGCGAAATACGTGAGCATCGTGCGGAAGCCCCGGTGGTTCCACGAGTACCGCAGACCGCCGGCGATCGCGACCAGCAACGGCTCGCGCGGGCACCAGGCCATCAGGTCCGGGAAGCGCACGACGAGCAGCGCGCCGATGGCGAACACGTAGCTCGCCACGTCGACCAGCAGGATGCCCTTCAGGTCGATCGCCGCGTACAGGCCCGCGGCGAGCACCGGCATCAGCAGCTGCGCGGTGCCCGTCGACAGCGTCACGATGCCCATGGCGTGGCCGAGGAACCGCTTGGGCACCAGCTGCGGCACCGCGGACTGGAACGCGATGCGCTGGAACGACCCGCCGATCTGCGACAGCGACACGAGCAGGTACACGTGCCACATCGCCAGCGAGTCGGTGAACAGGAGCGTGGCGAGTCCCAGCTGGATGGTGCCGGACAGGCCGCTCGCCAGCATCATCACCCTGCGCCGGTCGGACCGGTCGACGATCGCGCCGGCGACCGGCAGCGTCAGCACGCCGAACACCAGCGCCATCGCCCACAGCACCCCGAGGTCGGTGACCGACCCGGTGCGGGTGAACAGCCAGATCGGCAGTGCGAACGAGGTGAGCAGCGAGCCGGTGGTGGACACGAGCTGCCCGAGGGTCACGCCGACGAACCGGGCCATGCTCGGCGCCACCCCGGCGGGGGCGGGGTCGCCGATCCGTTGCCAGGCGCGCAGGTCCCACGGCGCGTCCGCGCCACGCGCGGCACGGGCCAGCGGCTCGGTCTCGTCGCGCGCGATGGCCGGGTGCGTGGTGGTGATGATCTCGGCCAGCTCGTCCGCCCGGTACTTCAGGAAGAAGTGGCCGGCCTGGTCCAGCACCACGAGACCGAGGGTGTCGGACAGGAACCGCCACTCCGCGTACCGCTCGGTGTAGTAGTCGGTGACGGGGTCCGCCGAGCCGACGACCGAGATGACGGGCGTGCGGAGCTTCGGCGCGCCCCGGTCGAGCAGCCCGGTGAAGTAGTCCTCCGACGCCCGCGAGTCGGCTCGCATGTTGGAGATGATGCGGTCCGCCTGCTCGGGGTCCAGCTCGTCGGTGTCCACTCCCATGGACTTCAGCCAGGCGCCGTAGTGCCGGTTGCTCTTCAACCGCTCCAACCGGTTGCGCAGCGCGGCGAACGCGCCCTTGGGCCGGGCGAACGGGAACATGGCGCCGATGTAGACGACCTCCAGCTCCCTGCCGGCGTCCTCCAGCTTGCGGGCCACCTCCGCGGTGATCGCGGACCCGACGCCGCAGTGGCCGTACAGCGCCAGCGGGCCGTCGATCCGTTCGAGGACCTCCTCGGCGAGGCGCGTGGTCAGCTCGTCGAACGGCAGCCCCTGCTCCTCCAGACCGACGTCGTGGCCCGGGATCGCGACCGAGTAGAGCGCGTGGCCGGCGGGCAGCGCGTCGGCCAGCGGCTGGTAGACGATCGCGCTGCCGCCGCCGTAGGGCACGCACACGTAGGTGAGCTTCTTCTCGCCCCGCACGGGTTTCGTCAGCTCGTAGAGCAGCCGGCGCGGGCCGTCGCCGGTCGCGTCGCCGGCCATGAACTCCGCGAGCTCGCGGATCGTGCGGTGGGTGAACAGGTCCATGACGCCGACCGCCCGCGTGCCGACGCTGTCCCTGCGGATCCGCGCGACCACCTGGGTGGCGAGCATCGAGTGGCCGCCCAGGTCGAAGAAGTCGTCGTCGATGCCGAGGGTCTCGACGCCGAGCACCTCCGACCAGACGGCCGCGAGCAGCTGCTCGGTGCCGGTGCGCGGCGCGATCAGCTCGGTGCTCGCGTCCCGGGACACGACCGGGGCGGGCAGCGCCGCGCGGTCGAGCTTTCCGTTGGGGGACAACGGCAGCTCGTCCAGCTCGACGAACGCGGCCGGCACCATGTACTCCGGCAGCCGGTCCTTGAGCGCGGCCCTGAGGTCCGAGGTGGACGCCGTGCCCACGACGTAGGCGACGAGGCGCCTGTCCCCCGGGGTGTCCTCGCGGACCACCACGGCGGCCTCGGCGACGCCGTCCTGCTCACGCAGCGCCGACTCGATCTCCCCCAGCTCGATG
>NZ_JBJMIE010000105.1:0-17527 GCF_045807065.1 Actinophytocola sp. | reverse complement strand
ATATAAGCTCGGCCCCGAGGATCGGGTACGGGTCAGCGTTCATGAGTGGCGGTCGGCACGCGCCGAGCCTTATGAGTGGACGGCGCTCAAAGGCGAGTTCACCGTTAACGCCACAGGCCTGCTTTCGTTGCCGCTCAACATATCCTCCACCCTCGGTTGGCATGCCGGCACTGCCAGATGAATTCCTAGTCGACCGGCCACCGTCCACTGTTACCATGACACGCGCCGGAGTATTCGGTACACGCCGTCATACCATGCGCGAAGCTCGTCAAGGTGATATGTCTAATCGTGACCCAGGCCGGTGCAACGTCGCCGCGCCGGGCGGCGACGACGCGAGTATGGTCGGCCATGGACAAATCGCACCGACGGATATCCGCGCGCTCGTCACGACCTCCGACGGTGGTCGTTTCATCATCGGCGCCGAGGACGGGTCGATCCGGCTGCTGGCGACCGACCCGCTCAACCGGCTCCATTCCGCCCGGGCACACCCCGGCGGCGTGCTGACACTGGGCATCGTCGAACGGGAAACCGAAACCCTCGTGTTCAGCTCCGGTGAGGACTGTCGGGTGCGCCGGTGGCGGCTCGCCGACGACCGGCTGTTCGAGCCGGCGGACCTGGACGCGCTGGGCGCCGACAACCAGGGACACGCGATCGCCGCGACCGCCAGGTGGGTCGCGAGCGCGGGGCATGACGGCAAGCTTCGCGTCTACGACCACGAGGCAGGCCGGCTCGTCGTCGGCGACATGGGAATACAGGTGTTCGCGATGTCGGCCTCGCCGGACGGCCGGCTGCTCGCCATCGGCGGCACCGACGGTGGGCGCGCCGTCGCCCAGTTGTGGCGGGTGAACCAGACCCAGATCAGGCGCCAGAGCACGACGTCGCTGTACGACTGTGCCGCCATCAGAAGCGTTCTCGTCGTGGACCAGAGAAAAGTCGTTCTCGGCGGTGACGACGCGCAGTTGGTCGACTGGAACCCGAACAGCGAAATCACCATCCCGTTCGGCCGAGGTCACCGCGGTCCGGTCCACGCATTGGCACGCGTCGACGAGCGGACCATCGTGTCGGGAAGTTCCGACGGCACGGTCCTGCGCTGGAATCTGACCGGTCGCACAATGCTGGACGACACCGGACTCATCTTTCCCGGCGGTGTTTTCGCGTTGGCCGTGCCCGAGAAATCGGCCAAGCCGATGGTATTCGCCGCCGGGGGCCGCGGTGAGCTACACGTTCTCCGCGCTGGACAACCCCTGAAGCGGCCGTTCAGCGGGCATACCGCGGCGGTGCGCGCGATTTCGGTGAGCGAGTACGGCGACCTGATCGTCACCGGCAGCGCGGATCGCACCGCACGCCTGTGGAACAGTTCCGGTGGGGACGACGGCGTGCTGACGGGACATGACAGCGCCGTTTCCGCGGTCGCCACCTGGCCGGGCGACAACTCCCGGGTCATCACCGGCAGCGAGGACGGCACGATCGTCGTGTGGGACCGGTTCGGACACGTCCAGGACGGCCGGCCCATGGCACACGGTGCGCAGGTGTGGGCGCTGGCGATCAGTCCGGACGGCAAGCGGATCTTCTCCGGCGGGAACGACCGCAAGGTCAAGGTCTGGCATGCGGACAAGCGCACCGAGATCGGTACGCCGTGGACCGGTTCGAGGAAGGCGGTCTCGGCGATCGCGATCTCCGGTAACGGCGCCTACGCGGTCATCGGCGAGGACGACGGCCATGTGGTGTTCTGGGACCTCACCAGGGACAGCCCGTCCACCGGGCGGAAAGCGGTCGAGAACGGCCAGGTCCGGTCGGTCGCCATCGACTTCGAGGGAAACGTGGCCGTCGTCGGCGGGCAGGACGGCGACATCACCGTGTGGGACGTGCGCACGGGCACACGGATCGGCGCGCCCATCTCGACCAACCACCGCGACGTGCGGAAGGTCTTCCTGTCCACCGACGGCCGCACGATCATCTCCTGTGGTGTGAACGGCTCGGTCGAACGCTGGGACCGCGCGACCGGCGGACGGGTGGGACACGTGCGACCCGACTTCACCACCGGATCCGTCGAAGCCATCGCCCTCATGCCGGACGGCGAGCTGATCGTCGCCGGCGACAGCGACGGTGAGATCGGCTTGGTCCGGACCGCGCCGGAGGCGACACAGGCCTGGCCGCCCGGCCGGGAGCAGGCCGGCATCGTCACGGACCCGCCGCACCCCAACCCGACGAGCGACGAGCCGACGACCGACGACACCATCGGCAACACCGCAGACGTGCGCGCCATCGCCGAGCTCATCGCGGCCCGGCACACGTCGGCGCCGCTGTCCATCGCACTGCTGGGTGACTGGGGTTCCGGCAAGTCCAGCACTGTGCTGCAGGTGGAGAACTACGTGCACAAGCTCGCGAGGAGTGCGCGCCAGGACCGAGCGACGCCCTTCTGGACGGGCAACCTTCGTCAGATCCGCTTCAACGCCTGGCACTACAGCGACGTCGAGCTGTGGACCGGGCTGATCGAGCAGATCATCTACGGCCTGCGGCAGCCGGCGGTGGAGTCACCGGACGAGGCGGCCGCGGCATCGGCCACCGAGGACCGCGACACGGTCAGGGCGCGCCACGAGGAGCTGAGCCGCCTGGCGGACGAGGTGGACCGGGAGATCGACGACGCGGCCTCGGCCAGGACCTCCCTGCGCCACCCACTGGCCGCGCTGCGCCGCGGCCGGCACCTGTGGCGTGCGGCGGGGAAGCTCGTCGACGCCAGGTCCGTCGGCAGGCAGGCCGCGGCGAAGCTGGACGACGCGAAGCGGACCGGCAGGAGCCACACCCGCGCCCTGTGGATCATCGCTTCCGTCCTCGTGCTCGTCGTCGCGCTGGTGCCGTTCGTGTGGACGTGGCTGTCCGAGGTCTACGCCTGGCTCTCGACCGGAGTGGGGGTGGTGGGCGTCGCCGCGTGGCTGGCCGGCCTGCGCGGGTTCAGCAAGCGCACGGACAACGTGCTCCAGTACGTCACCGCACAGGCAACCGAGGTGCGGAACGAACGGGATCGGTTCGCGGCGCTGCGCGGCCGGTTGGAGCCGACGTACCGCCTGCGCCAGGTGCTCGACGAGCTCGGCACGGCCGATGCCTACGCACGTCACCGGGGCGTCGTCGGATCGGTGTACAAGGACCTGCGGACGCTCGCCGAAGCGTTGGCAGAGGCCAACAAGGCGCCCAACGCCGGAACGCCACCGGTCATCGAGCGCGTCGTGCTGTACATCGACGACCTCGACCGGTGTGCGCCGGAACGGGTCATGAAGGTCCTCGAGGCGGTGAACCTGCTGCTCTCCATGCGCATGTTCATCGTCGTGGTGGCGGTCGATCCGCGCGTGCTGTGCGACGGGCTCAAAGCCGTGCCGGGCTACGCCTTCGGCGACGACGGGCAGCGCCACCGGCACGTGCTCAGCCTGCTCGACAAGGTCTTCAACGTCGTGTACGCCATGCGTCCGCTGGGCAGCCGCAGGCCGAACTACCTCCTGAGCCTCCTGCACGACATCGACCCGGAGCCGTTGCCCGAGCAGGAGCCGTCCGAGCAGCTTCCGAACCCTCCGGCACGGCAGGCCACAGCAGACCCCGGCGCCGCCGCACCGGACGTGCTGAAGCCGTTGGCGCGGTTGTACGAGCTGCCGGACCCGCCGGCATGGGACGCGCCCAACCGGACCCTGCGCATCAGTCCCGGGGAGGTCGAACTCCTCGTCTCGCTGGCCGATCTGCTCCCCGGCCCCCGGGCGGTGAAGAAGTTCACGAACATCTACCGCCTCATCCTGGCCGACGAGTACCACCGCAGGACCCACTACCTCAGCGACGGCTACCAGGCGGCCGCGATCATGGTCGCCGGCGTGGTTCGCGATCCCGCGGGTTTCGCCGGGCTGATCGACCATCTCGGCGCCGCTCGGTGCACGCACGATGGGACGGCTCAGCACCAGGACGTCGTCGAACTCCTCGGCGCCGCGGCCGGCAGCTGCGCGGAGCTGGGCGCCGTCCTGGGTGAACGCATCGCGCGGCAGGTGCGGGAACCCGGCCCGCTGCGCTGTTCCGAGCTGTACCGGACGTGGTCGATCCGGGTCGCCAGGTACAGCTTCGAAACCTACAACAGGTTCGACCCCTGCTGACTGTCCCCAGTCCCCAGTCCGCGGGCTGTGGCCGGCGGTTGGCGTTCCCCTGCGTGCTCATGCGGCGGACACCGCCGGGAACACGGTGCAGCGTCCCCATCCGGGCCTGCCGCGTCCGCTGAGCGCGACCTCGTGGCACTCCGCCGCCTACGATGGGCCGGTGACGACAGCTGTGCTCCACCCCGGTGCCATGGGTGCGGCGATCGGTGCTCAACTCGTCGCGGCGGGGGAGCGGTGCGTGTGGGTGCCGGTCGGACGCGGGCCGGCGAGTCGTCGCCGTGCGGAGGAGGCCGGGCTCGTCGCGCTCGCCGGGTTCGAGGAGCTGACGACCTGTGAGGTGGTGCTGAGCGTCTGCCCGCCGGCGGCCGCGGTCGAGGTGGCACACCAGGTCGCCGGGACCGGCTTCGCCGGCTGCTACCTCGACGCCAACGCCATCAGTCCTCGGCACAGCGAGGACATCGCGGACGTGCTGACCGGCGGGGGCGCCACGGTCGTCGACGGTGGGATCGTCGGGCCGCCGCCGCGCCGGGCTGGCACCACGCGGCTCTACCTGTCCGGTGTGGACGAGGCGGTCTGCCGGGTGCGGGCGCTGTTCGACGGCACCGCGGTCGATGTGGTCGCCCTGTCCGGCCCGGTCGGTGCGGCGTCCGCGCTCAAGCTCGCGTTCGCCACGTACAACAAGGTCAGCAGCGTGCTCGCCGCGCAGGCACACGCGCTGGCCCGCCACCACGGCGTCGACGCCGAGCTGCGCGACCTCGCGGCGGCGGCTCTGCCCGGCACCCCACTGGCCACCCCGGAACGCCTGTCCTCGGCCGGTCAGCGCGCCTGGCGCTGGGCCCCGGAGATGCGCGAGATCGCGGAAACGTGCCGCGACGCCGGCCTACCCGCCGACCTCCTCGCCGCCGCGGAGACGTTCCTCGGCCACTGGCGCCGCTACAAGGACGACCCGGACGTCACCGTCGACCAGCTGCTCGACGCCCTGTCGCGCTCCTGAGTGGCGGGTGCTCAGAGAGCCCGTCCCATGGCCGCCGCGGCCGCCGGGATGTTGACGTAGTCGCGCAGGCGGACGATCCGCCCGTCGCGCACGGTGAGCACGACGAGGTTGGGCAACGTGAACGCGCCGGTGGTCGCACTGGTCCCGATGGCTTCCTGCTCGACGACGAGCGTGTCCGGGTCGGTCGTGTCATGCACGGCGATGGTGCGGTACCGCTCGTACTTCAGCGGGCCCGCCTGCCATCCCTCGGCTATCCAGCTCACGATCTCCTCCCGGCCCGCCAACCGCGACGGCAGACCGGGGAGGGTGAACGGGAACTCGTGAACCGCGTCGGGGGCGTACACGAGGCGCATGTCGTCGGCGGACTGGTCGACGGCGGCCTGGCGCCACCGCTCCAGAACCGCCCGCGGACCGGTTTCGTGCTCGTCGTACGGCATGTGACCCTCCCACTCCGGACCCCGTGGTGAGGCACAGTCCGGTCAGGTGGGAACGGTAGCGGATGGACAGCCGGGCCGACCGCCCTTCTCCCCAACGGACCACGCCGCGACGACGACCGGCTCTGCTCATCGTCATGCGGGGCAAGCGTTGTCCTACGAGCATCGTGGCGTGACGCGTGGTGTCGGTGCCCGCACCGAGCGGGGTGGCGGCATCGACCAGACGGGCGTGGTGTTGCGCCGGTACGCCCAGCACGTGCTCGGGTTCCTGCTGGTCCTCGTCGGGAGCCTGGTCCATAGTGGACCGGTGGTGGCGTCGTGGCCGTGGTTCGTGTCGGTGGGTGTGGGTAGCGTGCACACCGTGGACGTTCAGGAACGGATTCAGGAGCTCGCCGACCGGGTGGTGGCGCTGCGGGACGCGTACTACCGGGGTGCGCCGGTGGTGGCGGACGCCGAGTACGACGCGGTCGAGGACGAGCTGCGGGGGCTGGTGGCGGCGCACCCGGAGCTGGCGCCCGACCCGAACCCGCTCGACCAGGTGGGTGCGCCGGCGGTGTTGCACGCGCCGGTGCGGCACTCGCGGCCGATGCTGTCGCTGGAGAAGGCGACGCGGCCCGAGCAGGTGGCGGCGTTCTTCGACCGGTTCCCGGGGCAGCCGGTGGTGGTGATGCCGAAGCTGGACGGGCTGTCGCTGGCGCTGGTGTACGAGGACGGCCGGCTGGTGCGGGCGGTCACGCGCGGGGACGGCAGCACGGGCGAGGACGTCACCGTGCTGGTCCGTGCGTTGACCGACGGGATCCCGGCGCGGATCGAGGCGTCGGGGCGGGTGGAGGTGCGGGGTGAGGCGGTGATGCTGCGCTCCACGTTCGCCGCGTACAACGTCGCGCACCCGGACCGGCCGTTGATCAACCCGCGGGGTGCGGCGGCCGGCACGTTGCGGGCGAAGGACCCGGCCACGGTGGCGGAGCGGCGGTTGCGGTTCTTCGCGTTCGACCTCGACGCCGCGGACGGGGCGGCGACCGACCTGGCGGAGGGGTTGGCCGCGCTCGGGTTCACCGTCGCCGACATGCGGCACTGCGCGGACGCGGATGCCGCGCTGGCGGTGATCGGCGCGATCGAGGCGGGGCGGGGGGAGCTGGACTACGACCTGGACGGCGCCGTGCTGCGGCTGGCCAACCGGGACGCCTTCGCGGCCGCCGGTACCCGGTCGTCGTCGCCGCGGGGTGCGCTGGCGTACAAGTTCGCGGCCGAGGAGAAGACGACGGTGCTCGTCGACGTGGTGTGGGACGTCGGCAAGACGGGCAAGATCGCGCCGGTCGCGCACCTGGAGCCGGTGTTCGTGGGCGGGACCACGGTCACGCGGGCGACGCTGGCCAACCAGGAGGTGATCCGGGCCCGCGGCATCAAGATCGGCGACACGGTGTTGGTGCGCCGCGCGGGTGACGTGATCCCGTTCGTCGCCGGTGTGCTCGACGCGTCGAAGCGCACGGGGGCGGAGCGGGAGATCGTGCCGCCCAGCACCTGCCCGTCGTGCAGCCACCACCTGACCGAGCAGGGCAACAGCCGCGAGCTGTTCTGCACCAACGTCGCCTGCCCGGCCCAGGCCGTGCGCCGGTTGGTCCACTGGGCGTCGCGGGCGGCGGCGGACATCGAGGCGGTGGGTCCGGTGTGGATCGAACGGCTCGCCGAGGCCGGCATCCTCGAACACCCCTCGGACTTCTACACCCTGACCGCGGAGACGTTGCTGGAGTTCGACCGCATCGGCGAGGTGTCCGCGGCCCGCATGATCGAGTCGATCGACGCGAGCCGCGGGGTCGGGCTGCGCCGGGCGCTGATCGGGCTGGCGATCCCCCTGGCGTCCGAGGGCACGGCGACCCGGTTGTGCCGCGCGGGTTTCGGTTCCCTGGAGGAGGTGGCCGACGCCGGGGAGGAGGCACTCGTGGCCGTGGAGGACATCGGCCCGAAGGTGGCCGCGTCCCTCATCGACCACCTCACCCGCCTGCGCCCCGAACTGGCGCGGCTGCGGGAACGCGGCGTGTCCCTGGACGTCCGCGAGGAGGACCTCCCACCGGTCGTCGCCTCGGACGCCCCACTGGCCGGCAAGACCGTGGTCATCACCGGCGCGATCAACGACCCGCGCTCCGGGGAGAAGGTCCCCCGCCCCACCTTCCAACGCCTGTGCGAGAAGGCCGGCGCCACCGCCGCGTCCTCGGTCTCCGCCAACACCGACCTGCTGATCACCGGCGCCGACGTGGGCGCCGGCAAACTCACCAAGGCCGAGAAGCTGGGCGTCCAGGTCGTCGACCAGGGCGAGATCTGGCGACAACTGATCGCGGCCGGCATCGCGTGAGGCCGTCCCGGGTGTCGCGTATGCCAACTGCTGGTGAACGGAGGTACTGATCCGGCGCCCGCTTTGACAGGATGTGCCGGGTGTTGGCACTGGAGACTTTCGCGGACGCCCTGCGCGGCAACGCCGAACGGCTGCGGCAGGAGGCGGGGGCCGGCGCGTTGATCTGTGTGGCCCCCGAGCTGTCGAGCGTGTTCGTGGTCGGGACGGCGGACGGGAAGCAGACCGGCACGGTCGCGGTGGTCGAGCGGGGCCTGGTCGGTGCGGTGGAGCTACCCCGGTCGTTCCAGGTGCGGGAGGTCGCGCGGGACGGCGGCCAGTTCGTCCTGACCAGCGCCGACGGGCGGGTCGCGCGTGGCACGCCGGAGCAGTTCACGACGTGGACCAGGATCGTCGCGGAGGGGGTCAACCCGCGCTTCGACGAGCACCTGGCCGAGATCCTCGTCAACACCCACCAGATCCCGGTGCGGGACCTGGCGGGCGCCGACGACACGCCGGCGACCGACCCGGCGCTCCGCAACGTCGAGGAGATCAGCCGGGTCGGCGAGGCGATGGTGACCGTCGGGGACGAGGAGGTGTGGCTGACGTTCGAGAACGCCTGGCCGGAGAAGGTGGTCGAACTGGTGCCCCACGTCCGCGAACTGCTCGCCGCGCTGGAGACCCTCGGCCGCACCGGCGCGGAGTTCCTGTTGGCGCGGACCACGACGGCACAGGGCAGCGACGAGGACCGGGCCGAGTTCCTCGCGCGGATGCGCGCCAGCTCCCTGGTCGTGTACCTCTCCGGGGACTTCGAGCTCCACTACGAGGGCGTCAGTGGCACCTACTACCTCGACGGCTACTGGCCGTCGGTGCAGTTCCTGGCGAACGGCACCCCGGTCGACCACGCGATCGAGGCGTGAGAGGGCTCGCGGAAAGCGGTCGGGCCGGTCAGTTCACCGTCCGGAGTGGACGCAGGGCGTCGCTCACGCGGCGCAGCTCGTCGAGCATCGCCTTCGCCGCCGCCACCATGACGTCATTGGGCGCCAGCTGGTCGTCCTCGTTGATCATGCCGTGGACGAACGGGATGGACACCGCCTCGGTCACCGGCATCATCTTCAGCGTGGTGACCACCGCCTTGATCATCTGCGCGGCGCGGGTGCCGGCCGCGACCCCGCCGTAGCTGACCAGCCCGACGGGCTTGTACGTCCACTCGTGGTGCAGGTAGTCGATGGCGTTCTTCAGCGGTGCGGTGAAGCCGTAGTTGTACTCGGGCATCACGAAGATGAACGCGTCGGCCGAGTCGACCCTGGCGCTCCAGTCCAACGTGTGCTCGTGGACGTAGTCGCGCAGCCGCGGGTGGTGCGGCTCGTCCATCATCGGCAGGTTCACCTCGGCCAGGTCCACCAGGTCGATCTCCTCGAACCCGGCGTGCTCCCGCGCCGCCGACTCGATCCACTCGGCCACCTTCGGGCCGATCCGGCCGGGGCGGGTGCTGGCGACGATGATTGCTAGCTTGGCCAACGGACTGCCTCCACTGTCTACTTCGGTCGAGACCATGCCGAGCTCAACCAGACTTAGCGACTAAATATTCCTTAGTAACCGAGGAACAGTGAGTCGAGGACCGGCGTTGAGCGAGACATGAATCACGTCCACACGGTCTGCGTCCGGTTCCACACGGCGATCGAGCTGCTCGGCGCCCGCTGGTCGGGGGCGATCCTGCGGGTGATGTTCACCGGCGCGCACCGGTACGCCGACATCAGGGCGGCCGTCCCCGGCATCAGCGACGTGATGCTGACCCGCCGGTTACGCGAGCTGGAGGAGGCGGGCCTGCTGCGCCGCGAGGTCCTGGCGACGTCGCCGGTGCAGGTGGAGTACCACCTCACCCAGATGGGCGAGGAGACCGAGCCGGTGCTGAACGCGGTCATCGACTGGTCGCACCGCTGGCTCCCGCTGCCTCCCGGCACCGCCGACGACGAGGAGAGCCACCCCCGCGAGCCCGGAGGGACTCCCCGGCGCTCGGCGCGGGCCTGACCCACATCGCCGACCAGCCGGTGGTCGTCCAGTCCTGGTCCAGGGCGGGTCCTGGTGGTCGTGCCGGCCCGTCCTCGGGAGGCGGGAAGCGGTCGTTCAGGGAGTGCACGTGCCGCAGGACCCCGATCAACACCGGCGCCGTCCGGTGGCGCTCAGAGCGGGCGTCCGGTGGTCTGCGGTGCCAGCGATGGGAGTGCTCGCAGCGTGGCGCCGGCCTTGAGCAACATCTCGTCGAGCTCGCCCTGTGGGCTGGAGTCGAGGACGATCGCACCGCCGGCGCCGATGCTCACCTCGTCCCCGAAACGCACGGCGGTGCGGATCACGATGCTGAGGTCGGCCGTGCCGGTCAGCCCGAGGAATCCCAACGCACCCGAGTAGATCCCGCGCGCCTCGGTCTCCAGCCCGTCGATGATCTCCATGGTGCGCAGTTTCGGCGCGCCGGTCATCGACCCGCCCGGGAAGCAGTGGCGTACGCAGTCCAGGGCGCTGACCTCCCGGCGCAGGACCCCTCGCACGGTGGACACCAGCTGGTGCACCGTGGCGTAGGACTCGACCGCCATGAAGCGCGGGACCCCGACGCTCCCGATCTCGCAGACACGGCCGAGATCGTTGCGCAGCAGGTCGACGATCATCAGGTTCTCGGCCCGTGTCTTGGCGCTGCTCGCGAGCTCCGCGGCCAGCTGTGCGTCGAGGGCGGGGTCGCTGCCGCGTGGCGCCGTGCCCTTGATGGGCTTGGTCTCCACCACGCGGTCCGCGTCGATCCTGAGGAACCGCTCCGGAGAGGAGCTGAGGACCGTGACCTCACCCAGCCGCAGCAGTGCGGCGTACGGCGCCGGGTTGGCCGCGCGCAGCCGGCGGTAGAAAGCCAGGTCGTCGCCGGCGAAGGGGATCCTGACCTTGTTCGTCAGGCAGATCTCGTAGCTCTCCCCGGCGACGAGCCGGCGCCGGCACTCCTCGATGTCCCGCACGTACCCGGCGGTGTCCCGCACCAGCGACAGGCTCGGGTCGACGGTGTCGTCGGCCTGCCCGGCCACGGCGTCCAGCTCGGCCGGGTCGTCGATCCGGCCGAGCAGCGAGACCAGGGCGGCGGCGGTGCGGTCGGTCCACTCCCGCGCGGAGTTCCTGGTCTCCGCGTCACCGCGGTGCACCGCGACGACGTAGGTCAGGTCCTCCTCGTGGTCGAACGCGATCAGGCGGTCGGCGAACATCCAGGCGGCGTCGGGTGTCTCGGCGCGGTGCCGGCGACCGGCGCCGAGGTCACCCTTCAGCTCGTAGCCGAAGTAGCCGACGTAGCCGCCGGTGAAGTCGAACGGCAGCCCTGGGTCGGCCATCCGGCGTTCGGCGAGCCGGCGGTCCAGGACGTCGAAGATGCCGCCGTTCTCCGCGTGCACACCCGCCGCGCTCCGCACCAGCACGGCGTCGTCGCCGAGCCGGTAGGTGAGGACCTCGCTGAGCGGTCCCGAGGTGTCGCCGAGGAACGAGAACCGGGACAGCCCCGGCTCGACCCGGCTGCTGTCGAGCCAGAAGGCGTACCGCGACAGCCCGAACAGCTCCGTGTACACCGCCTCGGTGTTCACCGCGCCCGGCACGGTGAGCACGAGGAGTTGGTAGGGGCCGCGGTCCGTGGGACCGGCACCGGCGGAGCGCTGCGCCCGGCCAAGGACCTCGCTGCGGACCTCGCCACGGACCTTGCTCCCGGTGGCCTCGGCGGTGAGCCTCGTGAAGTTCGCGATGATCTCCCGGCCGTACTCCGAGGCGATGGACTCGGGGTGGAACTGCACTCCCCACTGGGGACGCGTGCGGTGGCGGAGCGCCATGACGACGCCGTCCTCGGCCCACGCCGTGGCCTCGATCTCCTCGGGTAATGGCTCCTCGACGCACAACGAGTGGTACCGCACGGCGGTGAAGTCCTGCGGAACACCGCTGAACAGCTCACGGCCGTCGTGCCGGACCCTGGTGAGATGACCGTGCCGCGCCCGTGGCGCACGGTCGACCGCCGCGCCCGCGGCGTAGGCCATCGCCTGGTGGCCGAGGCACACGCCGAGCACCGGCAGTTCGGTCCTGGCCAGAATGTCCACGGCACAACCGAGATCACGCGGGGTCCCCGGGTGGCCGGGGCCGGGTGAGATCACGATGTTGTCGAACTCCGCCAGATCCAGCGTGGGCAACAGCGGGTCGTCGTTGCGCAGGACGACCGGCGTGCATCCGTTCACCTCGGCGATGAGTTGGAAGAGGTTGTACGTGTACGAGTCGTAGTTGTCGATGATCAGGCTGCGCATCGGCCTACTTCCAGGACGGACCGTCGGACTCCGGCATCGGCACCGTCGCCCGCCGGGTGTCAGCGTCCCAGGCGGCGCGGTGGTGTTCGCGCGGGCCGTCAGCTCCTCGGTCATGTCGACGCCGTGCGCCCCATCCGCGAGGAGATCCGGCGCCGCGTGCGAGGACTGCTGGGGCACTGGGCACGCCAGCGGCAGGCGCCCGGATCGCCGGTACCCCAGTACGAACGCGGCCCGGTCGCAGGTCTGGACACCAGACACCCTGTTCGCAGAACGAAACATCACCGCCGGCCGTGGTTCGCCATTGACGGCGGGTGTGTGTCGTGTGGGATGCTGATGCGGCTGGAGGTGCGGCATGACTGCGATGACGCAAGGCGAATCGGCCGTCCCGACAGCGCGTCGGCGTGCTGTCGCGGCGAGCACGGTGGGCACATCCATCGAGTGGTACGACTTCTTCCTGTACGGCACGGCGGCGGCGCTGGTCTTCCCCCACGTGTTCTTCCCGAACAGTGAGCCGTTCGTCGGCGTGCTCGCGTCGTTCACCACGCAGTTCGTGGGGTTCGCGGCGCGGCCGATCGGCGCGGCCATCTTCGGTCACTTCGGTGACCGGATCGGGCGCAAGGCAACGCTGATCGCGACCCTGCTGCTCATGGGCATCGCGACGTTCCTGATCGGCTGTCTCCCCGGCTACGACAGCATCGGTGTGTTCGCGCCGATCCTGTTGGTGGTGCTGAGGATCGCGCAGGGCATCGGCGTGGGCGGCGAGTGGGGTGGCTCGGTGCTGCTGTCCATGGAATGGGGCCGGCGCGAGCGGCGGGGCCTGATGGCCAGCATGCCGCAGCTGGGCGTCCCCATCGGACTGTTGCTGTCCACGGGCGTCTTCAAGCTGCTGACCGCGATCGCCGGCGACGACTTCGACTCCTGGGGCTGGCGGGTGCCGTTCCTGCTGAGCGTCGTGCTCGTGGGAATCGGGCTGTACGTGCGGTTGCGGGTGCTGGAGTCCCCGGAGTTCGCCGCCATCCGGCGCGCCGACGCCGTGGTCACCCTGCCGGTCTGGGAGGCGGTTCGCCGTTACCCCAGGCAGATCCTCACCGCCGCGTTCGTGCGCATGTCCGAGCAGGCGCCGTTCTACCTGTTCATCACGTTCGTGCTCACCTATGGCACGGAACAGGTCGGGGTGAGCCGGGACAGCCTGCTCACCTACACGATGGTCGCCGCGGGTGTCGGGCTGTTCAGCGTCCCCTTCTTCGGCTGGCTGTCCGACCGCGTCGGCCGCCGCCTCGTGTACGGCGCCGGCATCATCGCGACCGCCGCGTTCGCGTTCCCCTACTTCGGCCTGCTCAACACCGGAACCGCGGGCCTGATCCTGCTCGGCATCGTGGTCTCCCTCATCGTCCACGACACACAGTACGGGCCCCAGGCCGCGCTCATCGCGGAGACCTTCGACGGCCCCGTCCGCTACTCCGGCGCCGGCATCGGCTACCACCTCGCGTCGGTCGTGGCCGGCGGCCCCGCCCCGCTCA
Source organism: Actinophytocola sp. (assembly GCF_045807065.1). Lineage (GTDB taxonomy): Bacteria > Actinomycetota > Actinomycetes > Mycobacteriales > Pseudonocardiaceae > Actinophytocola. Next base: position 3,816 of record NZ_JBJMIE010000105.1, on the reverse strand, counting down.
TCGCGACCGCGATCCTGCAGCACACCGGCTCGAGCACCTGGATCAGCCTCTACATCATCGGCTGCGCGGTCGTGTCGATGATCGCGCTCCTTGCCATGCCGCGCCCGGTGGCGCCGACCGACCGCGAGCTTTCCGCGGTCGAGGGCTGAATTCGTTCAGTGGCTTGACTTTCTCCGTGGTCTGGACATCGCTCGCCACCCCGTGGTGAGATCGGGAGAGCGCGCTTACAACGATGTAACGCAGGTCCGGTCGTGTTCGCCCCCGCAGTGCGTCTGCAGATTGGACGAGACGTTGAGGACACACAGGCGTGTTGTCGCGGCAGTGTTGACCGGCCTGCTGGCCGGCGTCGTCACGGCCCCACCGGCCGGAGCCGCGCCCGGGTATCGGGTGCCCGACTACTCGACCGCCGAGGCGGGCAATCCCTTCGTGGACGGTTGGTACGCCGATCCCGACGTCGCGATCTACGGCAACCAGTACTGGGTGTTCCCCACCTCGTCGCGGCCGTACGAGGAGCAGACCTACCTGGACGCGTTCTCGTCGCCGGACCTGGTCAACTGGACGAAGCACCCGAACGTGCTCACGGTCGCCAACGTGTCGTGGGCGCACAAGGCCGTCTGGGCACCGGCGCCGATAGCCCGCAACGGCAAGTACTACCTGTACTTCGCCGCGAACGACATCCAGAGCAACGCCGAGCTGGGCGGCATCGGCGTGGCGGTCGCAGACCGGCCGGAGGGCCCGTACGTCGACGCGATCGGCAGGCCGCTCATCGGCCAGTTCGTCAACGGCGCGCAGCCCATCGACCAGGACGTGTTCATCGACTCCGACGGCCGCGCGTACATGTACTACGGCGGTTGGGGCCACGCGAACGTCGTGCGCCTCGGCGACGACATGGTCAGCCTCGGCACCTTCGACGACGGCACCACCTACAGGGAGATCACGCCGCAGAACTACGTCGAGGGCCCGCAGATGTTCAAGCGGGGCAACAAGTACTACCTCATGTGGTCCGAGGGCGGCTGGACGGGCCCGAACTACGCGGTGTCCTACGCGATGTCGGACTCGCCCACCGGGCCGTTCACCAGGATCGACCGCGTGCTGAGCCAGGACGCCGCCGTGGCAAGGGGATCCGGCCACAACTCGGTGCTGAACATCCCCGGCACCGACATCTGGTACATCTTCTACCACCGGCGCCCGCTCAACCTGACCGACGCCAACCAGCGGCAGGTCAGCTACGACCGCATGTACTTCAACCCCGACGGCACCATCAAACCGGTGACCATGCTGGTGAAGGACAACTTCGACGACCGCAACGCCATAGGCTGGAAGACCTACGGCGGTTCCTGGTCCGCGTCCACCGGCCGCTACACGACGACGTCCTCACTCGGCGGCAAAGCGCTGCTGGAAACCAACTTCGGCGACCTCACCGCCGACGCGTCCATCACCCTCAACGCCGGCAACGGCGATGCCGGCGTCGTGTTCCGGGTGACCCAGCCGGCCACCGGAGTGGACAGCTACCGCGGCTACTACGCCGGGATCAGCGCGGCGGGCCGAGTCCTGCTGGGCAAGGCCGACAACGGGTGGACCCCACTGGCCTCGGCCCCGACGGCCATCCAGCCCGGCCGCGCCTACCACCTCCGGGTGTCAGCGCTCGGCTCGGCACTGCGCGTCTACCTCGACGACATGACCACCCCGAAACTCGCGGTGACCGACGCCAGCTATGCCAGCGGCGCCAACGGTGTCCGCGTCTTCAACGTCGCCGCCGGCTTCGACGATCTCGCCATCGCCCACCCCTGACGGAGAGCCCGTTCACACGGGTCGCCGGTCGCTCGGCGAGCTCGTCGCGGCCTGTGTGACACTCGCCGTCGTCGGCGTCGATGACCGGTGTGGGTCGGACGGAGGTGGTGTGCCGTGGCGGGCACGACCGTGGTCGCGGGGGTCGTCTTCACGTGGCTGGGGATGGTGCTGGGGATCTCCTTCCTGGAGGCGCCGTTGAAGTTCCGGGCGCCGGACGTGACGCTGCGGATCGGGTTGGGGATCGGGCGGATCGTGTTCCGGGCGCTGAACTGGGTCGAGGTGGCGCTGGCCCTGGTGCTCGCCGTGGCGGTGGTGGTCGGGGGTGGGGTGCCCGGGTCCGCGGTGGTGCCGGCGGGCGTCGCTGTCGGGGTGTTGGTGGTGCAGCTGGTCGGGATCCGGCCGGTGCTCAACCGGCGGTCGGACCGGGTGTTGGCGGGGGAGACGGCGCCGCGGTCGCGGGCGCACCTCGGTTACGTGGCCACCGAGGTGGTGAAGGTCGTCGCGCTGGTCGTCGCGGGGGTGGCGGCGCTGTCCGCCCTCTGAGCCGGTGTGAGAACCGCCCGCCGCGGGTATGCGCAGTCGTATGAGGACGACGACCGACCGGCAGTCGTTGTGGCTGGCCGAGCCCGGGACGACCTACCCGGCGCTGGACGGGGACGTGACGGCGGACGTCGCGGTGGTCGGGGCCGGCATCACCGGGCTGACCACGGCGCTGCTCCTGAAGCGGGCCGGGCTCCGGGTGGCGGTGGTCGAGGCCGACCGGGTCGCCACCGGCGCCAGCGGCAACAACACCGCGAAGGTGAGCGCGCTGCAGGCGACCGTCTACTCGGAACTGACCGCGCGGCACGGGGCCGCCACCGCCGCGGGGTATGCCGAGGCGAGCCTCGCCGGCGTCGAGACCCTGGCCGGCATCGTCGAGCAGGAGGGCATCGACTGCGACCTGCGGCGGCGGCCGGCGGTCACCTACGCGATCGACGAGTCCGAGCGGTCGAGCGTGGCCGACGAGTTCGACGCGGCCACCCGCGCGGGGCTCGACGTCGTCCAGGGCGGCGCGGACCTGCCGTTCCCGGTGTACGGGGTGGTGCGGCTCGACGGCCAGCTGTCCGTGCACCCCGTGCGCTACGTGCGTGGGCTCGCCGCCGCCGTGGACGGTGGTGGCAGCCGGATCTTCGAGCGGAGCCGGGTGCAGCGCTTCCAGTCCGGACGGGTGGTCACGGACAGCGGCACGGTGCACGCCGGACGGGTGGTCATAGCCACGCACGCGCCGCTGCTGGACCGGGGTGCGTACTTCGCCAGACTGGAAGCGGTGCGCTCCTACTGCGTCGCGGCGCGGCTGCGCTCCGGCACCCCGCCGGAGACGCTCGCGATCAGCGCGGGCGACCCGGCGTGGTCGATCGCGTCGGCCGGTGACCTGCTGATCGTCAGCGGGCAGGGGCACCCCACCGGCCAGCGCGGCGTGGACGCACAGCGCTACCTGGCGCTGGAGGCGTTCGCCCGCGAGCACTGGGACGTCGCCGCGATCGTGCACCGCTGGTCGGCGCAGGACCTGTACTCCTACGACGCCCTGCCGATGATCGGCCCGTACCTGCCGGGGTCGCGGAACCTGTACGTGGCCACCGGCTACCGCAAGTGGGGACTGGCCACCGCCACCGTCGCGGCCCTCGTGCTGACCGGCCTGGCCACCGGCGAGCCCAGCCCGTGGGAGCGGCTGTTCTCCCCGCACCGGCTGAGCCTGCGCTCGACACCCCACCTGGCCCAGCTCAACGCCAAGGTCGCGGCGGACTTCATCGGTGACCGGCTGCGCCCGGCCGAGGTCACCGACCCGACGGCCGTCCCCCGCGGGGAGGCCCGAGTCCTACGCGACGGCCTGGACCAGACCGGCGTCTACCGCGACGAGCAGGGCGTCCTGCACGCCGTGTCGCTCCGCTGCACCCACCTCGGCTGCCTACTCCGCTTCAACGGCGCCGAAACCAGCTGGGACTGCCCCTGCCACGGCTCCCGATTCGACGTCGACGGCAGCGTCCT
>NZ_JBJMIE010000104.1:0-4406 GCF_045807065.1 Actinophytocola sp. | reverse complement strand
TTCGTTTGACGGCTGTTGGGCGCGGAATCCTTCGCCTGGTGGCCTCTGAAGAGGTGCCGTCCCGGGTGATCCGGCTATTCTGGGGCTCTTCCGCACGCCGGGAGGAGGGTCGATGTCCATGTCCCGGGACAGGTCACGGGCGCCGTGGACATCCAGCTTCGAGACCACGGACCCGCGGGAGGCACACGCCTTCCTGCGCCAGGTCTACGGCGAGAGCACGCTGCGCGTGCTCGGGGACCAGCACGAGTTCCGGATGTCCCACGTCGCGCGGGGGGCGGGACCGCTGTCGTCGGCGACCCTGGTCCAGACCCCGACCGTCGAGCACCGGACGCAGCCCACCGGGCGGCTGGTCGTCGGCCAGGTCCTCCGCGGCCAGGTCGAGACTCCCGGCGAGTCGCCGGCGGCCGGCCCCGGCGACGTCCTGTTGGTCGGCACTCCGGACCGGTCGCGTGCCCTGCGTTCGGAGGACGTGGAGATGCACCTGGTGCAGATCGACCAGGCCGTCGTCACCGACCTGATCACCCCGGCGGGTGAAGGTCCGGCGATCTTCACCCGTAGCCGGCCCGTGTCCGCCGCCGCCGCCCGGCACTGCGCCGGTCTGCTCGAGTTCCTCGCGCGGGACCTGTTGGCCAACGAGGACGCGGGCGCCAGTCCGCTGCTGGTGGACCAGGCGGCCCGGCTGCTGGGCGCCGCGCTGCTGACGACGTTCCCGAACACGGCGACCCACCCGCACGACCCCGGGATCTCCGCACCGGCCACGCTGCGCCGCGCGCTGGCGTTCATCGAGGACCACGCCCACGAGCCGGTGTCGATCGCGCAGATCGCCGCCGCGGCCCACGTCACGACCAGGACGCTGCAGCTCACCTTCCGCCAGCAGCTGGCCACCACCCCGACCGAGTACCTGCGGCTGGTGCGGCTCGACCGGGCCCACCAGGACCTGCTCGGGGCCGAGCCCACCGACGGCGTGAGCGTGACCGACATCGCCCGCAGGTGGGGGTTCGGGCACGCCGGGCGGTTCGCGGCACGCTACCGCCAGGCCTTCGGCCGCTCGCCCCGCGAGACGCTGTACTCCGCCGGCGGACGCCGCTGACCGGGCACGCGGAGCGTGGCCCACACGACCTTCCCGCCGGGCAGGGTCGGCGAGCAGCCCCACGCGGTGGCGATCCTGCCGACGAGCGCCAGCCCGTGCTCCTCGACCGTGCCGTCCAGGGGCAGCGGCGGCCTCGGGTCGTCGTCGTACACGGCGACGCTCAGCAGGCCGCGCCGCAGCTCGACCCTGATCCGCGCCACCGAATCCGTGTGGGTGACGGTGTTGCGCACCAGCTCGCCGAGGAGCGCGGCGGCGTCACCGGTCAGCTCGGGGTGGCCCCACAGCACACAGCTGTCGCGGACGAACCGCCGCGCGATCTCAGCACTCGCGGGACTGTTGGGCAGCAACACGCGGTCGACGAGCCGCGTCGGCGGCTCCCCGGCCGCGGCGACGCCGTCCGCCACGGTCCGCCGCACCGGGACGAACCGGTTCAGCCGCTGCCGGTCGAGCACCTCGCCCGAATCGCTGGCCGAGGCCACCAGGACCATCGGCACCCCGGGCCACCGGGCGAGCTCGGCGTGCGCGGTCACGAACACCGCCGTGACGGCGGGAGCCTGGATGTCGAGCCCGGCGACGTCCACCACCACCGCCATCGGCTGGTCGGCGCCCACCTTCAACAGGTAGTCCCGCAACCGGCCGGCGGTGGTGACGTCGAGAACCCCGCGAGCCGTGACGACCACAGCCGCGCCCCGCGACCGGCTGTCCAGCTCCAGCATTCGGTCACCCGCCTCGGTCGACTGTCCACCGATGGTACGGATCCCCGGGACCGCAGGTCGACCGAATGGTGAATCACCACGTGCTGTCACGACCGGTTGCCGGCCCGGTACAGCGGACGGGTGCGAAACCCGCATCACCCGAAACGGTGGCCGCCGTGACGGTCAGTCCGGGTCTTTGCGGCCCACGAGGTGGAAGACGCGGCTCAGTTGGCGGTACGGGTCCCGCCGGGCGGCTTCGAGTTCCACTTCGGCTGTCGCCCTCAGCTGGTCCTCGTCGTCGGGGTCGAGGGTGACGCCGCTGAAGTCCAGCCAGTCGACGAACAGCCACACCCCGTACCAGCGCAGTGGTGACACGCCGCGGCTTCGCACCAGTTCGCTCAGTTCCGCCACCGTGTCGCCTCGGGTCGGTACTCCCAGCACGCCGATCTCCTCCCGGGCGTCGAACGATGCCAGGGCGTCGGTCCAGCGGCGTTCCAGCGCCGGGCGCACGGCCGCCGCGTCGGCGTTGCCCGACATGATCGAGACCAGGCCGCCCGGCGCCGCGCACCGGCACAGCTGGTCCACCACCGGCTCGGGGTCCGGCAGGTACCCGAGGACGCCGTGGCACAACACCGCGGCGAAGCGTGCGCCGTCCACCGCCTCGGCGGCGTCCTCGCCCGCGGCCGTCACGAGGGTCACCCGGCGCTGAGCGTCGGCCGGCAGCCGCTCGAGTCGCTGGCGCGCCTTGTCCAGCATCGCCGGTGACGGGTCCAGCAGCGTCACGTCGTAGCCGGCCTGGGCGAGGGGGAACGACTGGTGGCCGGCGCCGCCGCCGACGTCGAGCACGGTTGCCGGCGGTGGCGGCAGGTGCTCCAGCAGCTGGTGGTGCAGCACATAGGTGCGCACCCGTCCCTTCACCGTGGCGTAGGCCCCGTCGGCGAACTGGTCGGCCAGGCTGGCCCAGGTGTCGTCGCGCACCACCCCACGCTATCAGTTGGTAGTTAGTAACTAGTAACCTCGTCGGCATGCGGATGAGCGGGCCGGAACGGCGGGCACAGGTGCTGGGGATCGCCGCGACGGAGTTCGCCAACCACGGGCTGCACGGGGCGTCGGTCGAGGCGATCGCGCACGAGGCCGGGATCACGCAGGCCTACGTGTTCCGCATGTTCAGGACCAAGAAGGCGCTGTTCCTGGAGCTGGTCGGCGCGGCGTTCGACCGGTTCAGCGACGGTATGGCCCGCGCCGCCGAGGGGGCCGGCGGCCTGGACGCGCTGGCGCGCATGGGGGCGCGGTACCACGAGTCGCTGGCCGACCGCACCACCCTCATGTTGCAGTTGCAGGGCTTCGCCGCCTGCGGGGACAGCGAGGTCCGTGACCTGGTGCGCGCGCGGTTCGCCCACATGTGGGACACGGTCGCCGGCACGACCGGCCTCGATCCGGTGACGGTGAAGTCGTTCCTCGCCTTCGGCATGCTGCTCAACAACGTGTCCGCACTCGACGTCGCCGAGCTGGACGAGCCGTGGGCCGAGGGGGTGCGCACCCGCGTCCAGGCCGGCCTGTTCGAGCACATCACCACCGACACCAACCGTGCGGGGTGTGGGCAGGGCCCGGGCGGGCAACTCTGAGGCATGGACGTTGACACCGAGACGCGGCTCCGCGAGTTCGTGCTGGACCGGCTGGCCGAGGACGAGGAGAGGGCGGAACGCGAGGAGCTTCCACTTCTCGACGAGGCGGAACGCCGTGGGCGGCTGCGGTTCCTCCGCGCCGACGAGGGCGGCGTGCTCCTGGTCCCGGGCGCCTCGGAGGCGCAGACCGAGCAGGTGCCGGTGCCGTTCGCGGAGAAGGCGGCCCTGCTGCGCGACGAGCTGGCGGCCGGCACCGACGAGGAGACGTTGCGCCTGCTGGCCAGCGCCTACGACACCCACCACGGCTGGCAGGAGGAGTGGCGGCAGGCGTGAACGCGGCCGGCACCGGGTACCAACCACACCATGGATGACCCCCTGGACCTCGGCGCGACCGACCTGGACGACACCCACGAACGGGAGGAACACGACCTCGACCGCCCGGCCGTGTTCGACCACCGCACCGGCGTGGACGAACGAGCCGGTACACGGGCCGAGCTGCTACCCGAGGAGCGCGTGACCGGCAGCGCCGACCCGGAAGCACAGGCTCGCGAGGTACTCCGCGACTCCGAACTACGCACCGAAGTCCCCGGCGCCGCCCCGGACACCGTCGCCGAGCAACGCCCGTCCGGCCCCTGACCCCGAGCCGCTGCCCGGGCGAGCGACGGCCCGGCGACGCCCTCTCCCCCTTCGCCGCGACGCCGACGCCCACCCACGGCTAACCGCCAACCCTGCGTCCGGAAGGCCCGGTTCCGTCAGCGTTCGGTGCCACCGCCGCGCCGCACGAAACCCCAGCCATCAGCGTGGCCACCGACAGCGAGAACGCCGATCACCTCACCGACGACAGCCACCCAACTTTCCCATTTCACCGCGACGCCAGAGCCAAACCGCAACCTGCGTCCGGAAGCCCCCCGGTTCCGCCGAAGTGCGGGCGAAGCGTGACCGGGGTGGGTCAGACTTCCCTGCGGGGCAGCTCCTTGCGGGACAGAGGGGAGCTGG
>NZ_JBJMIE010000103.1:0-14372 GCF_045807065.1 Actinophytocola sp. | reverse complement strand
GGTGTACGGGCTGGACTGGGGGCTCGAGGGGTCGGCGGTCGCGAACGTGACCGCGCAGGTGATCAGCGCGTCGCTGTTCTTCCGCGCGCTGCGGGCGGAGGGGGTACCGCTGCGAGCGCGGCCGGCGGTGATGCGGGCGCAGCTGAGCCTCGGCCGCGACCTGTTCGTGCGGGGCATCGCGTTCCAGGCGTGCTTCATCTCCGCGACCACGGTCGCGGCGCACCACTCGGCCGCGGCGGTCGGCGCGCACCAGATCGTGTTGCAGCTGTGGTCGTTCCTGGCGCTCGTGCTGGACTCCCTGGCCATCGCGGCGCAGTCGCTCGTCGGCGCGGCGCTGGGCGCGGACGACGAGTCGCGTGCCCGCGGCCTCGCCTGGCAGGTCACCCGCTACGGGTTGGTCTTCGGCATCGGTCTCGGCGTGGTGTTCGCGGCGCTGTCCACGGTGCTGCCGCACGTGTTCACTTCGGACGCCGCCGTGCTCGAGGAGGTCCCGCACGCCTGGTGGTTCTTCGTCGCGCTGCAACCGGTCGCGGGCGTGGTGTTCGCTGTGGACGGTGTCCTGCTCGGCGCCGGCGACGCCGCTTTCCTGCGCACCGCGACGATCCTGGCCGCGACGACGGGGTTCCTGCCGTTCGTGTGGCTGTCGTTCGCGTTCGACTGGGGTCTCGCGGGGATCTGGACGGGACTGTCGCTGTTCATGATCGTCCGGCTCGGGGCGGTCCTCGCGCGCGCGAAGTCCGGGCGGTGGGCGGTGCCGGGAGCGGTACGGGTCGGGTAGGTGTGGCGAAGGGCACGGTTAGCCTGGCTAACGATTTTCCGATCTGAAGCGCTTTAGCAAGTGGATCTACCCCCGACCTCACGAACGGAGAGTCTTGACCGCGCAGCACACTCGACGGGCAATGATCATCTGGGTGACCGCGGTCGTGGTCTACCTGGCCGCGGTGTTCCACCGCACCTCGCTCGGCGTGGCGAGCCTGGAGGCCGGTGCGCGGTTCCACCTCGGACCGGCGGCGCTCGGCACGTTCACGGTGCTGCAGGTCGGCGTGTACGCGGTGATGCAGGTGCCGACCGGCCTGCTGGTCGACCGGTACGGCGCGCGGCGCGTGCTGACCGTCGCGGCGCTGCTCATGGGGTTGGGCCAGCTGCTGTTCGCGTTCGCCACCTCCTACCCGCTCGGCCTGCTCGCGCGCGCCGTGCTGGGCGTCGGCGACGCGATGACGTTCGTGAGCGTGCTGCGGCTGGTCGCGGCGCACTTCCCGGCCCGGCGCTACGCGGTCGTCGCCGCGTTCACCGCGGCCCTGGGCTCGGTGGGCAACCTGGTGTCGACCGTGCCGCTGTCACTGCTCCTGCACAGTGCCGGCTGGACTCCCACCTTCGCCATCGCCGGCGCCGCCACGGCCGCCTACTCGGTGGTGCTCATGCTCCGGGTGCGTGACAACCCGATCGGTGTCGTCCCCGAGCCCGTCGACCACAGCGAGTCACTAAGCACGGTCCTCGTCGGCGTGCGTCACGCGTGGCGCACGCCGGGGACCCGCCTGGGCTTCTGGGTCCACTTCTCGACGATGTCCGCACCGTCGATGCTGGGCCTGCTGTGGGGCTTCCCGTACCTGGTGCAGGCGCAGGGCCTGGGCGAACAGGCGGCGGGCCTGCTGTTGTCCCTGCTCGTGGTGGGCGCGATCGTCGGCGGCCCGGCGGTGGGTACCGTGATCAGCCGCCGCCCCGAATGGCGTACCCCGATGGTTGTCGGCTACGTGGTGATCGCGCTGAGCGTGTGGGTGGTGCTGCTGGGCTGGCCCGGCGGGCACGTGCCGCTGGGGCTGCTGGTCGCGGCCTTCGCGTTCCTGTCCATGGGTGGCCCGGCGTCGACCATCGGCTTCGCACTGGCCCGCGACTACAACCCGATGCGCCGCGTGGGCACCGCGACCGGCGTGGTGAACGTGGGCGGCTTCGTGGCGATCACCGTGTCCGCGTTGGTGGTGGGCATGCTGCTGGACGTGGCGGCACCGCTGGGCACCGCGACGGCGTTCCGGATCGCGTTCCTGTCGGTGGTCGCCGTCCTGGTCCTGGGTCTCTGGCGCACCTCGGTCTGGTGGCGCAGGGCCCGCGCGGCCGTCTTCGACGCGGCCTCCCGCGGCGAGGAGGTCCCGGTCCGCATCCGCCGCCGTTCGTGGGACCTGACTCCCGCCTAGGGATGCGCGGGTCCCGGGCCGCCCGCTCGAGGCAGCCGATTCGCCCTCCGCCCACGGGCGCGGCCGCACGACACCGTCCGGCGGGAAAGCGCGGATCGACCATGTGTCAGGATAGTTGACCGTGCCGCCAGCAGCCGCCAAACAGCGTGTCATCGTCCCGCCCGGTCTCGTCGTGGTCGACAAGCCGGATGGGATGACCTCCCATGACGTCGTCGCGCGGGTGCGGCGGATCATGGGCACGCGCAAGGTGGGCCACGCCGGCACTCTCGACCCGATGGCGACCGGCGTGCTGGTGCTCGGCATCGAGCGGGCCACGAAGCTGTTGGGGCACCTCGCGCTGGACACCAAGGCCTACCTCGCGACGATCCGCCTCGGCGCGGCCACCACCACCGACGACGCGCAGGGCGAGGTCCTGTCCACTGCGGACACCTCGGCGGTGACCGACGAGGCCGTGGCGGTCGGCGTCGCCAAGCTCACGGGGCGCATCCAGCAGGTGCCGAGCGCGGTCAGCGCCGTGAAGGTCGACGGCAAGCGGGCCTACGCGCGGGTCCGGGCCGGCGAGCAGGTCGAGCTGGCGGCGCGGCCCGTGGAGGTGTCCCGGTTCGACCTGCTGGCCGTCCGCCGCGAGGACGGCCTGGAGCTGGACGTCATGGTGGAGTGCAGCTCCGGCACCTACGTCCGCGCGCTCGCCAGAGATCTGGGCGCCGACCTGGGCGTCGGCGGGCACCTGGCCGCGCTGCGCCGCACCCGGGTGGGCCCGTTCGACCTGCGGGTGGTCACCACGCTGGAGAAGCTGGCCGAACAGCCCGCGCTGTCGCTGCCGCTGTCCGACGCGGTGGCCGCCGCGTTCCCGCGCCGGGACGTGCCGTACCGCCAGGCACAGGCCCTGCTGCAGGGCCAACGGCTACCGGCGGCCGGCATCGACGGCACCTATGGTGTGTTCGACCCGGACGGTCGGGCGATCGCGCTGGCGGTCGACGAGGACACCGCCACCCGCTCCGTGGTCGTCCTGACAACGACCTAGCGTCACCCTTTCAGGGTGAGGAAAACCCCACCCGAACACTGCGGTCTACCTCAATGTGCCCAGCCCCCCGCCCCGGCACGATCGTTCCCATGACCCGCAGCACAGTCTCCCGCCGCAGCATCATGATCGCCGGAGCCGCCGCCGGGCTGGCCGGCCTACTGGCCGAACCAGCCGCCGCGACCCCACGGTCACGGCACGGCACGGCGTTCACGAACGTCACGGTGATCGACCCGGCGACCAACCGCGTCACCCCGAACACCACGGTGACCGTCCACGGCGACGTGATCACCGACGTGGGCGGCCGAGTCCCAGCCGGGGTGAGGATCGTGGACCTGCGCGGGAAGTTCGTGATCCCCGGCCTGGCGGACATGCACACCCACGCCCAGGCCGAAGGCATCGACCCAGGCCTGTACGTGGCGAACGGCGTCACGACGGTACGCGACCTCGCGGGCGCGCAGCTCGCGCACGACTGGCGAGCGCGCATAGCCGCGGGAACGTTGCTGGGCCCGCGATACACGATCGGCAGCCGAATCATCGACGGCCTGCCGTCCGTGTGGGACCCGGCGTGGCTGGACGTCGTACAGGTGGCCGACGCCCCGTCCGCCCGCGCCGCGGTCCGCGAGGAGATCGCGCGGGGCGCCGACTTCATCAAGGTGTACGCACGTGTGCCGCGGGAGGCATACCGAGCGCTGGTGGCGGAAGCCCACCGCCACGGCGTGCAGGTCGCGGGCCACGGTCCCGACGCCGTGCCGCTGGAGGAGGCCGCGGACCTCGGCCAGGCAAGCGTGGAGCACCTGTTCTGGACCCCGTTCGAAACGTCCACACAGGAACGCGAGATCCGCGCGGAGATCCAACGAATCCGCCTGGGCCTGGGCGACTACCCGGGCTGGTTCAAGGCGATCCACCCGCTGGAGTGGTCCGCGGCCCACAGCTACAGCCCAGGAAAGGCCGGGCGCCTGTACGCGAAGCTGGCGCGCAAACGCATGCGCCAGGTACCGACGTTGGCGATGCACAGGGGCTTGGACTACGCCCGCACGGTGAACCTGGACGACCCACGCAACAAGTACCTACCCCAGTCGGCGGTGGCCGAACAGGAGTTCGCGAGGCAGGAGTTGTACCTGAAGGACCGCCTACCATCGGAGGACCCCGAGTGGGCCCAGATGTTCGAGTTCCGCCTCCGGACGGTCAAACACCTCCACGAGGCAGGCGTCCCGCTGATGACGGGCACCGACACGGGAACCTGCGCGGTATGGCCGGGCTTCTCGGTGCACGACGAACTGGAACTGTTCGTAACAGCCGGCATCCCGCCCATGGCGGCACTACAGGCGTCCACCTCGGAACCAGCGGCGTACCTGGGCACGAACACGGGCCGCATAGCTCCCAACCACAAGGCAGACCTGGCAATCCTGGACGCGAACCCGTTACACGACATCAGAAACACCCAACGCCTGTCCGGCGTGGTGGTGAACGGCCAGTACCTGAACGAAGAAGCCCGCCAACACCTCCTGGCGGAGATAGCGGAGACAGCAGCCAAAACCCCGGCCACAGCGAAACCAGGAGCCTGCCCCTGCCACACCGGCTGACACCTCACCACGCCACAGCCCAACAGTGCCTCAGGCGAAGGCCACTCCCACGATCGACGCAGCCGGCGTCGTCCACCAGTAGCCTCCGACGGCAGCTTCCAACGCCCGGCCAGCGATCCCCAGAAGGCGCCGGCGAACGACGTCGTGCTGGTGGTCATGACCGTGGGTGCGCTCGGGTCGGCTCGTCTCGCGGTGAAGGGGCAACACCCTGACCGCGCCGTCAGGAAACTGTGCCGGCGGGCCGGCTCCGCACCCCCAGCCCAGAGCCGACCCGAGATCGAGAGACATATCCCGATCCACGATCAGCCTGACGTAACCGAAGGTGCGTTGCCCAGTGGCGGTTCCGACCCGTCGGAACCGCCGGGTTGACGCATTTCCTCGACCGCGGTCCACGCCGCGAAGGCCACCGCCGCGTCGACGCGTGAAGCGACCCGCAATTTCAGGATGATCCTGCTGACGTGCCCACGCACGGTTCGCTCGCTGATACCGAGCTTCCGCGCGATCCAGCGGTCGGTCCTGTCCTGGGCGACGAGCCGCAGGACTTCCCGCTCCCGCCGGCTGAGCAAGGCGATGGGGTTCGTGGGCAGCCCAGGCCGCGCAGCTGACATGCGCTGGTCTCCTCCGCGTGACGAAGAAGGAGCGCCTGCACCCCCACGGCCAATCAGGAGGCCAACAACCATGCGTCAACCTCGGCCAACCACCGAGACAGGAACAGACAGACTCCTGTGGTCGACCTCAGTGTCGCACCGCCACGGCAGCTCACGCGAGAGGTCGCGGACCGCATCGAGGTATGAACCGCGCGTGGCGCACCGATCCGACGAATCGATCGCCTACCGGGCGAGCACCGTGTAACACGGTCATCCCTGCTGGCGACCCTCGCTTCGAGCAGACGGGCGGAGTCTCACAACGGCGCAGGCGGGCGGTTCGGCCTGCTCCTGCAGTTGATCATCGCACTGACGGGGGTGGCGACGGTCGTCGCCAACGTGGTGCTGACGAACCGGTCCCTCGATCTCGGTCAGCAACTGCAGGACGAGCAGAAGCAGGTCGTGAAGACATACGCGACTCTCGCCAGCTGGTCGGCGGCACCCGACCCCGACCAGGCAGGCGGAGCCGTCTTCAGCGTCGACTACGCCCTCCAGAACGTCGGGGACAAGCCGGTGCGTGGCTGTGGCACCTACTACGAGCCGGTCGCAGCAGATCTCACGCCCGTCAAGTACTGGCCAACGGTCATGGAGCCCGGCGGCATCCTCTGGACTCTCGACCCGGGCGACACGCACGAGACGACCCATGACATGAAGTTCGGCCAGGCCGCCGAAGGCGACTCGATGTTCGTCGAGCTGTGGTTCGAATGCGTGTACCCGAAGGTCGTCAGCGAATCGACCTTCCTCAGTCTCGATCTCGTCTCGCCCGCCGTGACGATCGCCGACATGGACCGCACGAAGCCACTGGACTCCTGGGACCGGTACAGCGCCATCGAACGCGCTTCAGGTCGTACGCCTCATCCACGACCGAAATAGCGAGTCGCGTCGTCGGGAAAGTCCAGACTGGTCCCGCTCCGCGCAAAAGCGGGACCGGCCGGCTCGCCTCACCGCCTGTCACACGAGCGTTGTTCTGGTGGGGCTCATCGCGGCGCTTTCCTCGAGGGCCTGGTCCGCGGTGCTGATCACGGGTTCTTCGGTCTGTGGAGTCGTCCCGTCGAGCTGGCGTTGCAGCGCGGCGATCGCCTCGGGTAGGTGGTGGTGGCACATCAGGGCCTCGCCGTGACCGGGCTGGTCTCCCAGGCGAACCCGTCGGGGTCGGTGAACGGCTCGGGGGCGCCGGCGAGCGTGATCCGGTGTGAGCCGGTACCGTCCGGGGACACGCCGGCGTCCTTGGCCAGGGCCCGGCGTCGGTACAGCGCCAGCTTGACGGGACCGGTGGCGAACTCGACATACACGCGGGCGAAGCTCTTCGCCACTGTCAGGCCGTGGTCGACGTAGAACCGCTTGCTCGCGGCCACGTCGTCGACGCCGAGCAGGACCACGATGTCGTCGATCTCGCGGGTGGCCGGCCCGGTGTCCTTCTTCGCCGAGGTCGCCACCTTCCAGATCGTCCCGTCCGGGGCCCGCACGACGCCGCCGTGGCCCCACATCGACTTCGTGACGGGCTTGAGCGACGTCGCCCCGGCGTCGAGGGCGGCGTCGACCAGTGCCTGGACATCGGCCGGCTGGGACACCACGAGCGACACGGTGAACCCGAGGAAGCCGGTGGTCGGTTCCTGCGAGGCCCGCAGCCGCAGCCGGGCGTCCAGCCCGAAGGCGGTGGTGTAGAAGCGCTGGGCGGCCGCGGTGTCGGCCACCTCGAGGGTGATGGCGTCGATGGAGGTCATGGCAGGAACGCTATGCGCGGCGCGGTGACCTGCGCTTCTTGATTCCTGACCAGTGTGGGCGCGGCCTTCGGCGGATCAACGGGCGATGTCAGGTCGGGGCGTCCGCTGTGACTCTTCGTGCACCTGTGACGATCAGACTCAACCATCTGGGGGACTTGTACGTGATCTATAGCGTGAGGACGACTTCGCGGCGGCGACGGCGGCTCTGGGCGGTGGCGGCCTCGGTCGTCATGGGGGCCGGGGTCGCCTTCGCCTACGTCGGCACCGGGGGCACGGTGACCTGGCCTGGCCATGCCGTGGCCTCGACCAGCAGCGTCGCGCCCACGACCGCCGCCGCGCCGCCGCCGGCCACCAGCACCGCGCCGCCACCGAACCCGGTCCTGCCCTTCAACGCGAAGCTGGTCTCGCAGAACATCCCGGTCAAGGGCGGCGGCGTGCGCAGCGGCGCCTGCAGCGGCTCCCTGATCTCCCCGCAGTGGGTCGTCACCGCCGGCCACTGCTTCCACGACATCGACGACACCAGGACCGGCGGACCACCCCCGTACACGATGACGGTCACGGTCGGGAAGCTGAAGGACAGCGACCCCGGCGGCCACACGGCGCAGGTGGTCGACGTGCGGCAGTCGCCGGTCAACGACCTCGCGCTGGCCAAGCTCAGCGCCCCCGTCACCGACATCGTTCCGGTGACGTTGGCCGACACCCCGCCGGCGGTGGGTCAGCAACTGCAGTTCGCGGGCTGGGGCTCCCACTCCGCCACCGTCCTCGGCCCCTCCGACCACCTCAAACGCGGACACTTCACCGTCTCGCGCATCAAGCAGTACACGCTGGAGGCCCAGCCCGTCGGCGAGCGCACCGTCGACAACGGACCCTGCCCCGAGGACTCCGGCGGCCCGTTCTTCGTCAGCGACGACGACCGCACCGCCACGCTCGTCGCCATCGTGAACACCGGGCCGCCGTGCCCGCAGCCCGGTGCGGAGACCATCGCCAGGGTGGACGTCGTGTTCGACTGGATCCGCGGGCAGATCGGCCTTCAGTAGTCCGGGCGGTCCTCGTCGTCGGCGGGGTACATCAGGCCCATCACCTCGCGCGCCGCGTCGAGGTCACCCGCAGCGGCGCGGTCGTACAGCTCCGCGACCATGCCCCGCCGCGCCAGGGTCTCGGCCAGCAGCACGGCGGCGGCGCGGTCACCGCCGTCGGCGAGGGTGCGCAGCGGCGCAAGATCCTCCTGGCGGGCCAGCCAGTGGTGGTACGCGCCGCGGGCGTGCGGGAACCCGGACTCGGCGAGCCGCCGCAGCTCCTCGTCCCGGCCGTGCTTGACGAGCCGGTACACGAACCGGCGTGGCGCGGTCTCCCAGCCGGCCGTCGCCGCGGCGCGCAGGTCGTCGAGCCGGTCCCGCGCCTCGAAGTCGTGCGCCAGCCACCTCTGCATGCGCCTGTCACCGGCCTCGGCCCTGGCCCGGCACGCGGCCTCGTCCAGCACCTCGTGCAGCCGGTCGACCGCCAGGGACTCGCCCGCGTCGGCGAGCGCGGTCAGCTCGGCGACCCGGCCCCGCTCGGCCAGCAGCTCGACGTGGGCCTGCCGGGCGTGGTGGTCGCCGGCCTCGGCCCGCGCCCGCAGCTCGTCGACGTGCCCCAGGTCCTTCAGCAGTCGTGCCAGGCTGTACCGGGCGCTGCTGCTCCCGCCCGCCGCGACGAGCGCGCGGAGCTCGTCGAGCCGGTGGTGGCGAGCCAGCAGCCGGGGCAGGCGGTGGCTCTCGTCCGGCCGCGCGTAGGCCAGCAGCTCGTCCACCAGCTCGGCGCATCCCATGGCCTCGACCAGGCGCTCGCGTGCCTTGGGGAAACCCCGGTCCGCCAGCTCCCGCAGCTGGGCGACGTCACCGCGGTCGGCCAGGAGGCGGAGCAGGTGTTCCGCGCTGCAGTGGTCGCGGTTCTCGCCGCGCTCGCGCAGCTCGTCGACGAGCCCCTGGCGGACGAGCAGCTTGGCCAGCCGCCGCCGCCCGTCCCACCCCCGCGCCCTGGGACGTGCGAGTGCCGTCGCCTCGGCGAGGCGGCCCTCGGTGGTCAGCAGCTCGACCAGCCGGTCGGCGGCGAAGCCGTCGCCCGCGTCGGCCCGCGCCCGCAGCTCGTCCTCGCCGAGCAGGGGCACCAGCGCCCTGCCCGCGTCCCGATCCCCGGCGGCCTCCCTGGCCCGCAGCTCGCCCACCTCCCCACGGCGGGCGAGCACCCGGCTCAGCGACAGCGACGCCCAGCGGTCACCCCCCTCGGCACGGGCTCTCAGCTCATCAACGGCGTCATCAACGGCGTCATCAACGGCGTCATCGACGCCGTCGCGTTCCGCCAGCGCCTGGGCGAACAAGCGCCGCGGCTGCCAGTCGTGGTCGGTGTCGCGGCAGGCGTCGGCCAGCTCACGCAGCACGGCCAGGTCACCCCGCTCGGCGGCCCATTCCGCCGCCTGCAGGCGGGCGCCGGCGTCGTCGGCGCGCGCCCTGGCCAGCAGCTCGTCGGTGCGCCCGGCGACCCGCAGCAGCCTGGCCAGTGCGAACCGCGCCCGGCTGTCCCCGGCGTCGGCGAGTTCCCGAAGCTCGGCGTACTTGCCGGCCCGCAGCAGATCGTCCACCACGCCGCGAACCTAGCCGAGTAGAAATCGGATGTGAGCCGAACCGACCGCTGGCAGCGGTACTGGGACCGCAAGTCCGACACCTATGACGAGGAGATGGGCTTCTGGGACCGGCGCCTGTTCGGCGACTCGCGCGAGTGGGCGTGCGGCCGGGCCACCGGCGAGGTGCTGGAGGTCGCCGTCGGCACCGGTCTCAACCTGCCGTTCTACCCCGAGGGCGTCACGCTGACCGGCATCGACCTCAGCGATCGCATGCTCGACCTCGCCCGGCGGCGCGGCCGGCCGGCGACCCTGCGGCAGGCGGACGCGCACGCGCTCCCGTTCGCCGACGGGACGTTCGACACGGTCGTGTGCACGTTCGGCCTGTGCGCCATCCCGGACGTGGACACCGCCGTGTCCGAAATGGTCCGGGTCCTGCGGCCCGGCGGGCGGCTCATCCTCGTCGACCACGTCGCGAGCACCAACTGGTTCATCCGCGCCGGCCAGTGGCTGCTGGAGAGGGTGACGGTGCCGCTGGCCGGCGAGCACTGGCTGCGCAGGCCGCTGCGCCAGGTCGAGGCCCGCGGCCTGCGGGTCGAGCAGCGGGAGCGCTTCGCCAGAGGGCTCGTCGAGCGGCTCGTCGCCCGCAGGCCGGAGTAGCACGTGTCACGCGCACCAGGCGTGCGCGGCTGCGTAGGCTTGGCGTCGTGCGACGCTGGCGTGGGCTTGACGACCTGCCTGGTGGCTGGGGACGGTGTGTGGCCACCATCGGGGTCTTCGACGGGGTGCATCTCGGGCACCAGGAGCTCATCCACCGAGCGGTGACGCTCGCCGAGGAGCGGGGCGTCCAGAGCGTGCTGCTCACCTTCGACCCGCATCCGTCCGAAGTGGTCCGGCCCGGCAGCCACCCGGCGCAGCTGACGACGCTGCGCCGCAAGGCCGAGCTGGTCGAGAGCCTCGGCATCGACGTGTTCTGCGTCCTGCCGTTCACCCTCGAGCTGTCCAAAGTGCCGCCGGACGAGTTCGTGCACGAGATCCTCATCGAGAAGCTGCACATCGCGGCCGTGGTCGTGGGCGAGAACTTCCGCTTCGGGCACCGGGCCGCCGGGACGGTCGAGACGCTCACCCAGCTCGGGCACCGGTTCGGGTTCGCGGTCGAGGGCGCCAAGCTGGTGACCGTGCCGAACCACAGGGCCGGCGAGGAGATCACGTTCTCCTCGACCTACATCCGCGCCTGCATCAACGCCGGCGACGTGACCGCCGCCGAGGCGGCGCTGGGCCGGCCGCACCGGCTGGAAGGCATCGTCGTCCGCGGCGACCGGCGCGGGCACGAGCTGGGCTTCCCGACGGCCAACCTGTCCACCCCGCGCTACGCCGCCATCCCCGCCGACGGGGTCTACGCCGCCCGGTTCTCCCTGCTGGGCAGCCCGAACCGGGAGCCGCTGGCGGCCGCGGTCAGCGTCGGGACCAACCCGACCTTCTCCGGCCGCGAACGCCGCGTCGAGGCGTTCGTGCTGGACGTCGACGAGGACTTCTACGGCCAGCGGGTCGGCGTCGACTTCATCGCCAAGCTGCGGGACATGGAGCGGTTCGACACCACCCAGGCCCTGGTCGAGGAGATGCACCGGGACGTGCTCAGGACGCGTGACCTGCTGTCCTGACACGCGCAGGCGTGCAGATGCGAAGGCCTGTCCGGTTTTACCGCGTATCCCGCGCACTACTGGCAAGATGCTCTGTGGTCGGGAGCGAACACGGCGCGTCAGGCGAGCGGGACTCAGGGGAGTAACGACGGTGGAGGACCACAAGATCGTCCAGCGCAACCTCGCGTTGCAGCGCGAGTGGTACGGGGAGCCCCTCGGCGACCGCGTGCGGCGGCTCGTCGTGGCCTTCGACATCTCCCAGGCCTACCTCGCGGAGGTGCTCGGCATCAGCGCCCCCATGCTCAGCCAGGTGATGAGCGGCCGCCGCGCCAAGATCGGCAACCCGGCGGTGCTGGCCCGGCTGATCATGCTCGAGCGCAAGGTCCTGGTGCCGGACGTGGCGGCCGGCAAGAAGGAGGCCATGGTTCGTGCGCTCGAAGAGGTCCGCGCCTCCCACCCGTCGGTGACCAGGGACAACCTGCCGGTGGACATCGGCCGCAACGACCGGGTCGCGGTCGCCGCGCTGCGCCGGGTCGCCGAGCCGAACGACCTCACCGCCGCGGCCGGCCTGCTCAACGGCCGGTTCCCGGAGCTGGCCGACCTGCTGCGGAGGGCTGGTCAGCCCCAGTGACGCGATGACGGCGTCCTTCGGCGTGACCGCCGTGAGCAGGGTGTCCCATACCGCGACGGCCACGACATGACGCGGCTCTTCTCGGCGATCGAACTGCCCCGCGAGGTGTGTGACGAGCTGGCACAGCGGCTGGGCGGCGCGCGGGGTGCCGCGCCCGAGCTGACGTGGGCGCCGCCCGACCGCTGGCACATCACCCTCGGGTTCTACGGCGACCGCGAGCACGCCGACCGGCGCGCCGTCTGGTTCCGCGCGCAGGCGGCCGGCCTGCGCGGGTGCCGGCTGCGGCTGCGCGCGGCGGGCAGGTTCCCCGGCGTCCTGTGGGTCGGGGTGGACACGCCGGACGCCGAGCACGGCGCGGCCCTGCGCAGGCTGGCCGGGGTGCTCGGCGACCAGACCGACGAGCTGGCGTTCGTCCCGCACGTCACCGTGGCCCGGTGGCGACGCGGCCGGGGCGCCAACGACGCGGCGGTCGCGGCGGCCGCCGCGTTGGACGGGTATTGTGGACAGTGGTGGCTGACTGACGAGGTGGTGTTGTACCGCAGTGACCTGACACCGGTCGGTCCGGTGTACACGGCCCTCGACCGGGTCGCCCTGTCGGGCGCGCCCGGTGAGCAGCGTTGATTACCCGCCTGTTAGCCTTGGTCGTTGGGTCCGGCTGCGGTCCGTGGTGGCTGGTGCCCGAAACACCTCGAACACGGCACATCACAAACTGAGGAGAACACCGAGTGGCGCTGTCCACCGAGCAGAAGAAGACCATCCTGGCGGACTACGGGGTCCACGAGAAGGACACCGGGTCGCCGGAGGCCCAGGTCGCGATGCTGACCAAGCGCATCAGCGACCTGACCGAGCACCTCAAGGTGCACAAGCACGACCACCACTCGCGTCGGGGTCTGTTGCTGCTGGTCGGCCGTCGCCGCCGGCTGCTCAACTACCTGACGAACGTGGACATCGAACGCTACCGTTCGCTGATCCAGCGACTCGGCCTGCGCCGATAGGACCCGGAGGGGGAGTGGTCAGCACAGACCGCTCCCCCCGAGTCTTTTACTGACACACAGACGAACAGAGGGCGAGCGCTCGCCGCGTGCGGGGACCATACAGATAGCCGGTCCTCGGTAGTGGTCTCCGGGTGAATGAGAACCCCGGGGACTTCGATCGAAGACCGGCCTCGTTCGGACCGCGACCCCGTGCCCTGTTGCCCCGTATGGGGTGTGCACGCGCCCGTGAGGATAACGAGGAGTTTCTCCATGACCGACTTCAGCCAAGCTGGAGTTCACGAGACCACCGCCGTGATCGACAACGGCAACTTCGGCAAGCGCAGCATCCGCTTCGAGACCGGCCGGCTCGCCCGGCAGGCCGCGGGCAGCGTCGTGGCCTACCTCGACGAGGAGACCATGCTGCTGTCCGCCACCACGGCCTCCAAGCACCCGAAGGAGCACTTCGACTTCTTCCCGCTGACGGTGGACGTCGAGGAGCGGATGTACGCCGCGGGCCGCATCCCCGGCTCGTTCTTCCGCCGCGAGGGCCGGCCGTCGACCGACGCCGTCCTCACCTGCCGCCTGATCGACCGTCCGCTGCGTCCGTCCTTCGTGGACGGCCTGCGCAACGAGATCCAGGTCGTCATCACCGTCCAGTCGCTCAACCCCCAGGACCTGTACGACGTGGTGGCGATCAACGCCGCCTCCGCGTCCACGCAGATTTCGGGCCTGCCGTTCTCCGGCCCCATCGGCGGCGTGCGGGTGGCGCTGATCGGTGAGCAGTGGGTCGCGTTCCCGACCCACGAGCAGCTGGAGAAGGCCGCGTTCGACATGGTCGTCGCCGGCCGCGTGGTCGAGTCGGGCGACGTCGCGATCATGATGGTCGAGGCGGAGGCCACCGAGAACGTGCTCGACCTGATCGCGGACGGGCAGCAGGCGCCGACCGAGGAGGTCGTCGCGTCCGGCCTGGAGGCCGCGAAGCCGTTCATCCGCGTGCTGGTCGAGGCGCAGCAGCGGCTGGCCGAGGTGGCCGCGAAGGAGACCGCCGACTACCCGGTGTTCCCGGCCTACGAGCAGGACGCCTACGAGGCCGTCGCCGCCGCGGTGACCGACGAGCTGGCCCAGGCGCTGACCATCGCCGGCAAGCAGGAGCGCGAGAGCCGGATCGACGAGCTCAAGGCCGCGACCCTGGAGAAGGTCGGCGCGGTCGAGGGCGGCGCGTTCGAGGGCCGCGAGAAGGAGGTCGGCGCCGCGTTCCGGTCGCTGACGAAGTCCCTGGTGCGCTAGCGGGTGCTGCGCGAGAAGATCCGCATGGACGGTCGCGGGCTCAGTGACATCCGGACGCTGTCCGCGGAGGTCGGCGTGAT
>NZ_JBJMIE010000102.1:0-11118 GCF_045807065.1 Actinophytocola sp. | reverse complement strand
CCGTGCTGGTGCCGCAGGAGGTGGACGCGCTCTTCGTCAACCTCCGCGAGCTGCGCGACTCCGGCCACACGATCCTCTTCATCTCCCACAAGCTCGACGAGGTCCGCGCCATCGCGGACTCGATCACCGTGATCCGCCGCGGCACCACCGTCGGCACGGTCGACCCCGAGACGGTCACCTCCCGCCAGCTCGCCGAGATGATGGTCGGCTCCGAGCTGCCCAGCCCCGAGACCCGCGAGTCGACCGTCACCGACAGGGTGGTCCTCCGGGTCGAGAACCTCGTCCTCGAGACGGGTGACGGCCGCCGCCTGCTCGACGACCTGGACCTGGTCGTCCACTCCGGCGAGGTGCTCGGCATCGCCGGCGTCGAGGGCAACGGCCAGACCGAGCTGGTCGAGACGATCATGGGCATCCGCAGGGCCGCGAGCGGTCGCGTGCTGCTCGCGGACCAGAACCTGACCAGGGCCGGCACGCTCGCCCGCCGCGAGGCCGGCATCGGCTACATCCCCGAGGACCGCACCCGGCACGGCCTGCTGCTCACCCAGCCCCTGTGGGCGAACCGGATCCTCGGCTACCAGACCAGGCGCCCGACCGCGCGCGGCGCGTTCCTCGACGTGGCCGGCGCCCGCAAGGACACTCAGCGGATCGTCGAGCAGTTCGACGTCCGCACGCCGGGCATCGAGGTCGCGGCCGCGTCCCTGTCCGGCGGCAACCAGCAGAAACTGGTGATCGGCCGGGAGCTGTCCGGCGAGCCGAAGCTGCTGATCGCCTCCCACCCCACCCGCGGCGTCGACGTCGGCGCACAGGCCGCCATCTGGGACCACATCCGCAACGCCCGGCGCGACGGCCTCGCCGTGCTGCTGGTGTCCGCCGACCTCGACGAGCTGATCGGCCTGTCCGACTCCATCAAGGTCATGCTGCGCGGGCGGTTCGTCGCGGACGCCGACCCGGCCACCGTCACGCCGGAGGACCTCGGCAGCGCGATGACCGGGGCCGGCCACGTGGACGAGTCAGGTCAGCTGGTCACCGGAGGTGAGGCATGAGCGGAGCTTGCGGAGCGAATCATCGATGCTCGGACCGCCGGCGGCCCCGCGGAGGGCACCGGAGTAGCGGAGCCCGCGGAGCGTTCCGGTGCCACGGAGCGGGGACGGTGGTGGCATGAACGCCCGGCTGCGCTCGTCGCTGCTGGCGCCCGTCCTGGCGATCGTCTTCGCCGCGGTGCTGTGCGCGATCGTGCTGATCGTGTCCGGGGCGAACCCCGGCAAGGCGCTCGGCGCGATGATCGGCCAGGTCGGCGAGGGCCAGGTCGCGGTCGACATCGTCAACTCGACGGCCATCTACATGCTGGCCGCGCTGGCCGCCGCCATCGGGTTCCACATGAACCTGCTGAACATCGGGATCGAGGGCCAGTACCGGGTCGGCGCGGTGGTCGCGGCCATCGTCGGCGGCGCGATCGTGCTGCCGCCCGTGCTGCACTGGCTGGTCATCCTCGTCGTCGCGGCCATCGCGGGCGCGGCGTGGGCCGCGTTGCCGGCGGTTCTGAAGGTCACCCGCGGGGTGCACGAGGTGATCTCCACGATCATGATGAACGCGATCGCGTTCGGGCTCGCCGCGTTCCTCATCCGCCGCGACCAGTTCGGCATCCTGGTCGGCAACAACGTCACCACCGAGCCGATCCCGAAATCCGGCCAGGTGCCCGGCATCGACCTGGGTAGCAAGGGCACGGTGTTCGGGCTGGTGTTGCTGGCGGTCATCGCCGCCGCCGTGTACGGGGTGGTGATGAACCGGACCCGGTTCGGGTTCGAGCTGAAGGCGTCCGGCCTGTCGCCCACCGCGGCCGCGGCCGGTGGCGTCAACGCGAAGAAGATGATCGTGGTGGAGCTGCTGGTGTCGGGCGCGATCGCGGGGCTGGTCGGCATGCCGGAGATCCTCGGCCGCGACCACGCGTACACGCTGAACTTCGCGTCCGGCTACGGGTTCGCGGGCATCGGCATCGCGCTGCTGGGCCGCAACCACCCGGTGGGCATCGCGTTCGGGTCGCTGCTGTGGGCGTTCCTGGAGAAGGCGAAGGGCGCGCTGGACAACGTGGGCGTGCCGAGGGAGATCGCGACGATCATGCAGGGGGCGATCGTGCTCTCGGTGGTCGTCGCGTACGAGATCGTCAAGCGGATGGAACTGGCCGCCGAGCAGCGGCGGGTCGGCCAGGCCACCGGCACCGTGGTGGAACCGGAGGCTGTGCAGTGAGCGGAGCTTGCGGAGTGAACCACGGGCACCACGACCGGCGGCCGCCCGGTCGGAGCCTGCGAGGAGAGGGTGAGGTGCGGTCGTGAGCATGGTCGAGGTGGCGCCGGCGGCCTCCGGCATGACCATGGCCCCGCCGCCACGCAAGCGGAAGCTGCCCGGCTGGGCGGTGTTCACGATCGGTGTCGTCGCGGTCATCGTCGTGTTGGCCCTGACCTCGTACTGGACCGGGGAACCGGCGCTGACGTCGTCGTCGACCATGCAGAACACGGTCACGCTGGGGCTGCCGATCCTCCTCTGCGGCCTCGGCGGCATCTGGGCCGAACGTTCCGGCATGATCAACATCGGGCTCGAGGGCATGATGATCCTCGGCACCTGGGGCGCGGCGTTCGGCGGCTACCACTGGGGACCGTGGATGGCCGTGGTGACCGGCATGATCTGCGGTGCGCTGGGTGGCGCGCTGCACGCGGTCGCGACGGTGACCTTCGGCGTCAACCACATCGTGTCCGGTGTGGCCATCAACCTGCTGGGCGCGGGCGTCACGAAGTACCTCTCGACGCTGATCTTCGAGCCGATCTCGGACAACCCGCGCGACTCGCCGCCGATCCCGCAGTTCGACACGTTCTCCGCGCCCGGCCTCTCCGACTGGCTCGGCGACCTGGAGAAGGACCAGCGGGTGATCGTCTCCGACGTCGCCGGCCTGCTGCGCGGGCTGGTGACGCGGGTGTCGCCCATGCTGATCATCGGGATCCTGCTGGTCGTCGCGACGTACTACGTGCTGTGGCACAGCCGGTTCGGCCTGCGGCTGCGGTCGTGCGGCGAGAACCCGGTGGCCGCGGAGTCGCTGGGCGTCAACGTGTACTTCCACAAGTACGTGGCGGTGATCGCCTCCGGTGCGCTCGCGGGGATCGCCGGCGCGGCGCTGGTGCTCGGGTCCAGCCCGTCGATCTACCAGGAGGGGCAGACCGCGAACCGCGGCTTCATCGGCCTCGCCGCGATGATCTTCGGCAACTGGCGGCCGGGTGGCACGCTGGCCGGCGCCGGGCTGTTCGGGTACGCGGACGGGCTGCGGCTGTCGGCGACCCCGGAGGCCGTGCACGCACTGCTGTACTCGGCGGTCATCGCCGTCGTGCTGGTGTTCTGCTGGCAGGTGCTCCGCCGGAAGTGGAAGACGGCCATGTTCGCGGTCATCGGGGCCGCGGCCATGTACGTGCTGTACTACTTCACCGACGAGCTGCCGCAGGAGTTCCTGCCGTACACACCGCACATCATCACGCTGGTGGTACTGGCCCTGGCGGCGCAGCGACTGCGGCCGCCGGCTGCTGATGGTGTGCCCTATCGGCGAGGTGAAGGTGACTGAGCGTTTCTGGCGGAGCTGGCGGAGCTTTGCGGAGCGGACATCGTGACTGAGGTCGACTGGGACAAGCTGCGGGCCGCCGCTGTGGAGGCGGCCCAGCTGGCTTACTGTCCCTACTCCGGGCTGCGGGTCGGTGCCGCGGCGGTGGTGGACGACGGGCGGCTGGTGACCGGGTGCAACGTGGAGAACGCCGCGTACGGGGTGGGCCTGTGCGCCGAGTGCACCATGGCCGGGCAGCTGCGGCTGACGGGTGGCGGCAGGCTGGTGGCGGTGGCGTGCCGGAGCGGGTCGGGTGACCTGCTGATGCCGTGCGGACGGTGCCGGCAGATCCTGTTCGAGCTGGGTGGGCCGGACTGCCTGATGGACACCCCGGCCGGTCCGGCGCCGATGTCCGAGGTCCTGCCGCACGCGTTCGGGCCGGGCGATCTACCGTGAGCCTGTGAAGCACGCGGCTGTCGATGTAATCCGGACCAAGCGGGACGGCGGGGTCCTGACGGACGACCAGATCGACTGGGTGATCGACGCGTACACCCGTGGTCTCGTGGCCGAGGAGCAGATGTCGGCCCTGGCCATGGCGGTGTTCCTCAACGGGATGACGTTCGCGGAGACGTCCCGGTGGACGCAGGCGATGATCGACTCGGGTGAGCGGTTGTCGTGGCCGGTGCCGACGGTCGACAAGCACTCGACGGGCGGGGTCGGCGACAAGATCACGCTGCCACTGGCGCCGCTGGTGGCGACGTGCGGGGTCGCGGTGCCGCAGCTGTCCGGGCGAGGGCTGGGGCACACGGGTGGCACGCTCGACAAGCTGGAGTCCATCCCCGGATGGCGGGCGTCGCTGACCTCCGACGAGATCCGCGACCAGCTGCTGACCGTGGGGGCCGTGGTCTGCGCGCCCACGTCCGGGCTGGCGCCGGCGGACCGGAAGCTGTACGCGCTGCGGGACGTGACGGGCACGGTCGAGTGCGTGCCGTTGATCGCGTCGTCGATCATGTCGAAGAAGATCGCGGAGGGCGCGGGCGCGCTGGTGCTGGACGTGAAGGTCGGCTCCGGGGCGTTCATGAAGTCACTGGAGGACGCGCGAACGCTCGCCTCGGCCCTGGTGTCCATCGGGGTCGCGCACGGGCAGAAGGTGACGGCCCTGCTCACGGACATGTCGGTGCCGCTGGGGCGCGCGGTGGGGAACGCGGTCGAGGTGGCCGAGGCCGTCGAGGTGCTCAAGGGCGGCGGACCGGCGGACGTGGTGTTGCTGACGGTCGCGCTCGCGTCGGAGATGCTGTCGCTGGCCGGGGTGTCGGCGGACCCGGCCGCGGTACTGGCGTCCGGCGAGGCGTACGAGACGTGGGCGCGGATGATCGCGGCCCAGGGCGGCGACCCATCGGCCGAGTTGCCCAGGCCGCGACACGTGCACGTGGTGGAGGCGCCGCGGGACGGTTACCTGAACCGCCTGGACGCGCTCGGCGTGGGGGTCGCCGCGTGGCGTCTCGGTGCGGGCCGGGCGCGCAAGGAGGATTCGGTGCAGGCCGCCGCGGGCGTCGTGTGCCACGTGAAACCAGGAGAAGCCGTGGTCAGCGGTGCCCCTCTGCTGGAACTGCACACCGACACCCCGGACGCGGTGGAGGGCGCACTGGCGGCCCTGGCCGACACGTACGAGATCACCGACCAGCCACCGACCCCGACACCACTGGTACTGGACACGATCCACAGCTAACCCGCGTGTCCAACCGAGGGGACGCGCGTGTCCAACCGAAAAGACCCGCGTGTCCAACCGAGGGGACGCGCGAGTTCAACCGAAAAGACCCGCGTGTCCAACCGAGGGGACGCGCGAGTTCAACCGAGAGGACGCGCCTCCGGAACGTTGAACTCGAAGGTCCGGAACGTTGAACTCGCGCGTCTGGAATGTTGGACACGCGAGTTCGGAATGTTGGACTCGCGTGTCTGGAGCGTTGGACACGCGGGTCCGGACTGTTGGACTCGCGGGGTTTAGGCTAGGGCTGCTAGGGCGGTGTGGGTTAGGACGCGGACGCCTGTCAGTAGTGCGCGTTCGTCGATGCGGAACGTGGGCTGGTGGATGTCGGGCTGGGGGCCCTCGCCGGACCAGACGCCCAGGCGGGCGAACGAGCCGGAGATGTGTTCCAGGTACCAGCCGAAGTCCTCGCCGCCCGAGGACTGCTTCGTGCCCGTCACCGCGCGTTCGCCCAGTGCGGCCTCGACGCCCGCGCGCAGGACGGCCTCGGACTCCACGTCGTTGACCACCGGGGGCACGCCGCGGCGGTGCTCCAGCTCGAAGCCGACACCCGTCGGGGCGAGCAGTGACTGGACCAGGCCGGCCACCAGCGGCTCCAGGTCGGCCCACACCTCGTGGTCGCCCGTGCGCAGGGTGCCGCGCAGCATGCCGTCCTGCGGGACCGCGTTCGGGGCCTCGCCCGCGTGCACCGCGCCCCACACCAGCACCGTCCCCGAGCGCGGGTCGACGCGGCGGGACAGCAGCGCGGGCAGGCCGGTGATGACCGTGCCGAGCGCGTGCACGAGGTCGGCCGTCAGGTGCGGCCGGGACGTGTGGCCGCCCGGCGACGTCAGCCTCAGCTCCAGCAGGTCCGTCGCGGACGTGATCGCGCCGACCCGGGTGCCGACGCTGCCGACCTGCAGGCGCGGGTCGCAGTGCAGGCCGAAGATCGACCGCACCCCGTCGAGGCCGCCGGACGCGATGACGTCCAGCGCGCCGCCCGGCATGACCTCCTCGGCCGGCTGGAACACCAGCCGCACGCGGCCGGGCAGCTCCGGTGCCGACGCCAGCGCGAGACCCGCGCCGAGCAGCATCGACGTGTGCGCGTCGTGGCCGCACGCGTGTGCGACGCCGGGCACGCTCGACGCGAACGGCAGACCCGTCAGCTCGGTGACGGGCAGCGCGTCCATGTCGGCGCGGAGCGCGACGCACCGGTCGCCGACGCCGATGTCGCAGATCAGGCCGGTGCCCGTGTCGAAGACCTTCGGCCGCAGGCCCGCCGACGAGAGCAGACCGGCCACCATCTCAGTGGTGTTGTACTCACGCCTGGACAGTTCGGGGTGCTGGTGGATGTGCCGGTACCACGCGACGACGTCCAGCGCGTTGCGCGTCAGCCAGCTGTCCAACCACTCCGGCCCGCGGCCGGCTCCGATGTCCTCCACACGAGGCATACTGACGCCCTCGTCGGTGATCAGCACCCCGGCCCTGTCATCCCCGGGAAGGTCGGAGCGTGAGTCGAGCACGGTCACGCCACCCTCCCGGAGTCCCCTGTGTTCGCCATGATTCGCCAATCCTGCACCATCGGCTTGAAGGACCAGGCTAGATATGCTGGTGAACCGCTTGCCGGTACGACCAGAGCGCCGAACGGTGCCGGTCCTTCTGCCTCGCTAAACGATCTCTGTCGGCCAGCGGTCAGCCGGCCTTCGCCTTCTTCCGCTTGATGCTGCGGCCCCAGATCACGATGCCTACCAGCAGGACGGAGGTGATCCCCATGACGAGCTTGCGCCGCTGCTCGGCCTTCTTCGCCTCTTGTTCGGCGGGGTCGAGGTCGATGGTCGGCGCGCTCGTCGCGGCGGTCGGTCCGGTGGGCGGCGGCGTCGGCTGTTGCCCGGCGACGAGGCCGTACTCGCGGTTCGATGGCTGTGACTCGGCGAACGCGTGAACCGGAAGCAGCGCCACGATGAGGCCCGTGAGGGTCACGACGAGCAGTCGGGTGGCGCTACGCATGCACACCAGGGTAGCGAAGTAGCCGGGCTAGTCACTATCCGTCGAGGCCAGCACTGCCATAACGTGACCACCGGGGCGGAGGCAGAGCACGCCCAGATCCCACGCGATCCGCTGGAACCAGTCGTTCGCGGCGTCGAAGAGCCACCACGCGCAGCCGACGTGTGAGCCACCGGCCAGCGCGTTCAGCGAGCGCCACGCGGCCTCCCGGCCGTACGCGCCACCCAGACCCTCGTCGTAGGCGCCGCCGTACGCCGCGGCGGCGAACAGCACGGGCACCACCTCGTCCAGGCTCGCGCGGCGCAGTGCCAGTCCGCCACCCGCCAGGCAGTCGAGGCCCAGCGCCTCGATCGTGCGAACGCCGACGGAGCCTGGGGACACTGGCGGGTCGAGCGTGCACATCGCCGCCTCCGCCCGGCCGTTCGACCTGGTCAGCCAGGTCCTGACGGCAGAGGTCAGGTCCGCGGGCGCCGGGGCCCGCGCGACGGCGGGGACCGTCCCCGAGGCGGTGATCAGGTCCACCCTGCCCGGCAGGAACGGGGTGTCGTGCGACTTCGCGTGGGTGCCGAAGTGCGGCAGCGGCACCCGGGTCTCGCCCGGCAGCGAGTGCAGCGGCAGTTCGGCCAGCGGGTGCCCGGCCAGCCGCTGTGCCCAGGCGGCGGCGACGGCGTCCACCGGCATGCGGCGCAGGATCATCTCGTGCAACAGGCACGCGCCCAGCTCGGTCGCGGCGTCGCCGGGCGGCATGCCGGCCAGCACGGACACGAGCACCCGCGCCCGCTGCCCCTGCGCGAGCATGGCCGCCACCGTCCGGACCGACTCCAGCGGCAGGCCGTCCGCCACGACGCGCACCACGGCGGCGGCCCGCTCGTCGGACGGGCTCAGCGCCAGGAGGTTCAGCACGTGGTCCAGGACACTGCGAACGGCCCAGTGCTGGGCGTCCCCGGACGCGAGGATGGCGTGCCCAAGTGCCTCCAGCCGGTCGACGGGCCAGCCGTCCACTTCCGCCCGGTACTGCCCGACGCGCGAGCAGCCGGGCAGTTCGGACAGCATCTCCTCGATCCGGCTCATGTGTAGACGTTCGCTCCGCAAGCTTCGCTCAGTATCGATGTTCGCTCCGCAAGCTTCGCTCAGTATCGATGTTCGCTCCGCAAGCTTCGCTCAGTATCGATGTTCGCTCCGCAAGCTTCGCTCAGAACCGATGTTCGCTCCGCAAGCTCCGCTCAGTCCGCGAACTCCTCCAGGATCCGTTCTGCCGCGAGCGTCGGGGTCAGCTCGCCGTCGGCCACCTGCCGTTCGAGCGACGGTGTCAGCGCACGGACCCCGGGGTGCTCGGACAGCCGCGTCAGCAACGTCTCCCGCACCATCGTCCACGTCCAGTCCACCTGCTGCCGCCGGCGCTTGGCCGCCAGCTCACCCGATGCGGACAGGGTGTCGTGGTGCCGCTGGACCTGCTCCCACACCGTGTCCAGCCCGGTGCCGGTCAGGCCGCTGCAGGTCAGCACCGGCGGGTTCCACACGTCGTTGTGCCCGCGCAGCAACCGCAGCGCGCCGGCCAGCTCCCGCGCCGCCTTGCGGGCCAGCGCCTCGTGGTCGCCGTCCGCCTTGTTGACGGCGACCACGTCGGCCAGCTCCAGCACGCCCTTCTTGATGCCCTGCAGCTGGTCGCCGGTGCGCGCCAGGGTCAGCAGGAGGAAGCAGTCGACCATGTTGGCGACCGCGACCTCGGACTGCCCGACGCCGACCGTCTCCACCAGCACCACGTCGTAGCCGGCCGCCTCCATCAGCACGATCGTCTCGCGGGTCGCGCGGGTCACCCCACCCAGTGTCCCCGAGGTGGGCGACGGCCGGATGAACGCGGACGGGTCGGTAGCCAGCCGAGCCATGCGGGTCTTGTCGCCGAGGATCGAGCCACCCGTCCGGGTGGACGACGGGTCGACCGCCAGCACCGCGACCCGGTGCCCCGACTCGGTCAGGGACGTGCCCAGCGCGTCGATGAACGTCGACTTGCCCGCGCCGGGCACACCCGTGATGCCGACCCGGTGCGCCCCGCCGGCGTGCGGCAGCAGCTCCACCAGCAACCGCTGGGCGAGGTCGCGGTGGTCCGGCCGCCGCGACTCGACCAGCGTGATCGCCTTGGAGAGCGGCCCCCGCTCACCGGCGAGGACACCCTTGGCGTACGCGTCGAGGTCTATTTCCCGGGCCATCAGTACCCGTGCTGTTCCGACAGCTTGCGCAGCAGGTCGGTCGCCGCCTCGGCGATCACCGTGCCAGGACCGAAGATCGCGGTGGCACCCGCCTGGTACAGCTCGTCGTAGTCCTGCGGCGGGATCACGCCACCGACGACGATCATGATGTCGTCGCGGCCCAGCGCGGCCAGCTCGTCGCGCAGGGCGGGCACGAGCGTGAGGTGCCCGGCGGCCAGCGAGTTGACGCCCACGATGTGCACGTCCGCCTCGACCGCCTGCCGCGCGACCTCCGCCGGCGTCTGGAACAGCGGGCCCACGTCGACGTCGAAGCCGAGGTCGGCGAAGGCCGTCGCGATCACCTTCTGCCCGCGGTCGTGGCCGTCCTGCCCCATCTTGGCGACGAGGATGCGTGGCCGCCTGCCCTCCGCCTCGGCGAACTCGTCGACCACCCGGCGCGCCTCCGCCACATTGGACACGCCACCGACCTCCTCGGAGTAGACGCCGGAGATCGTACGGATCTGCGCCGAGTGCCGTCCCCAGACCTCGCCCAGCGCGTCGGAGATCTCGCCGACGGTCGCCTTCACGCGTGCCGCGTCGATCGCCAGCGCCAGCAGGTTCCCGGTGCCGTTCGCGGCGGCGGACAACGCGGAAAGCGCCCGGTCGACGGCGCCCTGGTCGCGTTCCGCCCGCAACCGCCGCAGCTTCTCCAGCTGCTGTGCCCGCACGCCGGCGTTGTCGACCTTGAGCACGTCGATGGCCTCGTCCGCGTCCGCGAGCCGGTACTTGTTCACGCCGATCACGGGCTGGCGGCCGGAGTCGATGCGGGCCTGCGTGCGGGCCGCCGCCTCCTCGATGCGCAGCTTCGGGATGCCCGCGTCGATCGCACGGGCCATGCCGCCGGCCGCCTCGACCTCCTGGATGTGGCCCCAGGCCTTGACCGCCAGCTCGTAGGTGAGCCGCTCGACGAAAGCGCTGCCACCCCAGGGATCGATGACCCGCGTGGTGCCGGACTCCTTCTGCAGCAACAACTGCGTGTTGCGCGCGATGCGCGCGGAGAAGTCGGTCGGCAGCGCGAGCGCCTCGTCCAACGCGTTGGTGTGCAACGACTGCGTGTGCCCCTGCGTGGCCGCCATGGCCTCGACGCACGTGCGGATCACGTTGTTGTAGACGTCCTGCGCGGTCAGCGACCAGCCGGACGTCTGGCAGTGCGTCCGCAACGACAGCGACTTGTCCGACTTCGGGTCGAACTGCTTCACGAGCTTCGCCCACAGCAGCCGCGCGGCCCGCAGCTTGGCGACCTCCATGAAGAAGTTCATGCCCACGGCCCAGAAGAACGACAGCCGCGGCGCGAACGAGTCGACCGGCAGCCCGGCATCGACACCCGCCCTGATGTACTCCACTCCGTCGGCCAAGGTGTACGCCAGCTCGAGGTCGGCGGTGGCCCCGGCCTCCTGCATGTGGTAGCCGGAGATGGAGATCGAGTTGAACTTGGGCATCTCGCGCGAGGTGAACGCGAAGATGTCGGAGATGATCTGCATCGACGGCGTCGGCGGGTAGATGTAGGTGTTGCGGACCATGAACTCCTTGAGGATGTCGTTCTGGAT
>NZ_JBJMIE010000101.1:0-9999 GCF_045807065.1 Actinophytocola sp. | reverse complement strand
CCGTGTTCAGCGAGGTGAGCAGATTGGTGTACGCGGTGTCCGCCCAGCTCGCCTCGCCGCTCTGGCCGATCCGGCCGGCGATGTAGCGGTACGACGCGAGCATCTGCAGCGCGGAGAAGTTGCTGAACAGCCAGCGGCCGGTGGAGTCGTTGTCGAAGTTCGTCGCGAGCGTGCCGTCGGAGGCGAGCTGCGCGGGGTAGCGGTTGCGGGCGATGGTGTAGAGGCTCGGACCCCACGGGCTGCTGCCGCCGGAGTCGTCGTGGAAGTACTGGCTGACGAACGCGGTGTCGTTCGTCTTCGCCAGGTACGTCGCCCACGAGCCCATCGTCTTCCAGACGCCGTCCCAGTACCAGTTGGCGCCGACCTCGTCGAAGTTCGTCGCCTCGGAGATGCGGCCGGTCAGCAGCAGGTTGCGCCCGTCGTGGTAGTCCCCGGTCTCGAACTTGGCGGTCAGCTCGCCCGGTACGTCGTGGTTGAGCAGCCAGGCGTAGTTGTTCGCCGCGCTGAACTCGGCCTCGCCGACCTGCATCATGAGGTTGTAGATGGTGCCGGCCTTGTAGGCGTTGACCATCGCGGTGCCCGGGTTGGCCAGGCTGCCGGTGTTCGGCAGCGTGGTGTTGGGCAGGCTGAAGGTGTTCAGCTCCGCGAGCCGCGAGTTCCAGTACGACGCCATCTGGCTGTAGGCGGTGTCGTAACTCGGCGCGTTCGACGACAGCGCCGTGCCGGTCGGCAGCGCGGCGCCGCTGCCGAAGTTGTCCACCGCCACCACGAAGTCGTGGTTGCTGGTCTGGCCCGCCGCGACGGTGTCCAGGGCGGAGCTGGTCAGCCGCACCAGGTTCGGGCCGGCGCCACCCGGCGGGACCGTCACCGGCGACGAGCCGTTGTTCCTGACCGACACGCGGGTGTAGACCAGCACGAACGCGTTGCCGCCGATGGTGACCCGGTTGGCGAAGTTCTTGATGGTGATGCCGACGGTGCCCGAGGTGCGGGTGGTCGTCATGGCCGGCAGGTAGCCGCTGTCCTCGGTCCACTGCACCGACTGCGCGGCCGGGGCGCTACCGAAGTTGTACGCGCTGAACGTGTACATGCCGCCGCACAGCCCGTTGAAGGTCGAGTTGACCCCCCGGGCGAAGAACGAGCCGGACAGGAACGCCGTGACGGGCCAGTAGTTGCCGTCCCAGCCGATCGCCGTGGTGTTGAAGAAACCCCGGCCGTTCGGGTCGTTCGGCGTCTGGAAGTTGGTGCCGTACGAGCGCGGCAGGCCGGAGTTGCGGCACGCGTTCGGCGCGAGGTTCGGGATGCCCTGGAACGTGTCCGCCAGTGGCGCGCCGCTGGCCGGCGCGGCGACCGCGGCCCCGGCCACCAGTAGCGCGGTGGTCAACAGTGCGAGCCGTCTCATGTGTCCTCCTAGGACAGGCTGTGCCTAGCTCAGGAACGTGCCGTAGGGACCGGTCAGGATCGCGGTCTTCTGGCTCTGGTTGAAGTGCGTGTTCGGGTAGGCGTAGAAGGACGCGGACATCGGGGTGCCGTCCGTCGAGGTGGAGTCCGGCAGGCCGAACGCGTGGCCCAGCTCGTGGACCATGCCGCCGTACCACCGGTTCATCGGACCGTTGATGCCCGCGGCGCCGTCGGCGTCGTGCTGGCAGAGGATCACCCAGCCGCCGCCACCCCCGCCGCCCGCGCCCAGGCCCTCGGCGATGACCTCACCGACGTTGATCCACCGGCTGTCGGGCGCCTTGACGTCGAACCTGCGCAGCAGCTCCTGCTGCATGTTGAACACGGCCCACCAGTAGCGGTCGCCGCCGTTCGGCGTGTTCTCGTACCAGCTCTTCACGTGCTCGCCGGTCACCACCTGCACGACCGGGTCCGCCAGGCGGAACGTCCTGCCCAGCTCCTGCTGGTAGTACCGCTGGGCCTCCCGCATCACAGCGGCGATCCCGTCCGGGTAGCGCTGGTCGTAGGGCACGTCGGACGGCCGCAGCAACCAGACGCGCACGGTCCTGGCCGGCGGGTCCTGAGCGGGCGTGGGCGTCTGGCTCGCGTCGGCGGGACCGGGGGCCAGGATGGCGAGCAGGCCGGCCGCCAGGGACAGCACGGCCAGGATCGCCGGCCGCGCCACCGCGCGCGGCCGGTTGGGGAGTGGACGCATCGTCGAGTCCTCTCAACTATGTTAGCGTTAACAATTCATGGCAACCGGCCAGGGAACCCGCGGCCGGTGCTCTCGGTGTGGCGGTGTCAGGTCAGGTTGATGTAGTCGAGCTCCGCGTAGCCGGTGCCGCCGACGAAGAACGGCGCGCCCTTGGCCAGCCGGATCACGTTGTAGCCGGCGCGGAGGGTGACCGTGGTCGAGACCGTGCCGAACTGGGCCCAGCCCGCGGTCGGCGGGTAGCTGACCGTCGACCAGGCGCCGCCGTTGTAGGCCAGGCCCTGTGTGGACGTCGCGCCGGTGCCGTTCGCGTAGCCGATGGTCATCGTGTAGGCCCGCGCGCTGGGCACGTTCACGACGAAGTCCACGTAGCTGTCGCCGCGCGGGTCGCCCGAGTTGTCGATGCGGCCGACGTAACCGCCGTTGGACGCGTTCGACGCGGCCAGCCGGGAAGCGCGGAAGACCGACGCGTTCTCCGCCTCGTACCGTTGCTGGTAGTCGGGCACGCCACTGGTCGGCTGGACCACGAGGTGGTACGCGCTCGTCGCGGACATGTTGGGCACCGAGACCGTGAGCTGTCCACCCGAGACGGCGGCGGTGGTGTTGGCGATCGTGGTCGGCGCGGTCACCGCGGTGGACCGGCCCGACGCCGGCGTCGACTCCAGGGTGACGCGGACGCTCGACCCCAGCGCGCCGAGACCGGTCAGCCGCACGGAGTTCGTGCCGGCCTCGTCACCGAACACGACGTCCACGCGCCTGCGGGTCGAGTCGTAGGAGGCGAAGCCGTCGATGCCGGACTGCGCGGGCGGGGTGGTGCGCACCATCTGCCCGGCCATGTCGCCGTACCACCTGTAGAGCCACCACGTGCCGGTCGGCTGGCTGTTGTTGACCACCAGCCCGTTGACCGTGCCGTACTCGAACCAGAACGCGCGGTCGGCGGCGTACACCCCGGCCCGCTCGAACTTCGCGATGTAGTTGGCCACCCGGCCGGGCACGTCGACCTCGTCGGTCCAGGCGTACTCGTTGATGAAGATCTGCCGGGGACTGATGCCGAGCGACGACTCCAGCGAGCGGTAGGCCGCGACGTCGGCCGCGACGGCCGCGCTGCTGTGGTTCAGCTCGTGCCAGACCACCATGTCCGGCAGCGTGCCCGTGTTCTTGGCGTTGGTGAGGAACGCACGCATGCTGTTCGCGTTCCAGCCCGAGTAACCCGGGCCGGCGACCGGGGTGATGGTGTCCCGGGTCCTGATGCGCTGGACGGTCCGCGTCCAGCCGGCGTTGAAGTCGCCGGCCGCGGCGGTGTCCCAGGTCCAGTCCGGCTCGTTCCAGATCTCCCACGCGGCCACGTCGCTCACCGAGGTGGAGGCCAGCCGGGCGGTCACCATCCTGTCCACCTTGGACAGCCAGTCGTCCCAGCTCACCCACCTATACGGGAAGTCCGGGTAGATGTCCGGCATGCGGATGACCTCGGCCGCGCCGACCCGGTCGGCCTGCGGGGCGACCAGGAGGGCGTCACCGCCGGGCGGCTGGCCGTTGGGCTTCTGCCCCACGCCGGGCGGCGGCTGGGTGAGCGTGTTCATCCTGATGGGCAACAGCGTTGAGTCGGCGGGCCGGTTGTTCTCGGCCAGCGCGTACAGCCCGCCGGACGCGACGTGCGTGACCGGCCGGAACGGCGCCGCGACGTCGACCACCAGCGTGTGGCCCGCTGCCTGGGCCGGTACGGCTGGGAGGAGCGCGGCGGCGACCGCGGTGGTGATGGTGATCCCGAGGAGACTTCGTCGTGACATCGGGTACCTCGCAGGGGTGCAGGGGGTGCGGGGACTATCCCGTGGTGACAGGTATCCAGACCCGCATCGGGCCGGGAGTCCGGTTGCCCCACAGGAAATACGGGATGGCGGTGAGTTCGACCGGCTCGCCGGTCGGTTCGACCTCGGTCGGGTACAGCTCGCCGGACGACGGCCGCTCGACCGTGCCGCTGGTGGTCAGGGTGACGGGGATGTCGGGCAGGCGGCCGGGGACGATGTCCGCGGCGGGGTCGATCCGCACGTCCTCGAGCGTGACGCCCTCGGGGAGGTCGGCCTGTTCCAGCGCGTAGACGAGCGGCCCCCGGGCCAGTGCGACGCAGCCCCGCACGGCGTCGATCCGCGGGTGCGGCCGGACGGTGCGCGGCCGCATGGGCAGGTCGAGCGTGACGGTGGCGCCGGCGGACCAGTCCCGCCGGACGCGGACGTAGCCGTCGGTGACCTCGGCCGGTGCGCCGTCCAGCAGGGCTGCCGGCGCCCAGCCGGGCACCCGCAGCGAGAGCGTGAGCGGTGCGTCGGTGGTGAGCGCCACGACGACCCGGCCGTCCCAGGGGTAGTCGGTGCGCACCTCGGCGCGGACCTCG
This sequence comes from Actinophytocola sp., assembly GCF_045807065.1. Taxonomy (GTDB): domain Bacteria; phylum Actinomycetota; class Actinomycetes; order Mycobacteriales; family Pseudonocardiaceae; genus Actinophytocola. The sequence continues at coordinate 5,467 of NZ_JBJMIE010000101.1, read as the reverse complement.
ACACCGTCCACAGTGGTCTGGATGGTGCCGGCCGCGTACAGGTGGAGCTGGAGTCCACTGTGGTCGGTGGTCGCCGCGTAGCCGGACAGCGAGGCCAGCAGCCGGGCCAGGTTCGGTGGACAGCAGGCGCACGAGTACCACGGCAGGCGGCCGGACGGCGCGTCCTCGTGCGAGCCGTCGTGGCCGGTGCGCAGGTGCAGCGTGTTGGAGTAGAAGAAGTGCGTGCCGTCGAGCGCGGTCGAGCCGGCGATCACGTTGTACAGCGCGCGTTCCATCTCGTCGGCGTACTTCGGCTCCCCCGTGGCCAGCAGCATCCGCCAGTTCCACTGGAAGCTCGCGATCGCCGCACACGTCTCGCCGTACGCGCGGTCCGGCGGCAGCTCGTACGGGTCGCCGAACGCCTCGTCGCGGTGCCGCGAGCCCTGTGCGCCGGTGACGTAGGTCCTGGCGCCGAACGCGTCGTCCCAGAGCCGGTGCGCGGCGGCCATCAGCTCGTCGTCGTGCGTCTCCACGGCGACGTCGACCATGCCGGCCAGCAGGTACAGCTGGCGCACGACATGCCCGGTCACCTCCGTCACCTCGCGCACCGGCCGGTGGTCCTGCAGGTAGGCCGGGCCGAACCGCTCGCCGTCGAGCAGTCCGCGGCCGCGGAGGTCCAGGAATCGCCTGGCCTGCGCCAGGTACGGCTCGTGGCCGGTCACCCGGTACAGCTCCACCAGTGCCGTCTCGATCTCCGGGTGCCCGTCGACCGCGTCCGTCGTGCCGAACCGCTCGACGACCAGGTCCGCGAGCCGCCGGGCGACCGTGACGACCTCCGCGCCGACCCCGGCCCGCGCGGCGGCGACGGCGGCCTGGATGAGGTGCCCGGCGCAGTACAGCTCGTGGCTCCGGTGCAGCTTCGTCCACCGCTGGTCCGGCTCGACGAGCATGCGGTAGGAGTTGAGGTAGCCGTCCTCGTCCTGTGCCTTGGCGAGCAGCGCACCGGTGGTGTCCACGAAGGTCCGCAGCTCGGCGTCGTCCGGGGTGCTGCCGAGCTGCCACGCGGCGGCCTCCAGCGTCTTGTAGACGTCGGAGTCGGCGAACCACATGTTCTCGAACGCGCCGTCGGCCTCGCCGGTGACCCGGCGCAGGTTGACCAGCGCGCCGGCGGCGTCGAGCTGGCCGACGCAGTACGGCAGCGACCTGACGGCGTTGCGGCGCTGCCAGTCGCCGAGGAAGCCGTTCGTCAGGCGCACGTCCGACAGGGGCAGCGGACGCAGCGCCGAGACGGCCGTGGCGGTGGGGTGAACGGGACCGTCGGTCATCGAGACTCCTTCAGCCCTTCAGGGCGCCCGAGGTGAAACCGCGTACGTAGTAGCGCTGCAGGATCAGGAAGACGACGACGCACGGCAGCGCGGACGTGGCCACGCCGGCCTGCAGCGCGCCGAAGTCGACCGAACCGAGGTTGCCGACGGACAGGTTGAACAACCCGACCGGCAGCGTGAGCTTGTCGCCGTCGGTCAGGAAGATCAGCGGCGCGACGAACTCGTTCCACGCCGCCAGGAACGAGAACAACGCGATGGTGACGATGCCGGGGAGCACGCCGCGCAGCAGCACCCGCCGCAGCGCGCCGCCCACCGTGCAGCCGTCGATGAGCGCCGCCTCCTCCAGCTCCGCCGGCAGCGCCTCGAAGGAGTTGCGCATCATGAACAGCCCGAACGGCAGCTGGAGCACCGCCATGACGAGCCCGAGCCCGACGAGCGAGTTCTGCAGCCCGAGCCAGCCGAGCAGGATGTACAGGGGCACGAGGATCGTCGTGTACGGCACCATCAGGATCGCCAGCGTCACGAGGAAGAGCACGTTGCGCCCGGGAAAGGCCAGGCGCGCCATGGCGTACCCGCCGAGGGTCGTCGTCACGACGGTCACGCTCACCGCCACCACCGAGACCGTGAGGGTGTTGACCAGGTAGCCGCCGATCCCGATGCCGTACTCGGCGAGGCGGCGGTAGTTGTCCACGCCCCACCCCTCGGTGCCCCCGGTCTGGCGGCCGTGCACCGAGGAGTAGGCCGTCCACAGCATCGGCAGCAGGAAGAGCACGGCGAGCGCGGTGCAGGTGACGTAGAACCCCGTCCTGCGCATGGTCACCGCCCTTCTCGGCGGATCAGGCGCAGCTGGGCGACGTTCAGCACGATCAGCACGGCGAGGGTCGCGACGGAGACCGCCGCCGCGCGGCCGAGGTCCTGGGACAGGAACGCCTCGCGGTAGATGTCGATCACGACGGTGGCGGTGTCGTGGCGGCCGCCGGTGAGGATGAAGAACTGGTCGAACGCCAGCAGTGACCCGGTCACCGACAGGACCATGGTGAGCGCCAGCGTCGGCCGCAGCAGAGGAAGCGTGACCCGCCACATGATCTGCCGGCGGTTCGCGCCGTCGATCCGCGCGGCCTCGTACAGGCCGGGGTCGATGCTCTGCAGGCCGGTCATCAGGATCAGCATGTAGAACCCGGCGAAGCGCCAGGTGATCATGCCGACGGACGAGCCGAGCGCGGTGCCGTTCGAGCCGAGCCAGTCGACGTGGCCGAGGCCGAGCCAGCCCACGATCTGGTTGAGCGGGGACGCGTCGGTGTTGAACTGGCCGTAGAACAGGAAGCTCGTGGACGCCAGGCCGACCGCGCTGGGCAGGAAGAAGACCGTGCGGAACGCGCCGACGCCGGGCCGGTCGCGCTGGATGAGCAGGGCGAGTCCGAACGCGACGAGGCCGAGCACGACCGTGGTGACCGCCGTGTACTTCAGCGTGAACCAGACCGCGCGCCCGAACAGGGGGTCCCGCAGCGCGCTGTAGTTCGCCACGCCGTTCGGCTCGGACGCGCCGAGCAGTGGCCAGTGGTTGAACGACATCCACACCAGCAGCACCAGCGGGACGACGAACAGCACCAGCACCAGCAGGGCCATCGGGGCCGAGTACAGCAACCCCAACCGGGTCCGGTTCGTCGGCGACCGCCGGCGGCGGGGTGGTGCCGACGCCGCGGAGGTCGGCGCCGGCACCCGGGGTGGCGACTGGGACACGGCAGAGGACACCACGGGTCAGCCGCCACTCGACAGGGACTCGGTGATCGCCGAGTTGTGGTCGCGCAGCGCGGTCGCCGGGTCGTCGGTGCCGAACACCGCGTCGATGACCGTCTGCGTCCACGGACCGTTGGGGTCGTTGAAGGTCTTGCCGAAGTTGACCGAGATCGGGGTCTGGCCCTCGCCGGCGAGCTTGTTGAACACGCCGAGCCGCGGGTCCTGCCTGGCGTAGGTGTTGTCGGCCAGGTCGGCGCGGACCGTGATGTTCTTGTTCTTGGCCACGACGTCCACCTGGGCCTTCTTCGACAGCGTCCAGGAGATGAAGTCCCACGCCGCGTCCGCGTGCTGGCTGTTCGCGCTGATGCCGAGCACGTCCCCGCCGACGAACGACGACGAACCGCCGGTCAGGCCCGGGATCGGCGCGACGCCGACCTGGAGGTCCGGTCCCTCCTTGATGCCCTGGAGGCCGGTGGCGCCCATCGGCTGGATGCCGACCTTGCCCTCGCCGAACAGCTGGGTCCACGTCGTGCCGTTCTCGTTCTTCGCGGACTCCGGCACCACGCCCTCGTCGTACAGCCGGCGCAGCACGCCGTACACCTTCGCCGCATCGGGGTTGTCGATCGTGGACGCCGTGCCCTGCTCGTTGAGCACCTCCCCGCCGGAGGCCCAGATCATGGGCCAGCTGGTGAAGAGCTGGCAGCCGGGGCAGGCGCCGCCGAAGAAGTAGCCGCTGACCCCGCCGCCCAGCGCCTGGATCTTCTCGGCGTCGGTGACCACCTCGGCCAGGGTGGCCGGCGGCTTGTCGGGGTCGAGGCCCGCGCGGGTGAACAGGACCTTGTTGTAGAACACCGCGGACAGGTCGATGTCGTGCGGAACGCCGTAGTACCTGCCCTTGTAGGTGGCGGTCTTCATGTGTGCCGGCGCGAGCTGGTCGGCGAAGTCCAGCTCCTTCACGCGGGCGGTGAGGTCCTGGTAGACGCCCTTCGCGGCGTAGTTGGGGGCGTAGACGACGTCGGCGGCGAGGACGTCGGGGAGTTGGTGGGCGCCGGCGGCCGTGCCGACCTTCTGCTGGTAGGAGTCGGCCGGGAAGACGGTGAGCTTGACCTTGTTCCTGTGGCTCGAGTTGTAGGCGTCGATCAGGGTCTGGCTGAAGGTGGCCGTCGGCGAGCGCGTCCACATGGTGATGGTCGTGCCGTCGTCGACGGATCCGGTGTCACTCGCGGCGGACGTGGACGGACCGCTCTGGCAACCCGCGAGAACCAGTGCGCCTGCTAACAGCGCGACCGCGGCCCGCGTGCGTGAACTCATCGTGCCTCCCGACACCACTGGCGGAGTTTGGGCTTCGAGGAGTGCGGAGGAAAATAAGGAAACCGGTTTCCGTCACGCTAGGCTCACCCGCGCGGGGGTGTCAAGAGCACCATCTTCCGCGAACTGACCGGTTCGCGGCCGCACCCGGGGTACCCTGCGATGATGCCACCGAGGAAAGCCACGGAAACCGTCGGAAACCCCGTCGGCAGAGCGGACCGGCCGGCCACGATCAGCGACGTCGCCCTACTGGCAGGGGTGTCCGTCGGGACGGTGTCCAAGGCGCTCAACGGTCGCGGCTCGCTGCGCACCGAGACGCGGCAGCGGGTGCTGTCGGCGGCCGAGCAGCTGGGGTTCGAGCCGAACAAGGCGGCGGTGGCGTTGAACTCGGGGCGCACGTACACGGTCGGCATGATCACCACGGACACGATCGGCCGCTTCAGCATCCCGCTGCTGATGGGGGCCGAGGACGCGCTGGGCGCCGGCGAGATGTCCGTCTTCCTCTGCGACGCCCGGGACGACCGGATCCGCGAGCAGTACTACCTGCGCACGCTGCTCAGCCGGCGGGTGGACGGCATCATCGTGACCGGGCGCCGCACCCAGGCCAGGCCGCCGCTCGGGACGGACCTGCCGATCCCGGTGGTGTACGCGTTCATCAACTCGGCGAACCCGGCGGACTGCTCGGTCGTGCCCGACGAGGCCGGTGGGGCCGAGAAGGCCGTCGACCACCTGCTCGCGATCGGCCGGCGGCGCATCGCCCACATCACCGGCCCGGAACACCACCACTCGGCGCTGGTCCGGGCCACCGCGACCACGTCCCGGCTCGCCGACGCGGGTCTGGCGCTGGTCGCTCCCCCGCTGTTCGGCGAGTGGAGCGAGGCGTGGGGGCGGCAGGCCGTGCGCATCCTGCTGTCCCACGAGTTCGACGCCGTCTTCTGCGGCAGCGACCAGATAGCTCGCGGCGTGGCCGACGGCCTCCGGGCGGCGGGCCGGCGGGTGCCGGACGACGTCGCGCTGGTGGGCTTCGACAACTGGGACGTCATGACCCTCGCCTGCCAGCCACCACTGACCAGTGTGGACATGGAGCTGGAGAAGCTGGGCCACACCGCGGCCACCCT
>NZ_JBJMIE010000100.1:0-5241 GCF_045807065.1 Actinophytocola sp. | reverse complement strand
GGCCACGGCCGGTGTCGTTCGGTTCAGGCTGCCGGGTGGCGGTCATCCCGCGGCGGTGACGCGTGTCGCCAGCCCGGGTCGCCGGTGGCGGCCTTCACGTTGCTCAGCGCCTTACCGGGAACCCTTGGCGTTCGTCGTGCGGACATCCGCGCACCGCGTTGCGACGGGCGGTCACGGGTGTCCCGGCACCGTTCCGGCATGCCGTTCGGGCGCCTCGTCACCGCGCTCGTCGGCCCCGGACGGAGAACAGGAGGGTCGCGACGTCCCGGGCGGTCGGGTCGTCCAGGCCGGCGACGAAGGCGTCGAGGTCCTCGGCCCGTACCAGGCCACTGTCGACCAGCCGGCCGCCCTGCAGCCGCATCCGTTCGCGGATCAGCTCGTTGCCCAGCGGGTGCTGGCCCGGGCCCAGCGGGGTCACGCGGACCTCCACCGAGGACAGGCCGGCTCGGGCGAACGTCGAGGGAAGCCTGCGGCCCCAGTGCATGTCGGCGCCCTGTGCCCGCCACCCCGCCAGGTAGGCGCCCAGCACGGCGCGGGCCGCCTCGGTGGGGGCGTGCTCGCCCGGCAGGTAGTAGAAGTCCTCGACGACCAGCCAACCACCCGGAGCCAGCCACTCCACCGCGCGCCGGAGCACGGCCTCGGGGTCCGGCAGGTGCTCGAACGTCGCCCTGGCCAGGATCAGGTCGAACGACTCCGGCTCGAAACGCGCCGTCGTGACGTCCTGCTCGCGCACGGTCAGGTTGGGGGCGCGGCCGGGGTCGATCCCGCTCGTGTCCAGGTCGACCGCCACCACGGTGGCGGCCTTCTCGCTCAACCAGTACGACATCGATCCCAGGCCGGCACCCAGTTCCAGGCAGCGCCACGTGCGGTCGAGGGGCAGGGTCGCGACGACCTCGCGGGTGATGGGGTCGTAGATGTCCTCCCACAGCTGCCCGAGCGCGTGTTCGACGGTGGTCATGCGTGCACTCCTTCCCGCGCGATGGTTTCCACGACGTGGCAGACGAGGATGTCCGGCGGTCTCAGCTCGTGCCGGGTGACCTCCTCGCGTGCGCCGTTGATGTTCGGGTCCTCCGTCCACGCCCGGAACGACGATTCGTCCACCCAGGTCGGGTAGTTGACGAACGTGCGGCCGTCGGCGCTGAGGTACGGGGTCGCCGAGATGAAACCGGGGAAGTCCCGCTTCCACCGGCCGCTGCCGGCCAGCAGCTCCAGCACCGCGGCCGCGGACTCGGGCCCCGCGAGGTAGCGGGTCGCCACCACGACGACGCCCGGCTCCCGCCCGGCCGCCGGCCCCTCCAGCCCCGGCGCGGGTGTCCCCTCGAAGACCGACGCCGTGGGACCGGGCACGTCCGGCCAGGCGTCTACTGTGGACTCGCGGTCCTGCCATTCGGTGCGCTGCACCACCGTCCCGCCGTCCGTGCTCACGTGGATGCGCGCCGAGACGAACCCCGGTGCGGCCCGCAGCGTCGTGTGGGCGTGGCGGCGCAGGGCGGCGACGACCACCTCCGCGTCGTCGGTCCGCGCGGTGTGGAAGGTGACGAAACCGGCTCGTGTCATGGTGAACTCCTCAGTGGAAGCGTTCCGCGTGTTCCTCGGCCCACGTCCGGAACGTGCGTGCCGGCCTGCCCAGCACCTCCGGCACGGTCGGCGACAGCAGTTCCGGTTCCCGCGTGAGCATGGCGAAGTAGTCCAGCGCGCCGTCGGCGTAGGCCGGTGGCCAGCCGGCGGCGACCATCTGCTCCCGCGCGGCGGGCGCGGGAACGTCCTCCCACTTCAGGTCCCGGCCGAGCACCTCGCCGATGACGGACACCTGCTCCTGCTGGGTGAGCACCTCGGGCCCGGTCACCAGGTACTTCACGCCGGCGTGCCCGTCGCCGGTCAGCGCGCGCACGCCGACGGCCGCGAGGTCCGCCTCGTGCACGGGCGTCCTGGCCGCCGTGCCGTACGGGAAGCGGACCACGTCACCGGTTCGGACCTGGGCGGCGAACCCCAGGGCGTTGGCCATGAATCCCGTGGTGCGCAGGAAGGTCCACTCGAGGTCGGTCGCCTCGAGCAGCTCCTCGAGGTAGGCGTGGCAGTTGTTGTCGCGGCGCTCCAACCCGATGTGCACGCCGACGGAGGAGACGAACACGACCCGACGCACCCGCTCGGCGAGCACTTCCACCACCGCCGGCGCGGTCGTCACGTCGAGCGTGAAGAAGGGCCACATCAGGAACACGTCGGTGATCCCGTCCAGCGCGGCCGCTACACTGTCCACATCGGACAGATTACCGACGTGTCGCTCCACCGCGGCCGGAAGCCGGTCGGCGGCCGGGTCGTCCGGGAGGACCAGAGCGCGGACGCCCGCTCCCGCGTCCAGCAGCCCGGCCACGGCGTGTGGGCCGACGTTGCCGGTCGCGGCGGTGACCAGCACTCGCGACTCGGTGGGCATGGTGGTTCCTCTCTCTCGTGCCTGCGCCTCGCTTCGGATGTAGCCGCCGGCGCTTCCACCGCCAACCGCTCCTGACTTCCGGTTGTCGTTGTCGTACACGGCGTTTGACGAATTTGACACTCCTCTGACCAACCGCCCGCGGCACCTGACCGTTGGCCTTGACAGCCGTGCGCGGCTCCGGAAACTCGCTGCCGGAACCCCGACTGCCCGAGGAGAGAGGAACATGGACGCCGACGTGATCGTGGTGGGAGCCGGTCCCGCCGGGATGATGCTCGCCGGAGAGCTGCGGCTCGCGGGGGTGGACGTCGTCGTGGTCGAGCGGCTGCCCAGACGCAGCGGCGAGTCCCGCGGCCTCGGCTTCACCGCCCGCACGATGGAGGTCTTCGACCAGCGCGGCCTGCTGCCCCGCTTCGGCGACATCGAGGTCAGCACGCTGGGACACTTCGGTGGCCTGCCGGTCGACTTCGGCGTGCTGGACGGCGCGCACCAGGCGGCGAAGACGATTCCCCAGTCCCAGACCGAGACGGTGCTCGAGGAGTGGGCGAGCGAGCTGGGCGCCGACATCCGCCGCGGCCACGAGGTCGTCGGCCTCACCCGGCACGACGACCGGGTCGAGGTCGAGGTGCGCGGGCCGAACGGTGTGCACCGGTTGTCCGCGCCCTACCTGGTGGGGTGCGACGGCGGCCGCAGCTTCGTCCGCAAGGCCGCCGGTTTCGACTTCCCCGGCACCGCCGCGACGATGGAGATGTTCCTCGCCGACGTGCGTGGTCTGGACCTGGAGCCCCGCATGATCGGGGAGACGCTGCCCGGCGGGATGGTCATGGTCGGCCCGCTGCCCGGCGGCGTCACCCGGCTGATCGTCTGCGAGCGCGGCCGCCCGCCGCGCCGGCGCGAGACCCCGCCGGAGTACCGGGAGGTCGCCGACGCCTGGCAGCGCATCACCGGCACGGACATCTCGCACGGCGAGCCGGTGTGGGTGAGCTCGTTCGGGGACGCCACCCGGCAGGTCACGGAGTACCGGCGTGGCCGGGTCCTCCTGGCCGGCGACGCCGCGCACATCCACCTGCCCGCGGGTGGACAGGGCATGAACACGAGCATCCAGGACGCGGTGAACCTGGGGTGGAAGCTGGGCGCGGTGCTCCGCGGCAGCGCCCCGGAGTCCCTTGTGGACACCTACCACACCGAGCGGCACCCGGTCGGCCGGCGGCTCCTGCTGAACACCAGGGCGCAGGGCCTGCTGTTCCTGTCCGGCCCGGAGATGCAGCCGCTGCGGGACGTGATGACCGAGCTGATCCGGTACAACGAGGTCAGCCGGCATCTCGCCGGCATGGTCAGCGGCCTGGAGATTCGCTACGACATGGGCGGCGGCCGGCACCCGTTGCTCGGCATGCGGATGCCGGCGGTGGAGCTGGTCGGGCCCGAGCACAAGACGACCAGCGCCGAGGTCCTGCACACCGGCCGCGGCGTGCTGCTCGACTTCACCGACAACCCCCGGTTGCGCCGCCGCGCGGCCGGGTGGCGGGACCGGGTCGACGTGCTCACAGCCGAGCCGCGGGGCATGTCCGCGGACGGGCCGCTCGCCGGGACCGCCGCGGTGCTGGTCCGCCCGGACGGCTACGTCGCGTGGGCCGCGCCGGGCAGCGCCGGTGACCTGCCGATGGCGCTGGAGCGCTGGTTCGGCCCGGCCTGGTGACCCCAATCGTTCTCGCAGTTTTGTCCCAGCGCAGCAAGGAGTGACGATGCACAGCACCCTGATCGTCGCCCGGATGGATCCGCGCGCCGACGCGGAGGTCGCGGCACTGTTCAAGGAGTTCGACGAAACCGACATGCCGCACCGGATGGGCACCCGCCGCCGGCAGCTGTTCAGCTACCGGGGCCTCTACTTCCACGTGCAGGACTTCGACGACGCCGACGGCGGCGAGCGCATCGAGCAGGCCAGGACCGATCCGCGGTTCGTGCGGATCAGCGAGGACCTCAAGCCGTTCGTCCAGGCGTACGACCCGCGGACCTGGCGGTCGCCGGCGGACGCGATGGCGAAGCGGTTCTACCACTGGGAGGCACCGCGATGACCGGGCGCCGCGTCGTCATCACCGGCATCGGCGTGCTGGCGCCGGGCGGCGTGGGCACGAAGAACTTCTGGAGCCTGCTCACCGACGGCCGCACGGCCACGAGGGGCATCACGTTCTTCGACGCCTCCCCGTTCCGGTCCAGGGTCGCCGCCGAGATCGACTTCGCGCCGGAGGAGCACGGGCTCGGCCCGCAGGAGGTCCGTCGCATGGACCGGGCCGCCCAGCTGGCCGTCGTGGCCGCCCGGGAGGCGGTCGAGGACGGCGGACTGGAGGTCGAGGAGCTCGACCCGTTCCGGCTCGGCGTCACGATCGGCAGCGCGGTCGGCGCGACCACGAGCCTCGACCAGGAGTACCGGGTGGTCAGCGACGGCGGCCGGCTGCACCTGGTCGACCACCGGTACGCGGTGCCGCACCTCTACGACTACCTGGTCCCCAGCTCGTTCGCCGCCGAGGTGGCGTGGGCCGTGGGCGCACAGGGGCCGGCGACGGTGGTGTCCACCGGCTGCACCTCCGGCATCGACTCGGTCAGCCAGGCCGTCGAGCTGATCCGGGAGGGTTCCGCGGACGTCATGGTCGCCGGCGCCACCGACGCGCCGATCTCGCCCATCACCATGGCCTGCTTCGACGCCATCAAGGCGACGACGCCGCGCCGTGAGGACCCGGAGCAGGCCTCGCGGCCCTTCGACGGCACCCGCAATGGCTTCGTACTCGGCGAGGGCTGCGCGGTGTTCGTCCTGGAGG
>NZ_JBJMIE010000099.1:0-52465 GCF_045807065.1 Actinophytocola sp. | reverse complement strand
CCTCGGCCAGCCAGAACGTCGCGTTGTCGATCGGGCGACTGAGACCAGCGCGAGGATGGACCTCGAGGGCAGCACTGTCGGGCTCGGCAAGATCGGCACGCGGATGGCGGCATGGCGTCCGCGTTCGGGATGAACGTGCTGGCGTGGAGCCAGAACCTGACCGTGAAGCGCGCCGACGGGTAGGTGTCTCCCTGGCCGGTTCGCTACCGGAGTTGTTGGCGGCGAACGACATCGTGTCGGTGCACGTGGTGTTGGGGTGGAAGACGTTGCAGGCGATTCTGGCTGTGGCCGGCAGCGGCACGGTGACGAGGCTGGTCCGTAAGTTCTGGTGATCGCCGAGGCCGTGGACGAACTCGACCGGGGAAACCACCCCTGGCTTGGGACGGGTTCAGGTGTTGTGGGGCATGGCGTTTCTGGCCCGCATGCCCAGTACCAGTGTTTCGGCCAGGCGGGTGATCGTGGCGGCGAAGTCGTTGTACGGGAAGGCAAGTTGGGGGTGTTCGGCGTAGAGCTGGGCGACTGTTGGTGGGGGGTGGATGCTCTGCGTCAGTACGGCGGCGATCGCGGTTACCGCGCCGACGACTTCTGTGCAGTCTGCCTGGGACAGGTCGGGGAGTACCAGTTGGACCGCGTTGGCCAGGGCGGTCACGGCTGTGTGGGCGGCTAGTTTGAAGCCCAGCAGGGTTTGGACGGAGACGTTGCGTTCCAGGTTGAGCGGGGAGTGGGTGAAGACGTCGCAGAGGAACGGGCGTTGCTCCAGTGTGCGGCCTATGGCCGTGGCCACGCCTTGGACGTCGCCGGTTGCCAGGGACTTGAGTTCGGCGCCGAGTGTGTCTGCCCAGTCGCGCCAGGCATCGATGGCCAGGTGCAGGTAGATGTCCTCGCGGGTCTCGAAGTAGCGGAGCAGTGCGGTCTTGTGCATGCCGACCTCGCCCGCGATGTCCGCGAGGCTGATGTTGCGGATCCCGTCCCGTTTGGCGAGTCGGAGGGCGGCCTCGAGGATGGCGGCCTGGCGCTGCCGCTTCTGTTCGGGCCGTCGGGCCCGTTGGAAGCGCGTCTCCTGGTCGTCCTCGTGGTTCCGCCGCATGGACATACGGTAACCAGGACACCGGCGGATCACACCGCCAAGCCCCTGGTCAGGGGACGGAGGCACGGGAGACAACCCGCGGACCAGCGCGGTCAGCACGGTCATCACAGGAGTTTGTCCACGGTGATCGGCAGGTCGTAGATCCGCCGGCCGGTCGCGTGGTGGACGGCGTTCGCGATGGCGCCGGCCACGCCCACGATGCCCACCTCACCCGCACCGAGCACGCCCAGCGGCATGGTCGGGTCGGGGTCGCCGAGGCACTGGATGTCGATGCGTGGGACGTCGGCGTGGACCGGCACGTGGTACTCGGCCAGGTTCGCGTTGACGATCCGACCCGTCTCGCGGTCCACGAGGGTCTCCTCGCCGAGTGCCGCGCCCATCCCCATCACGATGCCGCCGCGTAACTGGCTGGCCGCGGTCTTCGCGTTGACGACCGTGCCGATGTCGAACACGCCGAGCCAGCGCGTCACCCGGACCTCGCCGGTGTCCGGATCGACCCGTACCTCGCAGAAGTGGGCACCGCACGCGGCCTTCACGTACCGCCGGCGGTCGCGGATGAACCTGGTCAGGAAGCGGAGCTGCCCGGTGACCTGCCCGAACCGGGTGTCCGAGCCGACCGTCGCGGTGAGCTGGTCGCGGCCCGCCGCCCGGAGAATCGTGGTGGGCGGTTCGGCGGGGGACAGGTGGGCGCGATCGGCCAGCTTGCGCAGGTCGCGCTTCAGCTGCGCGGCGGCCTCGAGCAGGCTCGACGTGACGCTGGCGGTCTGCGCGGAGCCGCCGGCGCCGGGACCGACCGGCAGCTCGCTGTCGCCGTACTCGATGTGGACGGCGTCGAACGGCACGCCCAGCGCGTGCGCCGTCACCTGGCCGAAAGCCGTGGCCGCGCCCATGCCCATCTCGTGGAAGGCACAGCGCACCAGGACCGTCCCGTCGGCGGACAGCCGGACCGTCAGGTTGGCCGGGAACCGCCAGGCCGGGTGGAAGGCGGTCGCGACGCCCATGCCGACGAGCCACCGGCCGTCCCGCATCGAGCGCGGCTCGGGCGTGCGGTCCTGCCAGCGGAACCGTTTCGCGCCCACGGCGTAGGCGTCGCGCAGCCCGCGACGGGCGAACAGCTTGCCGTCGAGTGGGTTGCGGTCCGGCTCGTTGCGCATGCGGAACTCGATGGGGTCGAGGTCCAGCCGGTAGGCCAACTCGTCGACGGCGGCCTCCAGCGCGAACGAGCCGATGGCCTCGCCGGGAGCGCGCATGGAGGCGGTGGACAGCGCGGCGATCGTCACCTGGCTCTGCTGCACGAGGATGTGCTCCGCGTCGTACAGGTGCCGGGACTGGGAGACGACCTGCTCCTCGATGCCGCCGACGTGGCCGAGCTGCGTGACGCTGGTGTGGATCAGCGCCGTGAGCTGGCCGTCCCGGTCGGTGCCGAGCGCGACCCGCTGCGTCGAGGGGGTGCGGCCGCCGACCGTGCGGTAGACGCCTTCGCGGGTGAGCATCAGCCGGACTGGCCGCTCGACGACCCGGGCGGCCAGGACGGCGAGGATCGTGCCGGCCCAGATGTTGCCCTTACCGCCGAAACCACCGCCGACGAACCTGGCCACGACGCGGATGTCGTTGAGGTTCATGCCGAACCGGTGCGCGAGCTGGCGGCGGGTCCAGTCGATGTTCTGGGAGCCGTCGTGGACGGTCAGCTTGTCGCCCTGCCACACGGCGGTCGTCGCGTGGGGCTCCAGCGCGTTGTGGTGGTGCATGGGCGTGGTGAAGCGGAGGTCGACGGAGACCTCGGCCGCGGCGAGCGCGGCGTCGGCGTCGCCCTTGCTGCCGCCGCCCTGGATCAGGGCGTTGTTCTTCTGCGGCTTGGCGGTGGGCTCCGCGCGGGCGAAGTCGACGGCGGCCGGTTGGCTCTCGTAGGTGACCCGGACGAGACGCGCGGCTTCGTGAGCGGCTTCGAGCGAGTCCGCGACGGTGACCGCGACGGGTTGGCCGTTCCAGTGGACCTCGTCGGTGTTGAGGTAGTTGACGGAGGTCCCGGAGGCGAGGGTGGCGAGGTTGAGGAAGCTCGGTTTGGGCGGGGGTTTCATGCGTGGGGCGTTCTCGTGGGTGATCACGGCGAGGACACCAGGGGTGGCCCGCGCGGCGGACGTGTCGAGGGACTTGATGCGGCCGCGGGGGATCGTGGCGTACACGAGTGCGGCGTAGGCGAGGTCGGGATAGGGGTATTCGGCGGAGAACTGGGCGGCGCCGGTGGTTTTGACGTGGCCGTCGACGCGGTCGAGTGGTTCGCCCAGGACGCGGGTTCTGGTCGGGATTGGTGTCTGGGGTGGGGCCTGGGTCATCGGATTCGCTCCTGGTGGAGGCGGTGGAGGCGGTGGAGGCGGGGAGGCGGCGGCCTGGCGAGGCGTGGGAGTTTCGGGCACGTCGAACACGCCGTTCGACGGCCTTGGTGATCGGTGGGAAGGCAGGTCAGGACTGCGTCAATGTCCGTAAGGTCGCGGTGATCGTTCGCCGGGCGAGCTCCACTTTGAACGCGTTGTCCGGTTGCGGAGTCGCCGCCGCCAGTTCTGCTTCCGCTGCCGCCCTGAACGAGGCCTCGGTTGCCGGGGCGCCACGCAGGGCTTCTTCCGCCCTCGCGGCTCGCCAGGGGTGGGTGGCCACTCCGCCCAGGGACAGGCGGACTTCCGTGATGTGATCGTGTTCCACGCGTAGGGCGGCGGCTACCGAGACCAGGGCGAAGGCGTACGACGCGCGGTCGCGGACCTTTCGGTAGCGGGAGTTCCTCGCCGCGGGTAGGGGCGGGATCTCCACCGCGGTAACCAGTTCGTCGCCGGACAGGGTCGTCTCCACCTGCGGCGTGGTGCCCGGCGGGACGTGGAAGTCGGCGATGGGGATTCTGCGTTGGCCCCTGGTGCTTTCGACCTCGACCGTCGCGTCCAGGGCGGTCAGCGCCACGGACATGTCCGATGGGTGGGTGGCGATGCAGTGCTCGCTCGTGCCGAGGATCGCGTGGTTGCGGGCGTAGCCCGTCAGTGCCGCGCAACCCGTGCCCGGCTCGCGCTTGTTGCACGCCGCCGCGGTGTCGTAGAAGTAGTGGCACCTGGTGCGTTGCAACAGGTTGCCGCCCACCGTGGCCATGTTGCGCAGCTGGCCGGACGCACCCATCAGGATGGCCTGCGTCAGCACGGGGTACCGGGTGCGGACGAGCGGGTGCGCGGCCAGGTGGCTGTTGCGGACCAACGCGCCGATCCGCAAGGTGCCGTCGGCAAGTTCGGTGACCTCGTGCAGCGGCAGGGCCGTGATGTCGACGACCGTGTCCGGTCGTTCCACGTCGCGACGGATGAGGTCCACCAGGTTGGTGCCGCCGCCCAGGAACTTCGCGTTCTGGGCACTGGCGATAGTCTCGACGGCCTCTCGGACGTCGGTGGGACGTAGGTATGTGAGCGGTCTCATCGTGCAGTGTCCTCAATGGCCGCGACGATGCCGTTGTAGGCACCGCAGCGGCACAGGTTGCCACTCATGCGCTCGCGGATCTCCTCCGTGGTCAGGGTGGGGTGCGACGACACCTCCTCGGTGACGGCGCTCGGCATGCCGGCGCGGTGTTCCGCCAGCATGCCCACCGCGGAGCAGAGCTGGCCCGACGTGCAGTAGCCGCACTGGAAACCGTCGTGGCGGACGAAAGCGGTCTGCAGTGGATGGTCGAGGCCCTCGATCGTGGTGATCTCGCGGCCCTCGTACTGCACCGCCAGGCCGAGACAGGACAGGATTCGCTCACCGTCCACAAGCACCGTGCACGCACCGCACGCGCCCTGGTCGCAGCCCTTCTTCGTGCCCGTCAGCCCCAGATGTTCGCGTAACGCGTCGAGCAGGCTCACCCGTGGTTCCAGCTCCACGGGGCGATTGGTCCCGTTGACGCGCATCCGTACCTCGCTCACCTTTGCTCCGTTTCGCTGGTTCGGTGTGGTCGAGGTCGAATGTAGTGCAACGGCGTTGACTTAACAAGGCAACGGTGTTGCGTTAACTCGAAGGTGTGCGACGGTTGGTAGACACTCCGCTAGGCCGAATGGAGTAAGGTCAGACAACTGGGGGACCCGGTGAAAGTCCACTCGAAAGGGTGGTTAATCTACGCACCTGATCTGTGGCTGGCGACGCTCAGTAATGCTTGGTGTCACCGGCTCCCCCGTCCAGATTACGTAGCAGCCGGAGGCTTCCCTTGGCACTCAACTCGACTCCGCGCCGCCGGTTCGGCGTGGCTCTCGGTGTGGTTCTGACCGGCGTCACCGCCGGCCTCATCGGGTTCGCAGGCGTCGCCAGCGCTCACACTCCCCAGGTCAGCGCGGAGTGCAAGGGGGAGACCACCACCCTCAAGGTCAATCTGACCCAGTACTCCACGAGCAAGAAGAAGTCGAACCACGTCCAGGTCCTCGACGGGACGCAGAAGCTCGCGGACACCGACTTCCAGAAGGACTACAAGAACTCCTTCAACGTCTCGGGCTCCGTGGCGCACGACTTCACCGTGCACGTCAAGGCGTGGGACGACGTGGACGGCCAGCACGGCTGGTCGAAGGACTTCCCCGTCCACGTCGACGCCTGCGTGACCGTGCCGCCGCCGGACACGGAGACGACCACGACGACCACCACGACGACCGAGACCACCACCACGCCGGCTCCGTCGACGACGGAGAGCACCACCACGACGACCCAGGTCGCCCCGGTGGTCGCCACCTCCACCACCACGCCGCCGCCGGCCGCGCAGGGTGGCCCCCTGGCCGAGACCGGTGCGAGCATCGCCCTGCCGCTGGGCATCGCGGGTGTGCTGCTCGCGGGTGGCGTCGTGATGCTGTTCGTCGTGCGCCGTCGCAGCAGCAAGGCCTGACGGTAAGACCGGACGGCAAGAACAAGAACTGAGTGCGGGCGGGTCCGCTGGTGCGGGCCCGCCCGCACGCGTTTGCGCGATCTCGCATTCGGGTACGAAGTCGACGTGACAGCCGAACAGCTCACCATGGGGGTCGAGGAGGAGTTCCTCCTCGTACAGCCGGACGGTCGGCTTTCCCGCTACGGCCCCGAGGTCGTCGACGCCGCGACCAACGAGCAGGGCGACCTCGAGGCGGAGCTGAAGCGGTGCCAGGTCGAGGCGGTCACCGATGTCTGCCACACGCCGGACGAGGTGCTCGAACAGCTGCGCGGCCTGCGTGGCGGACTGGCCGAGGTCGCCGGTCGCCGCGGGCTGCGGCTGCTGCCGAGCGCCTGCCCGATCGTGCCGGAGAACAAGCCGCAGGAGATCACGCCGAAGCCGCGTTACCTCAAGATGGCGGAGTGGTTCGGCGCCACCGTCCGGTCCGTCGCCACGTGCGGCTGCCACGTGCACGTCAGCATCGAGGACCGCGAGACCGGCATCCGGGTCAGCAACCAGGTCCGCCCGTGGCTGCCGGTCCTGCTCACGATCACCGCCAACTCCCCGTTCGACGGCACGGACACCGGCTATGCCAGCTGGCGCTACCAGGAGTGGTCCCGTTGGCCGTCGGCCGGCCCGCCGCCCCTGTTCGCCGGCGTCGACGAGTACGAGTCGATCGTGGACAGCATGCTCCGCTGCGGCGCGCTGATGGACCGGGCCATGATCTACTGGGACATTCGGCTGTCCGAACGGCACCCGACGCTCGAGTTCCGCATCAGTGACGTCGCGGTCAGCCCCGAGCACGCGACCCTGCTCGCCACGCTCATCCGCGGCCTGGTCGCGCACGCACTCGACACCACCACGCCGCCACCCCAGCTGCCGCAGGCCGTGCTGCGCGCCAACCTCTGGCGCGCCTCCCGCGAGGGTCTGAGCGGCTCGGCGCTGCACCCGGTGACCGGCGAGCTGGCTCCCGTGCAGAGCCAGCTGGACGACCTGGTCGAGCTGCTGACCCCCGTCCTCGGCGCGGACCTCGAGTTCGTCAAGGCCGGTATCGCCGACGTGCGTGAGCACGGCACCGGCGCGGCCCGGCAGCGTGCCGCCTACCAGCGTCGAGGTGAGCTGACCGACGTCGTGGACGCGCTCGCCGGCCCGTAGAGTCCTGACCGTGGTCGTACGGTGCGCGGTTCTCTTCGGACTGCTCGGCCTCTTCCAGGCCACCCTGGGACCACTCATCCCGCTCCTGCGCGACCGCGAACACCTGGACGCGGCCACCGCCGGGCTCATCGTCACCGCGTTCTTCGGTGGCTGCCTGGTCAGCACGGCCGTCGGCGGAGCGCTCAACGACCGCTGGGCGCGGGGACCGCTCTACATCACCTCCGCGGTCCTGGTCCTGTGTGGACTCGGCCTGCTCGCCGCACCGTTCGCCTGGCCGGTCCCGCTGCTGGCGGTCGCGATCGCCGGCCTCGGGTTCGGCGGGCTCGTGCTCATCGTCAACACGGTGATGGCCGCGCGCGGGCTCACGTACGTCGCGCTCGTCAACGGGACCTACGGGCTGGGTGCGGCCGCCGGGCCCGCGCTCATCAGCGTCACGCACGGTGGTTTCCTGTTCGCGGTGGTCGCGGTCGGGCTGCTGGCCGTGCTGCCGCTGCGCATGGCCGTGCCCGCGGTGTCGGCTCGCGAGCGACTGAGGGTCAGTCCGGTGCTGGTCCTGTTCTGCGCCCTGTTCTTCTGCTACGCGGGTATCGAGACGGGACTGTCCAGCTGGGAGGCCACGCAGCTGCGGGCGCACGGCTACGCGCCGGACACGGCGTCCGCGCTCACCTCGCTGTTCTGGCTCGGGCTCGCCACGGGACGCCTGCTGGTGCCCCTGGTGACCAGGAACTGGACGGGCTTCCGGATCCTGGTCACCGCGCTGCTCGCGTGTGCCGCCGGGCTCACGCTCATCGCCGTGGAGGTGAGCGCGCCGGTCGGGTTCTTCCTGCTCGGCATGTTCGCCGGGCCCATCTTCCCCACCACGCTGGCGTGGATCGCGGCCACGCTGCCGCACCCCCGGCGGGTCAACGCGGTCGCGCTCACCGTCGCCATGCTCGGCAACGCGACCGTGCCCGCGGTCATCGGGTACGGCATGCAGGCCACGTCCGACCTCGCGTTGCCGGCGTTCGTCGCGGTGTTCGTGCTCGGCTGCCTCGGGTTCGTGGTGACCTTGCGCGGGGCGACTCAGAGGGTCGAGAGCAAGGAGTAGATCTCGTCGTTCGTGCCGGGCAGGTCCTCGTGGGCGAAGTCCGGGTACAGGCGGTACGACTTCTCGCACGTCAGCCTGTTGTACGCGGCGAACTGGGTGGACGGCGGGCAGACGCGGTCGTTGAGGGAGATCGTCACGACCGTGCTGGCCCTGATGCGGGACGCGAGGTGCTGCACGTCCACGTAGCCGAGGCGGGTGAAGACCTCGTCCTCGCGCCGATGCAGGGGGTCGCGGTTGCGGAAGTACTCGGCGATCTCGTCGTACGGGTGCTCCTCGAGGTCCAGCTGCCAGGCACGCCGGTAGTCGGTGAGGAACGGGTACACCGCGGCGGCGATCCTGGTGCCCGGTACCAGCGCCGCGCAGGCCAGCGTGAGGCCGCCACCCTGGCTGTAACCCGTCGCGCCGACGCGGTCGGGGTCGACGCCGTCGAGGCCGGCGACGATCTGGGCAAGGCGGACGGTGTCCAGGAAGAGGTGCCGGTAGAGGAGGTTGTCCGGGTCGTCGTCGACGCCCCGCAGCAGGTAGGTGGCCATGGACCAGCCGGCGACCGGGGTCTCGTCGGTCGACAGGCCGCCCTGGCCGCGTACGTCGAGCGACGCGACGGTGTGGCCGAGCGCGACGTACGGGAGCTTGGTCACCCAGTCGCCGGAGTAGTTGGTGTAGCCGTGGAACTCGAGCACCGCCGGGCCCCGCGGCTCCCGCGGCTGGAGGAGCTTGGCGTGCACGCGGGCCCCGCCGGTTCCGGTGAACCACAGGTGGGAGCACCTGGCGTACGGCGTCTGGAACTCGGCGGGGACGATCTCGACCTCGGCCGGCTGGTTGTCGAGGTCGGCCAGAGCGCGGGCCCAGTACTCGTCGAAGTCGGCCGGCCGCGGGCTGCTTCCCCGGTAGGTGAGCAGGTCGTCGAACGGCATGTCGAAGTTCAGCGGCATGTCCTCGACTGTAGGTGGTCAGAGCGGGGCGAACAGGTCCACGACGGACGCTCACTCCTCCGTCGGGGCGGCGACCGGGATGTCGTTCGTCGCGGCCCAGGAGGTGATGTCCTGGTTCTGGATGGCCGTGGCCATCAGTTCCGGGAACTTGTCCGGGGTGCACGCGAACGTCGGGATGCCCATTGCCGCCAGCGCCGCCGCGTTGTCGTGGTCGAATGCCGGGGCGCCCTCGTCGTTCAGGGCCAGCAGGCAGACCACCTGCACGCCCTCCGCCGTCAGGGCCTGTGCGCGCTGCCGCATCTCCTCCTCGTTGCCGCCCTCGTACAGGTCGCTGATCAGTACCAGCACCGTGTCGCGGGGCGTGTCGATCCTGGTCTGGCAGTAGGCCAGGGCCGCGTTGATGTCCGTGCCGCCGCCCAGCTGGATGCCGAACAGCAGCTCCACCGGGTCCTGCAGGGACTCGGTCAGGTCGACCACCGACGTGTCGAACGCGATGATCTGCGTGCGCAGCGACCGGATCGACGCCAGCACCGCGCCGAACACGCTGGCGTACACCACGGAACTCGCCATCGAGCCGCTCTGGTCGAGGCACAGCATGATCTGCTTGCTCACGTTCGGCAGCCGGCGGCCGTAACCGACCAGGCGTTCCGGCACGATCGTGCGGTGTTCCGGTTGGTAGTGCTTGAGGTTCCTGAGGATGGTCCGGTTCCAGTCGATGTCGGACTGGCGGGGGCGGTGGGTGCGGTTCGCGCGGTGCAGTGCGCCGGTGACGGCCTGCCGCGTCGGCTGGGCCAGGCGCTTCTCCAGGTCGTCCACCACGCGACGGACCACGGCCCGGGCGGTGTCGCGGGAACGCTCCGGGATGGCCCTGTTGAGCGACAGCAGGGTGCCCACCAGGTGCACGTCCGGCTGCACGGACTCCAGCAGCTCCGGCTCCAGCAGCAGTTCGCGCAGGCCGAGCCGGTCCATGGCGTCGCGTTGCATGACCTGCACGACCGAGCTGGGGAAGTAGCCGCGGATGTCGCCGAGCCACCTGGCCACGCGCGGGGACGAGCCGCCCAGGCCACCGCGGCGGTCCTCGTCCTTGTCGTACAACGCCTTCAGGGTGGCGTCGCGCTTGGCGTCCATGCCGGACAGCGGCATGCCCGTGCCGTCCGCGTCGTCGCCACCCAGGATCATGCGCCAGCGGCGCAACCGTTCCGTCATCCGAGAAGCTCCAGAATCCTTGGCACCACGAGAGAAGCACGCTCGTGGTCCAGCGCGGTGTCGTCCGAGCGCGCGCCGGACGCGCCCTCGCCGCGGTCGATGCGCCGGACGCGCAGGCCGATGTCGCGGCGCTCGGTCGCGGTGAACTCCGCGAACGTCCTGCGCAGCAATGGGAGCAGGTGGTCGAACAGCTCGGCGTCGACGCCCGTCGCCCAGTGGTCCACGATCTCCAGCAGCTCCGGCTCGTGCACCAGCAACGCCGCCTCGCCGGACAGGAAACCCTCCAGCCACCCCGCCGCCTGCGTCGCGTCCGAGGCGAGGGAGAGCTGGCGGGACAGGCGCCCGCCCGCGTCGGTCACGTCGAGCAGGCCGGCGTCGAGCAGCAGCCGCACCGCACGGCCCGCGATGATGCCCGGCACGCCGTGCCGGTCCGCGACCGACCGCAGCGCGCCCAGCCAGACCTCACGCAGTTCCCGCTGGTCGAGCAGGCCGATGCCGCGCTGCACGCCGTCGATCAGCTGCCGCACGTCCGTCGCCGCGTCCTCGTCCAGCGCGGTGCACGCCGCGGGCAGGCCGACGGCGATGCGCGTGACGATGCCCGTCAGGACCCGCTGCACCAGCTCGGTGTCGGCCCGCCGCACGTTGCCGTACCGGCGCACCCGCGCCATCGGCTCGACCGCTGCCATGAGCCTCGTGGTGTCGTGCTGGCGGGCCGCGCGTTCGTCGAGTGCCGCGAGGACGCCGGCGAGCGCGGCCGGCAGGTCGGCGGTCAGCGTCGTCTCGACCAGGGTGCTCAGCTCCGCGATGTCGGCGTCGGCGGTGCGTTGCGCGACGACGGCGGTCGCCGCGGACTCGATGGTCGTGCCGAAGCCGCTCGCCTCGATGAGCGCGACCTCCAGCTCCGGCTTCCACTCGAGGAGCCACGACTCGCGGAACGTGCCCTTGGTGCGGGACGTCTCCGCCGGCTCCGCCCACGGCACCTCCAGCAGCAGGAGCCGGTGGAACAGCTTGCTGCGGTCGAGGTGCGACTGGGTGCGCAGGTCGAGGTCCAGGTCCTGCTGAGCCGCGCTCTGCTTGAGCCGCAAACGTTTGCGCGTGACTTCGAGGTCCCTGGCCAGCGGCACCATGGGAGTCTCGGGGGGCACGCGGCCGAGGATGTCGCCGACCAGCAGCCTGCGGGCCACCAGCCGCATCGGCACGTCCGACCCACCGCAGAGGACCGCCTGGCAGGACTCGAGGACCTCGGGGAGGCCGGGGTGCGGTCGGTTGCGCAGTGCCGCCAGCGTCTGTGCCAGCCGGACCGCCTCGATGACCGCGGCCGAGGACACGTCGAGCTGCTCGCGGCGCAGCAGGTGCGCCACGCGGACCAGCCAGCGGCCGACGACCTCGTCCTTGGCGGTGAACAGGTGGTGGTACCAGCCAGGTGACTCGATGCCGGCGCCGTAGCCGCTCATCCTGGCGAGCCGGGTCGACGTCCACGGCACCCAGGTCGCGGCGACCTTGGTGGTGCGCAGGCCTTTCAGCAGCTGGGCGTCCGCGGCCTGGGTCGGGAACTCCGACGGGACGAGGACCGGCGCGTGCCAGGCGCCGCAGACGACCGCGATCGTGCTCGCCTCACTGCGCAGCGCCGCCCGCAGCACGCGGCGCATCGCGGCCTCGCGGCGGCGGGTCCGCAGGTCCGGGACGTGGCCCTCGCGCAGGGTGTGCATGGCGTCGAGGACGGCGTGGAAGATGTCGAGGCCGTGGTACCGCAGCTCGACCGCGTCCTCCCACCAACGTTCGGGGTCGTCGAAGCCGGCCGCCTCCGCCAGCGTCTTGATGGGGTCCAGCGGGGCTTGCGCCTCCTCGGTGCCGTCGCCGTCCTCGAGCACGAGCGAGATGGTGGCCGGCAGGTCGAGGAAGCGGACCTCGCGGCCGTGCTCCAGCGCCCAGCGCAGCGCGACCCACTCCGGCGAGAACACCGCCATCGGGTAGAAGTTCGCCGTGGACGGGGCGTCCACCGCGTAGACGAGGCCGGCGACCGGCGGCCGCATCCCGTGCGCGGCGGCGAGCGGCGCGACAGTGTCCAGTTCCGGCGGACCCTCGATCAGCACGATCTCGGGGTCCAGCTCGGCAAGCGCGGTGGCGACGGCACGGGCGGAACCCGGGCCGTGGTGGCGGATGCCGAGTACGTGGACCCGATGGTGTCTGCTCACGCCGCTCACGACGTCCCCTCGCAGGCTCGGTGACGCCGTTCGTCGGCGTAGCGCCGATGGTTCGCTCCGCAAGCTCCGCTCACGCCGCTCACGACGTCCCCTCGCAGGCTCGGTGACCTCGTTCGTCGGCGTGGTACCGATGGTTCGCTCCGCAAGCTCCGCTCACACCAGCTCGCGGCATGCCCGGTAGAGGTCGTTCCATGGTTTCCGTTCGCGTACCACCGCTTCGAGGTATTCCTGCCAGACGATCCGGTCCTGTACCGGGTCCTTGACGACCGCGCCGTGCAGGCCGGCGGCGACGTCCGCCGCGCGGACCACGCCGTCGCCGAAGTGCGCGGCCAGCGCGATGCCGCTGGTGACCACCGAGATGGCCTCGGCCGTGGACAGCGTGCCCGACGGGGACTTGATCTTCGTGCGGCCGTCGGCGGTGACGCCGTCGCGCAGCTCGCGGAACACCGTGACCACGCGGCGGATCTCGTCGAGGTTCTCCAGCTCGGCCGGCAGCTTCAGGGTCTCGCCGAGCTGCTTCACCCGCAGCCGCACGATCTCCACCTCGGACTCGGTGTCGTCGGGCAGCGGCAGGACGACCACGTTGAAGCGGCGCTTGAGCGCGGCGGACAGGTCGTTGACGCCGCGGTCGCGGTCGTTGGCGGTGGCGATGATGTTGAAGCCGCCGAGAGCCTGGACCTCGCTGTCCAGCTCGGGGATCGGCAGGGTCTTCTCGGACAGGATCGTGATCAGCGCGTCCTGCACGTCGGACGGGATGCGGGTCAGCTCCTCGATCCGCGCTATGCCGCCGGTCTCCATGGCCCGCAGGACCGGGCTCGCGACGAGTGCCTGTGGCGACGGACCCTCCGCGAGCAGGCGCGCGTAGTTCCAGCCGTAGCGGATGGACTCCTCCGCGGTACCGGACGTGCCCTGCACGAGCTGGGTGGAGTCGCCGGAGATGGCCGCGGCGAGATGTTCGGACAGCCAGGTCTTGGCGGTGCCCGGCACGCCGAGGAGGAGCAGCGCGCGGTCGGTGGCGAGGGTCGCGACGGCGACCTCGATGAGCCGCCGGGAACCCAGGTACTTCGCGGAGATCGGGGTGCCGTCCGGTGCCTCGCCGCCCAGGACGTAGGTGGCGACGGCCCAGGGCGACAGGCGCCAGTTGGGTGGCCTCGGCCGGTCGTCGGTCTTCGCGAGCGTCGCCAGCTCGTCGGCGTGCTGCTGTTCGGCGTGTGCTCGAAGCACATCCGTCATGGGAACTCCTGGGATGGTCAGCGGTGCTCGGCGGGTGCTCGTGGCGGCGCGGTCATGCGAACTCCTGGCGGATGGTCGCTCGGATGGTCAGCGCGTGGGCGATGCCGCGCAGAGCGCGGCGGGTGGCCTTCTCGTCGGCGCCCAGGGTGAGCAGCCACGCCTCGACGGCGGCGAGGGTCGTCGGGTCCAGGTGCTCGGCGAGGGCCGGCGCGGCGAGTTGGAGGACGTTGTTGGCCTTGTTGGCACGCAGGCGGTTGACGATGGCGACGGAGAACTCCGGCGGCCACGGGCCGGGGGCCGCGGCGAGGAGACCGCCGAAGCGGGCGTCGAGCTTCTTCTGCCGGTCGAGGATGCCGGTGGCGGCCTCGGGGGTCAGCGCGGCGATCAGCTCGGGGCTCGGCTGGTGGCTGGCGAGCGCGGTGAGCCACTCCTGGTTCCGTTGGCGCAGCGCGGCTTTCGTCCAGCCGATGACGACCTCGCGCTCCGCCTTCTCGATCTGGTCCGTGTGCCAGGTGGACAGCGGGGTGGCGGCGAGGATCTGGATGAGCCAGGACGCGGCGCGCCCGTAGCCGGGCTCGCGGTGGTCGGTGATGCCGTCGCGGCGGGCCGACTCGTCGGGCTCGTCCGGCAGCTCCAGGTTCCTGGCTCGTTCGGCCATGCGCCGTGCGCGGGCGGACTCGGGCAGCCGGTCGAGCAGGGCGGCGGCCACGGCGCGGACGGTCGCGGCGCGGTCGTCGAGCGCTCGTTCGAGGAACGGCTCGTCGCTGATGGACAGGCCGGTGTGGAGGGTGTCGAGGAAACTGGCGCGGGTGGCGGCCTGCTCGTCGGCCCAGGTGTCCTCTATGAGCGTGCGGGCGAAGTCCGGTTCGGCGGCCCGCAGGTCGGCCAGGAGGGCGAGTCGTTCGGCACGGGTGCCGGTGGCGAAGTGCTCGACGACGTCCTGCGGTCGGACGGCCGCCGCCCAGCGCCAGGACGGGTTGTGCTGGGCGAGCCAGGCGCCGCGGGGACCGATGACGACCTTGACCAGCGGCCGGGTGGCGGCGTTGGCCGTGCCGAACCGGAGGAGGTCGACGATGAGGCGGTAGGGCGGTCGCTGGCCGGCGTCCCTGGCGGACCTCAGCCAGTGGACGGCAAGCGGCTCCGGGCCGCCCTCCACGCGGATGCCGCGGTTGAGCAGCAGCTCGAGGAGCTGGGCGGCGGCCGAGGTGCACTCGGGGCGGTCGTCGGGCTCGGCCGGCGGGGTCGGGGTGCCGCGCCAGGTGGGCGGGGTCCAGCCGGCGCGCCGGTATCCGGCGGCGAGTGCCGCGGCGGCGAGCACGGTGGCCTCGGCGCTGTCGGCGTGGATGGTCTCCGTGCCGACGGTCAGGTGGTCCACGGTCCGGCGGCTGGTGCCGACGAGGGCGGTGCTCAGCAGGTCCTCCCAGGTCGTCACAGCGGCACCAGCCGGTCGTCGATCTCCACACTCAGGGGGTGGAGGCGTTCGTCGATCCACTCGGCGAACAGCCGGACCGGGTGGCCGCCGGACAGGGCCAGCAGCTGCCAGATGTCGGTTTCCGGGGCCAGGGTCAGTGCCGCGCCGTCCTCGTCGACGACCAGCGCCGGCTCCGTGGGGACGACCGTCATGCCCCTGAGAGCCATGGGGATGCGCCGCAGCCACGGGTTGCCGGCGAGCCAGCGGGCGGCCTGGTCGAGTGCCTTGTCGACATTCGTCGCGTGAGGGAGGCCGGCGCCCTGCGTGATCTTGTGTTCCTCGTCGGTCAGGAGCGCGCGGCGCGGCTCGCCGCCGGGGTAGCGCGCCACCTCGCCGTCCACGATGGAGCCGAGGACCTGGGCGACCTTCAGCGCCTGGCCGGCGGCGGCGAAGTCCAGCAGCATGACGGTCTCGCCGGTGCGCTCGCCGTACAGCCAGGTGCGCTGGGACAGCAGGCTGTTGTCGTCCTCCTCCTGACTGAGGCCGACGACCCACCACCGGTCCGCGACGCGGTCGCCGATCTCGTTGCGGCGGCGGGACCAGCCGAGGACGGTGCGCAGGTCGCCCATGGCGGTGTCGTCCAGTTCGGCGTGGCGGCGCCAGGCCCGCACGGCCAGGTACCAGCGGCCCAGCTCGCCGAGGAGGTGCGGGGCCCAGTCGTTGCGGGCGTGGATGTCACTGCCCATGGCGCGGACGCGCTCGCCGAGACCGGGGATCTGGGCGTCGACGAGCCGGGCGCCGGCGGTGTCCCAGAAGCTGGGTGGCTGCCGCCGGGCGCTGGCGAGCCCCTGGCGGACGATGTCGTGCAACCAGCGTTCGAAGTCGTCGATGCCGGCGGACATCAGGGACTCGCGCTCGGCGAGCCGCTTGGCCTGGCCTTCCGGGTCCGGGGTGCGGTCGGTGTTCGTGGCCTTCCGGCTGGCCCGTTGCGCCGCCCAGTCGGCGGCGAAGGGCTCGGCGGCCTCGAGGTCGGCGACGACGCCGTTGTTGGCGGCCCACATGAGCAGGAGGGCGAGACCGTGCTTGCAGGGCAGCTTGCGGCTGGGACAGGTGCAGCGGAAGGCGGGCTCGGTGAGGTCGACGGTGACCTGGTACGGGACGCGGGCGCTGCCCTGGCACTTGCCCCAGACCAGGCTTTCGTTGCTGCCGAGGTCGGACCAGGTGCGGGGGTTGGCGAGCCCGCGCGCGGCCTTGGCGGAGCTGGCGTCGGGCGCGTGCTCGAGCACCTGCGCCACCGTCCACCGCGATCCCAAGTCGTCCGTTCCCTTCCCGTGCCGGCCTGCCGCCAGACTATCCGGCGGCACCGACAGGGCGGTTACGTCGCTTCCGTCAGTAGCTCCGGGCGCAGCGGTAGCTGGCTGCCTGGTTCGGGTCGCCGGTGCCGTTGTAGCGGGAGACCAGCGGGTACCGGCACAGGTTCCGCGTCGCGGTCGCGCTCTGGGCGGGCAGTGTTTCCGGGGCCGTGCCGTGTTCGACCCACGCCACCACCGCCGCCAGCGGGTCCGTGGGTACCGGGCCGGTGCCGCCCCCGCAGTGATCCACGCCCGGGGCCATGAACAGGCGGTAGAAGTCCTCGGTGCGGCCGGGGGTGGCCGCGTCCACGCGGCGGTAGTAGTCGGTCGTGCCCGCGGGGAAGATCAGTTGGTCCGCCTCGCCGTGCCAGGTGACCATCTTGCCGCCGGCCGCGCGGAAGGCGGTCAGGTCGGGGTCGGACGTGTCGATGATCTTCCCGTACTCGGCCTGGGACCGGGCGAACAGGCGGTACCAGTCCGCGTAGGTGAGGGTCGACGTGTCGTAGTCGGGATCGTGGAGCAGGAAGTCCTTGATCCAGTTGTCCGAGATGAGGAACGGGATGCCCGCCGTCCCGTCCTCGGTCGTGTTCGCTATGCCCGAGAACACCGTGCCCCGCCGCATGCCGGACCAGACTCCCGGGCCCGCCCAGATCTTGGCCACCACCGCCGCGTCCGCCTCGGTGATCGTCACCGCCCGGCCGTTGCACTGGATCGTCGTGCCCACCAGCCGGTGCGGGTCGTAGTGGCACTGCGCCGGGCTGCTGATGATGCCGTCCGGCACCTTGTCCAGGCGGTCGCAGGCCGCGACGGCCGCGGTGTTGAACGCCTCCAGCTCGCACTGGGTCGGGTGGTTGTCGGCCTCGTTCATCACGACCTGCGGCCACTGCTCGGCCGGGAGGAACCTGGTCCAGTTGATCGCCGGGGCGCTGGCCACGATGCCGTTGTAGTCGGACGGGTAGCGCTGAGCCTCCAACAGGCCCTGACGACCGCCCGTCGAGCAGCCGTTCCAGTACGAGTACGCGGGTGGGTGGCCGTAGAAGCGTTCGGTCGCCGCCTTGCCGACCACGGTCATGTCGTGCAGGGAGCGGTACGCGAAGTTGGTCACCAGCTGCGGGTCGTCCGCCCACGAGCCGGGGTCCGCGGCGTCGACGGGCACGCCTGCGTCGGTGGCGGCCGCCGCGTAACCCTGGACCAGCGCGGGGACCAGGCCCGCCGCGAACAGGCCCGCCGCGAAGCCGCCGCCACCGGTGCCCTGGAAGCGGCCGTTCCACGTGTTGGTGGGTTACCACACGGCGACGGTCACCCTGTCGCCGGCGCCGGGGTGCGTGAGCGTCACGGTCAGCTCGCAGAACGCCGGCATGCCGGGGATCGGCTCCGGGTTGAACGGGCCGGGCGGCACCGTGTAGCCGTCCGGTCGCGCCACTCCGGACACCGACAGCACGCGCGCGCCCGGCACCGCGGGCAGGCGCACCGTGTCGCATGCCGTGCTTGCCGCAGTGGTCGCCGCAGTGGTCGCTGTCGTGGTCGCCGCCGTTGCCGGGGCGGCGAGCACCACCAGCGCCAGCAGCGGCAGCAGCGCGCTGGCCAACCGGACAAGCCTTCGCATGGATCCCCCTCGTATGTGTGTTCGAATAAAAGAGTAGTGGAGTCGTTACGGTGTGTCGAGCTGGGTGGCCAGGTCCAGGAAGCTGTCGGCGTAGAGGTCGCAGTCGACGTCCGCCGCGCGGTCCGCCTCCCGGTCCGGGCCCTTCTCGCGCGGGCGCTCGACGAAGGCGGTGCGGAGGCCGGCCGCGCGGGCGCCGTCCAGGTCCCACCTGTGCGCGGCGACCATCAGGACCTGTTCGGGCGCGACGTCGAGCAGGGCGGCGGCGGTGCGGTAGACGGCGGCGTCGGGTTTGTAGGTGCGGGCCAACTCGGCGGAGAGGATGCAGTCGAACGGCAGGGCAGCGCTCTTCACCAGCCGGGTGAGCAGCGCGAAGCCGCCGTTCGACAGTGCGGCTGTCGTGTACCGAGCGCGGACGCGGGCCAGCCCGGAGACCGAGTCGGGCCACGCGGGGAGCCTGTGCCAGACGCGGACAAGCCGCTCGCGGGTCTCGTCGTCCGCCGTGACGTCCAGTTCCCGGAGCAGGTCGTCGAGGGACTCGCGGTGCAGTGTGTCGAGGTACGCCCACTCACGCTCACCCTCGCGCACCCGGTTCATCGAGGGGATGTACCGGTCACGCCAGCGTTGCGCGAAGCCACCGGCGTCGACGTCCGGTAGCAGTGGGCGTATCTGGTCCGCCACGCCCGTGTACCAGTCGACGGTGGTGCCGAAGATGTCAAACGCCACGACGCGAATGTCCATGCCTGTCAGGCAACCACAAACTCGGAGCCGTTGGTCGCGGTTGATCGGCCAGCGGTCACGGATCGGCAGCCCTGCGCGGAGATTCTCGCCCACGGCGGCGTCCAGTTCGTGCACTCCCTGATCCGGCTCGGCCTAGTCGCGGTCTGGCCGACCAGTACCGCCTGTGGTGCTACCCGCTGCCGCCGGCCGGGTGCGCGTGGCTTCGCATGGTGAAGCCGTCGGTGTTTCGGGTGGTGATGGGTGGGTCAGGCGACTGGGCTCGGGTTCAGTTGGGCGAAGGCCTCCTGGCGTTGGTAGGGGAAGTAGGGGTATGGCGCGGTCGTCGTGCTTGCTTTGTTCAGGCGGGTTGTCTGGTCCTGGGTGAGGTGCCAGTCGGCCGCGGCCAGGTTTTCTCGTAGTTGTGGTTCGTTGCGGGCGCCTATCAGGACCGTGGAGACCGTTGGTCTGGTCAGTAGCCAGTTCAGGGCTATCTGGGGCACCGTCCTGCCGGTTTCCTCGGCGATGTCCTCCGCGGTGTCGACCACGCGGTACAGCAGCTCGTTCGGTACCGGGGGGCCGAACGACGCCGTCTCGTGCAGGCGGCTTTGCTGGGGTAACGGCTGGCCGCGGCGGATCTTGCCCGTCAGCCTGCCCCAGCCCAGTGGGCTCCACACGACCGCGCCCACGCCCTGGTCCAGGCCCAGCGGCATCAGTTCCCACTCGTAGTCACGGCCCACCAGCGAGTAGTACACCTGGTGGGCAACATATCTCGTCAGGTGGTGGCGGTCGGCCGTCGACAGGGACTTCATCAGCTGCCACCCGGCGAAGTTGGACACGCCGATGTAGCGCACCTTTCCGGCTCGCACCAGGCCGTCCAGTGTGGACAGGGTCTCCTCGATCGGGGTGCTGGCGTCGAACGCGTGTAGCTGGTACAGGTCTATGTGATCGGTGTCGAGTCGGCGTAATGCCGCTTCGCAGGCCGTCAGCAGGCGCGATCGGGATGAGCCGCCCTGGTCGGTGTCGGTCAGCGGCAGGCTTGTCTTCGTGGAGATGAGTGCCTGGTCGCGGCGGCCCTTCAATGCCGCGCCCAGTACCTCCTCCGATGCGCCGTCCGAGTACACGTCGGCCGTGTCGAACATCGTGACGCCCGCTTCCAGGCAGATGTCGACCAGTCTGCGTGCCTCCTCGACGCCCACCGTGCCCCAGTTGCCGAACAGTTGGCCGCGGCCGCCGAACGTGCCCGCGCCGAACGACAATGCCGGGACCCGGAGGCCGGACGCGCCCAGCCTTCTGTACTCCATGGTGACTCCTTAATGGGACTGTGATCCCGTTAAGGTTAGCACGGTACGGTCGCGGGTGTGGAGAGGCCGGGTGGGCGGACGGCGCGGGTGCGTGCGTCGGTGCTGCGTGCCGCCGGGGACGTGCTGGCCGAGCAGGGACTCGCGAGTCTCGACCTCGGTGACCTGGCGCGCCGCGCGGAGGTCGGCAGGACGACCGTCTACCGCCGCTGGGGCACCGTGACGGCCGTGCTCACCGACCTGCTGCTGGAGATGGTGGTCGAGTCGGTCCCCCGGGCGGACACGGGCTCACTGGACGGTGACCTCCGTGCCAACGCGCGGCTGGTCGTGAAGACGCTGACCGACCGGCGGCAGGGGCCGCTGTTCAGGGCCATCATCGCGGCCGCGACCTCGGACGAGGTCACCGCGGCGGCGCTCACCCGGTTCTACGCGGCCAGGATCAGGGAGTGGGCGCCGTGTGTGACCGACGCCGAGGCGCGGGGGGAGGTCCCGCGGGGCACCGACGCCGAGGAGGTCATCAGGGCCGTGTCCGCGCCGTTGTACTACCGGTTCATCACCGGGACCGGGGAGCTGGACGACTCGGTCGCGGACCGGGCCGCTGCCGCGGCGATCGCGGCGGCCAGGGCAGGTGTGTGGTCCAGCTCAGCAGAGTGAGCGGCGCCAGATGAGGGCTTCGGCTGGGGTGGCGGCCATGTCCTCGTACTCGACGTCGCTATCGTCGGCCTCCTGGTCGGCGAAGCGGTAGGGCAGCAGCACGGTGAGGGCCATGCTGTCGGCGTGCTCCAGGTGCACCATGATCGCGTCGGTCTCGTCGCTGGTGACGTCGCTGACCAGGGCCGCGGCGCGCAGGTCGTTCGCCTCCGCGGACATGCCGCTGACCAGGCTCGTCAGCACCTCGGAGGGGTTCGGGTCCTCCTCCTCGCCCGGGTCGGCGGCGAACACCTGCTCCTCACCCTCCCGGGTGATGGCCGCGCCGTACGGGTAGAACTCGCCGTGGCGGCGGAGCATCTCGTCCGCGAACGGCAGCACGGTGTTCAGCAGGCGGTCCAGGTCGGACTGCACGTGCTCGGAGGTGGTGTCGCGCCAGGTCGTCACCCCGACATTGTCCCCTCCGCGGCGGGGGATTGGCGACCAGGCCGGCCGCGGCCGGCACCTGCGTGTTCGGCCGGTTCGAGCCGCCTAACGCCCGCCCGCCGCGGCCGCCTGTGCCGCGGTCAGCGCCAGGGTGTGGCGGCTGGTGACGCCGTTGACGGTCACCGCGATCGTCACGGTCGACGGGCGCAGCGCGGTCAGCTCACCCGTCGACGGGTCGAACACGGCGCTGTGGTGACGCTTCGCGTCCCGTATATGTCCGATGTAGACGCTCGGAGACGCGGACCACCGGGCCGACACCGGGTACGCCACCGGCACGGTCCGGTCGGCCTGCCGGAGGTCCGCACTGACCACTGTGGACCGCCCGACCTGGAGGGAGTCGGGCGCGTGCACGGTGAGCGTGTCGACGTGCGGGCGGACCTCGGCGGCCAGCCAGTCGCCGCCCCGGCCGCGTCCGTCGACGCCCCACAGGGACCAACCGGTGAAACCGCCGTCCGCCGGCAGGGTCGAGGGGGTCTTGCCGGAGTTGCCGTTGACGAAGTACGGCACGCCGTCGACGTGGCTGGCGTGGAACGTGCCGACGTGGGCGCCGATGAACGCGGCGCCCTTGCCGGTCCGGTTCTGGAAGTCCGACAGCCAGGTCTCGATGGTCGCGGCCTCCTTGCGGTCGGACAGCTCACTCGCGCGGGCCGGCGTCGGGTCCCTCGGCGGGACGTGTGCCACGAGCACGACGGACCTCACCCGCCGGTCCTCCGCGGCCTCGTCCAGCTCGGTGCGCAGGCGCCCGAGCTGGGTCCAGTCGCTCGTGCGGAGGTTGATGCCGGAGGTGTCCACGGTGATGAACCTGGTGCCGCGGTGGTCGAAGACCTGTTCCGTGTCCCCGAAGACCGCCCGGAAGTCGTCCAGGCTGTTGTTGCCCCGCTCGTGGTTGCCCGGCACGTAGTAGTAGGGCAGCCGGCCCTTCAGCTCCTCGTCGAGGATCTGCCTGGCCAGTGCGAAGTCGGCCGGGGACGCCTCGTCGACGAGGTCGCCGTTGATGACGAGGAAGTCCGGCTTGGCGGCCTCGATCTCCCGCAGCGTGCGGCGGGCGTTGCGGACGATGTCGCTGTCCGGGTCGCGGGCGACGAACTGGGCGTCGGACATGACCGCGAACCGCCAGTCGCCGCCCGCCGTGGTGTGGATGATCGGGTCCTGCTCCACCGGCCGCGGCGGGACGTCGAGCGTCGGCGGCACGAGCGCGGTGACGTCGTCGATCACGAGGTCGCCCTGGTAGCTCTTGCTCGCGTCGGTCTCGGCCGCGTAGAAACGCCGCAGTGTCAACGGATAGACCGTGCCGGCCGGCACCGCGAACTCGAGCTGGCGCCAGCCCGTGGAGGTGAGGTAGCCGGCGCGGAACGCGGGCAGGAGCGTGCCGTTCCCGTCCCACGCCTGGAGACTGGCCCACTCGCCCTTCCCGCTCGACTTCACCCACATCCGGATCGCCTTGGGCTGCCCGGGAAGCACGAGGCCGGACGGGGCGAGCGCGCCACCGGTGCGGGTGCCGGTGCTCTGGGTGAAGTCGTAGGTGAGGTGCAGGCCCTGGCCGCTGTGCCCGGGTGCCGGGCCGACCGCGCCGGTCGCGCGTTCGCCGAAGAACGTCCAGCCGGCCGGGTCGGTGAAGTCGGCGACGGGGACCTCGGTGAGGCCGACGGTGACCGGCAGCACGGACCTCTTGCCGCGGACGTCGATGGTGACGAGCGCGGAACCGGTGCCCTGCTTGGCCGTCACGGTGTACTGGCCGTCGGCACCCGCCGTGATGTCGAGCAGGTTCGTGTCGTAGGACAGGGTGACGTCCCGCGGCTCGACCGGCGCGCCGTTGCCCTCGCTGTCGTAGCCGAGGACGCCGAAGGTGCCGGACTCGCCGGCGCTGGTCAACGCGATCTGCTCGCGTGTCGCGGCAGTGCGCTGGACCGGGCCGAGGACCGTGAGACCGATCTCGCCCCGCGCGTTCCGGTCCTCGGCGACGACCGTGGCCGTGCCTTCCCGCCGGCCGGTGAAGACGCCGTCGCGGACGGTGCCGTTGGTGGTGTGCCAGTGCGGGTTCCCCTTGGCGGGCCCGTAGGTCTCGTCGTAGCCGGCCGCGGTGAGGGTGCGGGAGAGCCCCGCCAGGACGCGCTCGGGGTGGCTCGGCGCGACGGTGGACGAGCCCGCGGCACGGGTCGGGTCGAGCCGCGTCTCGACCCAGAACGCCCTGAGGCGCCCGGAACCCCTGGGTGCGAAGAGGCCGAGACCGTTGGGCACGTTGCGTTCCACGCCGTCGGACGGCACGTTCTCCAGCTGTGTCGTGGTTCCGCCCGGCTCGCGGGCGACGATCGTCGTGGAGCCGCCGCCGTCGAGGTTGACCGCGGTGTAGGCACCCAGCTCGACCATCATGGTCGCCAGCTCGTCGAGCCCGAGGCCGTCGGCGAAGGCGGGCTGGCGGCCGTCGGCGGTGAGCAGGAACAACCGCTTGCCGTCCTTGGAGAAGCCGAGGGCGGTGCGGGGCGCGGTGGGCACGTTGTTGCCCTGGCTGGACTTCTGGGCGACGCCGTCGACGACGAGGAGCTGGCGGCCGTTGACGGCGGCGTGGATCTTCTGGTCGTCGGCGGTGCGGGCCTGGTAGTCGATGCTGACGCGGTCGCCGGGCCTGAGCGTCCTCAGCGTGGCCGCGGCGGCGTCCCGGCCGACGAGGACCATGGTGCCGTCGGGGATGGCGCCCTCGCCCGCGGTGTCGCGGACGGCGGTCACCTCGTTGTTCGTGACCTCGACCTCGGCGACGGCGGTCGCGCCCTGCGTCGCGCGGCAGCGGCAGTAGGTGCCCCAGAGCGGGGTGAAGGCCTCGACGCCGTTCGGCTGGAGCGTCGGTTTGTTGACGCCGTCGAGGGGTTGGTCGCCGGTGGGGGTCCTGACGGTGCCCCGGAAGAGGACCTCACCGATGTCGCCGATCCCGTTCTCGGTGAAGATCGCGGACGACTGGCGCCAGGTGGCGTCGGTGTCCGGCGACTGGATCAGCTGGCCGTTCCGGATGCCGACGCCGAGTGCGGCGTTGGAGTTGTTGATGTCGAAGAAGTCCCCGTTGACGGCGGCCACCGCGCCGGCACGGTCGGCGGTGTCGGTGAGCGGGGCGCCCTTGGCGACCTGGCCGGGGAAGAGGTAGTCGACGGTGGTGCCCTTGGTGAGGTCGACGGTGAGGCTGTCGCCCTGGAGCCAGGTGGGGGTGCCGGAGTAGGCGTCGGGGCCGTACCGGTCGAAGGAGCGCAGCGTCACCCCGGGCGCGACGGGCCTGGTCCGGGTGGCGGTCTCGAGCCGCGGCTCCGTCGCGACCGCGGCCGGAGTCCGGTTCGCGTTCGGGAGGAAGTCGTCGCCGGGGAAGGCGGCGGCGTCGCTGGTCGAGGCGTTGGGATCGAGGACCGGGTCCGCTTGCGCGGGCGTCGCGAGCGCCATGGCCGAGGCGGCGGCGGCGAGGAAGGCGAGCAGGCGTAAGGACTTCGTCGACACGAGCAAAGTCTGCGCTTGAGGTCGAAGATTTACCAGCCCGGGAGATGACCGGAAAGGAAATTTCCGATGGCCGAGGGTCTCGTCCATCCTGCGTCCCCGGTGGGACGCAGGATTGTAGGGCGATCCGATAGACTCGGGACGTCGCTGGTCAGTGACGTTGGGAGTGCTTGTGGACGCCTCGCTGGACGCGGATCGGAGGCTCTTCGATCGCGCCAGTACCGTCGAGCTGCTCGCCGCGGCGTTGCGGGAGCGCATCATCACCGGGGTCTACCTGCCAGGGGAGCGGCTCGCCGAGGAGGCGATCGTCAAGTCGCTCAAGGTGTCGCGGAACTCGTTGCGGGAGGCGTTCCGGCTGCTGACCCACGAGCGGCTGCTCACCCACGAGCTGAACCGGGGCGTCTTCGTCCGCAAACTGACGGTGGACGACGTCGTCGATCTCTACCGGGTGCGCAAGCTCGTCGAGGGCAACGCGGTGCGGGGGCTGACCGAGCGGCCCGCGCGGACCGACGCCATGATCGAGGCCGTCCAGGCGGGCGACCTCGCCATGAGCAACGAGGACTGGCGTGCGCTCGGCACCGCGAACATGCTGTTCCACCAGGCCGTCGGCGCGCTCGCCGGCAGCCCGCGGATCGACGAGCTGATGCGCAACCTCCTCGCCGAGATGCGCCTTGTCTTCCACACCATGGCCGACCCGCGCAGGTTCCACGAGCCGTACCTCGAACGCAACAAGGAGATCCTCGCCGCCGTCGAGGCCAGGGACGGGCTGCGGGCGGAACGGCTCCTGCTCAAGTACCTGGAAGACTCCGAGCAGCAGATCGTCGCGGCGTACGGGAGCGACTGAACCGCACCGCCTGGCCGGGACGTGCCTGTGCGAGCAGCGGCAGGTCGGCCGCGCGCACGACCGCGATCACCGGGTACCCGCCGGTCACCGGGTGGTCGGCCAGGAACACGATCGGCTGCCCACTCGGCGGGATCTGCACCGCGCCGGCCACCATGCCCTCCGTCGGCAACTCGCCGTCCCGGGCGCGGCTCACCGCGGGACCCGAGAGGCGCACGCCCACCCGGTTGCTCTCGGCCGTCACCTCGTAGCGGCCGTCGAAGAAGGCGTCCCCGGGGAACCAGTCGTCGCGGGGGCCCGGCGTCACGTGGACCGTCAGCTCCCCGGTGGACGGCGTGGCGACCGGGGCCACCTCCACCGGCGGCGGTGGGCCGGCGTACGCGTCGCCGATCGGCAGCACCGCGCCCCGCGCCAGGGGGTCCGGGCCGAGGCCGGAGAGCACGTCCGTCGAGCGGGAGCCGAGCGTCGCCGGCACCGCGATGCCGCCGCGGACCGCCACGTACGCGCGCAACCCGACCGACGCCGGCCCGACGACGAGGGTCTCCCCAGCGGAGACGGTGAACGGCGCGTTCATGGCCTCGCCCCGCCCGTCCCTGGTCAGTGGGCACGTCGCACCCGTCACCGCCACCCGGACCCGTTCGCGGAACCGCAGCGTCGCGCCGAACGACAGCTCCAGGCAGGCCGCCGACGGGACGTTGCCCACCAACCGGTTCGCGAGCGTCGCGGACACCGCGTCCGCGAACCCCGAGTGGCCGACGCCGAGCGAGGCGTACCCGGGCCGGCCGGCGTCCTGGACCGTGCCCAGCGGTCCGCACCGGACGACCTCGATGCCGCCCGACACGACGGAGGCCGACACCGGGACGGCAGCGACCGGCGGCAGTGACGAGACCGCCTCGAAACGGACCTTCGTGCCGGGGTGGAGCAGCGCGGGCGGCTCCCGGCTCGGCTCCCACAGCGGCACGGTCGTACTGCCCAGCAGGTGCCACCCGCCCGGCGACGGTCGCGGGTACACCCCGGTGAACTCGCCCGCGACCGCCACCGCCCCGGCCGGCACGCGGGTGCGGGGCGAGTCCCGGCGCGGCAACCGCAGCCGCTCGTCCAGTCCGGTCAGATAACCGAAGCCCGGCGCGAAGCCGGTGAACGCCACCGTGTACTCCGGTCCCGTGTGGACGGTCACGACCTCGTCCTCGGACATGCCCGTCGCCGCCGCGACCTCGGCGAGGTCCGCGCCGTCGTACCGGACGGGGATGGTCACCTCGTCCCCGGTGACCGCGGTCGAGTGCGGGGTCAGCTCGGACAGGCGCGACACCACGGCCTCGAAGTCCACACCGGACTCGCACCGCACCAGCACCGTGGCAGCCGCCGGCACCAGGTCGACGACGCCGGGCAGCGGCCGGGCGGTGAGCGCGGCGTACCAGCCGAGCACGTCCTCGGTCTCGATCAGCAGCGCCGCCTCACCGCACCGGCGAATCCTCACCGAAAGCTCGCCACCTCGACCCCGACCGCGGCCAGCGCGTCCCGCACCGCCTCGACCAGCGCGAGCGCGCCGGGCGTGTCGCTGTGCACGCAGATCGACCGTGCCGGCGCGGGCACCACCGACCCGTCGACCGCGACCACCGTGCCCTCGGTCGCGAACCGCACGGCACGTTCGGCCACGAGCGAAGGATCACTCACCACCGACCCCGGCTCGCGGCGGGACACCAGGGTGCCCGACGGGGTGTACGCCCGGTCCGCGAACGCCTCCGGCACGGTCGCCAGCCCCGCCTCCGCCGAAAGCGCCAGCCACCGCGAGCCCGGCAGGCCGAGCACCGCGAGCGACGGGTCGAACCGCCGGACTGCCTCGACGACCGCCGCCGCCTGGGCCTCGTTCGTCACGATCGCGTTGTACAGCGCGCCGTGCGGCTTCACGTAGCTCATCCGGCCGCCGGACACCCGCGCGAGCCCGTCGAGCGCCGACAGCTGGTAGAGGACGTCGTCCACGAGGTCCGCCGGCGGCACGTCGATGAACCGGCGGCCGAAGCCCGCGAGGTCGCGGTAGCTGACCTGCGCGCCGATCGCCACCCCGTGCTCGACCGCGGTCACGCACGCCCGGCGCATGGTGCCGGGGTCGCCCGCGTGGAAGCCACACGCGATGTTCGCACTCGACACCACGGCCAGCAACGCGTCGTCGTCGGTGATGCGCCAGACACCGAAACCCTCGCCGATGTCGCAGTTCAGGTCGACCATCGTCACGACGCCCCCTCGCCCGCCCCGCCCGACGCTGTCCACATGGCAACGAGCGAACCGCGCATCCTGCTCCCCGGACCCGTACGAAAGTCCCACTCGC
The DNA here is from genome assembly GCF_045807065.1 of Actinophytocola sp. Lineage (GTDB taxonomy): Bacteria > Actinomycetota > Actinomycetes > Mycobacteriales > Pseudonocardiaceae > Actinophytocola. The sequence goes on along the minus strand of NZ_JBJMIE010000099.1, from coordinate 24,520 downwards.
GCGGTGGTCTTCTACGAAAGTCCCACTCGTGCGCCCAGCCGCAGGTGAGGTGCCGTCCTGACCATACATCGTGCGCTCCGCGAGCTCCGCTCACGACGGCACCGCCTCCTCGGACCTCGACTCGGGCTCCGCGTCCTCCTCGGCCGGGTCGCGGGCCAACACCAAGCCAACCACGGTCAGCACGGCGGTGAGCACCAGGTAGACCGCGAGGACCACCCACGAGCCCGTCCAGTTGAGCAGCGCGGCCAGGACGAGCGGGGCCGGCGCGCCGCCGATGACGCCCGCGAGCGTGTAGGCGAGTGAGCTGCCGGTGTAGCGCAGGCGTGGCGAGAACTGCTCGGTGATCAGCGCGGCCTGCGGGCCGTACAGCGCGGCGTGGATGACCAGCGCGACGACCACGCCCAGCGCGAGCGCCCAGAACGAGCCGCCGGAGACCAGCGGGAAGAACACGAACGGCCAGGCGGCGGCCGCGATCGTGCCGTACAGGTAGAGCTTGCGGCGGTTCATCCGGTCGGACAGCGCGCCGAACGCCGGCATCAGCGCGAGCTGCACCGCCGAGCCGATCATGATGGCGGCGGAGCCCTGCGCCTTGCTCATGCCCAACTCCTTCACGATGTAGGTCAACACGAACACCGTGAACAGCGAGTACAGGACGTCGGGGCAGACACGCACCAGCAGGCCGGCGAGCACCGCGCGCAGTTCCGTGCGGGTGACCTCCGACACCGGCGCGTCCGGGCGGTCCTGGTGTGCCGCGATCTGCTTGAAGACGGGGGTCTCCTCGAGCCGCAGCCGGATCCACAGCCCGAACGCGACGAGCGCGGCGGACAGCAGGAACGCGACGCGCCAGCCCCAGGAGTTGAACGCGGCGTCGGTGAGGAGCCCGTTCAGCAGGGCGATGACGCCGTTGGCGAGCAGCGTCCCGGCGGGCGGCCCGATCTGCGCGGCGGAGGCCCAGAAGCCGCGCCGCCTCGGGTCGCCGTACTCGCTGGAGAGCAGGACCGCGCCGCCCCACTCGCCGCCGACCGCGATGCCCTGGGCGAAGCGCAGCAGCACGAGCAGGACGGCTGCGCCGCCACCGAGCGTGGCGTAGGTGGGCAGCAGGCCGATCAGGAACGTCCCGATGCCGGCCAGCAGAAGGGTGTACACGAGGACCTTCTTGCGGCCGATCACGTCGCCGAGCCGGCCGAAGACGAACCCGCCCAGCGGCCGCGCGAGGTAGCCGACCGCGTAGGTCGAGAACGCGGCCATGGTGCCGGCGAGGTCGTTGCCGGAGGGGAAGAACAGGTCGCCGAAGACGGTGGCCGCGGCGACCGAGTACGCGGCGAAGTCGTAGTACTCCAGGGCGGTTCCGGAGAGGCTGGCGGTGTAGGCGCGGCGAAGCGCGCGTTTGTCGACGGTCATGAGGTCACATCCCTCGGCCGGCGTGCAGGATGAAACCCAGGGTAGATATCGCCCTACAATCCGGCAATACTACGTTCTGCGCGTGTCCAACCTGCCGAACGCGCGTGTCCAACACTCGCGACCCGTGAGTTGAACCGAACGTGCCGCGAGCACGGGTGCGTTTTGTCGAACTCGCCTGTCCGCCGCGTTGGACACGGAGGGCTGGAGCGTTGGACTCGCGGGTTTTGGGGATAGGTCTGGACAACTGGGGTGGATTGGTCTAGACAAGTAGGCAACCTCGCGGTTACCCCCTGCTCACCGCGTGTTTCGGAGGTTGTCATGCGACGCCGCCTGTTCACCGTCCTCTCCGCGCTCCTCCTCGGGCTCGCCCTGCTGCCCGCCGCCCCGGCCGCCGCCGCCGGGGAGACCGCCGTCTTCGTCAAGACCTCCGACTGGGGGTCCGGCTGGGAGGGCAGGTACACGATCACCAACGGCGGCACGGCCACGATCACCAGCTGGCGGGTCGAGTTCGACCTGCCGGCCGGCACCACGCTCGGCAGCTACTGGGATGCCCTGCTCACCTCCAGCGGCAACCACCACACGTTCACCAACCGCGATTACAACGGCACGCTCGCGCCCGGCGGGTCCGCCAGCTTCGGGTTCCTCGTCAGCGGGTCCGGGACGCCGCAGAGCTGCAAGGTGAACGGGCTCGACTGCGCGGGCGGCGGCACCACCCAGCCCGGCGCGCCGGCCACGCCCGCCAACGTCCGCGTCACCGCGACCACCACCAGCAGCATCACGCTGGGCTGGAACGCCGTGACCGGCGCGACCGGGTACCGGGTCTACGACGGGAACTCGTTGCTCAGCACGGTTTCCGGCACCTCGGCGACCGTCAGCGGGCTCGCCGCCTGCACCAGCCGGTCCTACGTCGTGACCGCGTACAACGCGACCGGGGAGTCCGCCCGCAGCGGGGCCGTCACCGGCACCACCGCCGGGTGCCAGCAGGCCGCCCTGCCGCGGCACCTGCTCACCGGCTACTGGCACAACTTCGTCAACCCGGCGACCGAGCTGCGGCTGTCGGCCGTGCCGAACGAGTACGACATGGTCGCGGTCGCGTTCGCCACGGCGACGTCCACGCCCGGTGCGGTCGCCTTCGGCGTCGACCCCGAGCTGTCCTCCGCGCTCGGCGGATACACCAACGACCAGTTCAAGGCCGACGTGGCGACCCTGCACAGCCGAGGCAAGAAGGTGATCCTCTCCGTCGGCGGGGAGACCGGGACGGTGTCGGTCGGCGACGCCAACTCGGCCACCAACTTCGCCAACAGCGTCCGGTCGATCATGTCGACCTACGGCTTCGACGGCGTCGACATCGACCTGGAGAACGGGGTCAACCCCACCTTCATGGCCCAGGCGCTGCGGAACCTGCGCAACCAGGTGGGCTCCGGCCTGATCATCACGATGGCCCCGCAGACCATCGACATGCAGTCGACCGGGGGCTCGTACTTCGCGCTGGCGTTGAACATCAAGGACATCCTCACGGTCGTCCACACCCAGTTCTACAACTCCGGCTCGATGCTCGGCTGCGACCAGTCCCAGGCGTACTCCCAGGGCTCGGTCAACTTCATCACCGCGCTCGCGTGCATCCAGCTGGAGAACGGGCTGCGCCCGGACCAGGTCGCCATCGGCCTGCCCGCCGGGCCGGGCGCGGCGGGCGGCGGCGTGGTCGCCCCGTCGGTCCTCACCAACGCGCTCGACTGCCTCGCCCGCGGCACGAACTGCGGCTCGTTCCACCCGCCGCACACGTACCCGGACATCCGCGGCGCCATGACGTGGTCGATCAACTGGGACGCCAGCAACGGGTACAACTTCTCGCGCACCGTCGCGCCGTTCCTGGACACGCTGCCATGAGGCGGGTACTCGGGGCGGTGGCCGCGCTCCTGATGATCCTCGCCGGGGCACAGCCCGCGAGCGCGGCGAACCTGCTGACCAACGCCGGCTTCGAGTCCGGCAACCTCGGCGGCTGGTCGTGCTCCGGCGGCAGCGCGGTGACGAGCCCGGTCCACTCCGGCGGCTACGCCCTGGCCGGCGCGGCGACCGCGTCCGACAACGCCCAGTGCACCCAGACCGTCACGGTCGTGCCCAACACGACGTACACGGTGTCGGCCTGGGTGCTCGGCAACCCCGTGTACCTCGGCATCACGAACGGGCCGTCGACGTGGTCCGGGTCCGCGTCCTACAACCAGCTGGCGCTGTCGTTCACCACGGCCGCCGGGCAGACGTCCGCGCAGCTCTACCTGCACGGCTGGTACGGCACGGGCACCTACTACGCCGACGACGTGGTGCTCGACGGCCCCGGCGGCGGCAACCCGGGCAACCCGGGCGCGCCCGCCGCACCGGGGAACCCGACGGTCACCGCGGTCACGGCGTCGTCGATCGCGCTGTCGTGGCCGGCGGTCGGCGGCGCCACCGGCTACCGGGTCTACGAGGGGAACTCGGTACGTGCCACCGTTTCCGGCACGTCGACGACCATCACCGGGCTCGGCGCGTGCGAAACCCACAGCTACACCGTGGCGGCCTACAACACGGCGGGGGAGTCGGCCCGCAGTGCGTCGGCCGCCGGCGCCACGTCCGGCTGCCAGCAGGCGGACCTGCCGCGGCACGCGTTGATCGGCTACCTGCACGCGAGCTTCGCCAACGGGTCCGGGTACATCCGGCTGGCGGACGTGCCCGCGGCGTGGGACATCATCGACCTGGCCTTCGGCGAGCCGACCTCGGCGACCTCCGGGGACATCCGGTTCACGCCCTGTCCGGTGGCGGAGTGCCCGAACGTCGAGTCGGAGGCCGAGTTCATCGCGGCGATCCGCGCGAAACAGGCACAGGGCAAGAAGGTCCTGATCTCGATCGGCGGCGCCAACGGGCAGGTGCAGCTCACCACGACGGCGGCACGTGACACGTTCGTCCGGTCGGTCTCGGCCATCATCGACAAGTACGGCCTGGACGGTCTGGACGTCGACTTCGAGGGGCACTCGCTGTACCTCAACGCCGGTGACACGGACTTCCGCAACCCGACCACGCCGGTGATCGTGAACCTGATCTCGGCGCTGCGGACGCTGAAGTCGCGCTATGGCGGCAGGTTCGTGCTGACGATGGCGCCGGAGACGTTCTTCGTCCAGGTGGGGTACCAGTTCTACGGCGGCGCGGGCGGCGGCGACAACCGGACCGGCTCGTACCTGCCGGTGATCCACGCGCTGCGGGACGCGCTGACCGTGCTGCACGTCCAGGACTACAACTCGGGTCCGGTCATGGGACTGGACAACCAGTACCACACCATGGGCGGCGCGGACTTCCCGATCGCGATGGGCGACATGCTCAGGGCCGGGTTCCCGGTCGCCGGCACGGGTCAGACGTTCCCCGGGCTGCGCGACGACCAGATCGCGGTCGGTCTTCCGGCGGCCGTCAGCGCCGGCAACGGGTACATCGCGCCGGGAGTCGTCCAGCAGGCCGTGAACTGCCTGGCGCGCAACCAGAACTGCGGCGGCTACACGCTGCGGGGCGGCGCGTCACCGGGCATCCGCGGCCTGATGACGTGGTCCGTCAACTGGGACCGGTACTACGGCTGGGAGTTCCAGAACAGCCACCGCCCGTTCCTCAACGGGCTCCCGTGAAAGACGCCTCGTCGAGCCCGCCGACCTGAACCGGCGGGCTCGACGAGGCGGCCCGTCAGAAGCCTTCTGGCTGGTGGGGGATGTAGTCGGCCGCCAGGCGGGACAGTTCCTCGGCCGAGAGCGTCAGGTCCACGGCCGCGACCGCGTCGTCCAGGTGGTGGGGCCTGGTCACGCCCACGATCGGGGCCGTGACCGCCGGCTGGTGCAGCAGCCACGCCAGGGCGACCCGCGCACGCGACACCCCGCGCTCGCTCGCCACCGCCGCGACCGCGGCCGCCACGCGGCGGTCCGCCTCCTCCGCCTGCCGGTACAGGGTGCCGCCGAAGTTGTCGTTCTCCGAGCGGGCGGTCGCCTCGTCCCAGTCGCGGGTCAGCCTCCCGCGCGCGAGCGGGCTCCACGGCAGCGTGCCGACCCCCTGGTCGAGACAGTACGGGAGCATCTCCCGCTCCTCCTCGCGCATGATCAGGTTGTACTGGTCCTGCATGGACACGAACCGGGTCCAGCCGTTCAGGTCCGCGGCGTGTTGCATCCGCGCGAACTGCCACGTCCACATCGAGGACGCGCCGATGTACCGGGCCTTCCCGGCGCGCACCACGTCGTGGAGGGCCTCCATGGTCTCCTCGATCGGGACCTTCGGGTCGAACCGGTGGATCTGGTACAGGTCGACGTAGTCCGTGCCGAGGCGGCGCAGGCTCGCGTCGATCTGGGTCATGATCGCGCCGCGGGACAGGCCGGCGCCGTTCGGTCCGGGGCCCATCCGCCCGTGCACCTTCGTCGCGATGACGACCTCGTCGCGCTTCGCGAACTCGTTGAGCACCCTGCCGGTGATCTCCTCGCTCGAGCCGAGGGAGTAGACGTTGGCGGTGTCGAACGTGGTGATGCCCGCTTCGAGCGCCGCCCGGATGATCGGTCGCGACGCCTCCAGGTCGAGCGACCACGTGTGGTGGCCGCGGTCGGGATCCCCGAAGCTCATGCAGCCGAGGACCACTGTGGACACTTCCAGGCCGGACCGGCCGAGTCGCCTGTACCGCATTGGATTGGGTCGCTCCTTCACTACGCTCCGGATGGCCTCGACGTTAGCCCACGAGCTTCGCCGCGGCCGCCCGTGCCTTCCTGGCCGCGTCGAGGTCGCCGGTGAGCGCGGACGTCACGATCGCGCCCTCGGCCAGGAGCAACAGGTGGTCCCCGGTGTCCGCGGGCAGGCCGGCGTCGACGGCGAGAGCACGCAGGAACGCGCCGAAGCCCTCCTTGTGCGTGCGGGCCTCCTCGGCGACGGCGCGGGACGTCGCACCCAACTCGCCGTAGCAGTTGATCCACGCGCAGCCCCGGTAGTCGGGCTCGTGGAACCAGCCGTCCATCCAGTCGAACACCGCCAGCGGCCGCTGCCGCGGGTCGTCGACGGTGGCCACGTGCTCGGCCAGGCGGGCACGCCACCACACGTCGCGGCGCCGGAGGTACGCCGTGACGAGGTGCTCCTTGTTGGGGAAGAGCTGGTAGAGGCGCTTGAGTGAGACGCCGGACGCGTCGCGGATGTCGTCCATGCCCACGGTCTGCACGCCGCGGGCGTAGAAGAGCCGCGCGGCGGCGTCGAGCACGCGTGTCTCGGCGGTCCGGAGATCCATCGCGTTCGTCGGCATCGTGTTCCTTGACTTCGAGAACCTTCGTTCTCTAGCTTACGTGAGAACGAAGGTTCTCGCTCGGAGGTGGCTCGTGCCCGAAAGCCGTCCGCCGTTTCCCCCGTTCTCGCACGAGACCGCGCTGACGAAGGTGCAGGCCGCCGAGGACGCCTGGAACACCCGCGACCCGCGGCGCGTGGCCATGGCATACACACCGGACACGGTCTGGCGCAACCGGGACACGTTCGTCACCGGCCGCGACGAGGTGGTCGCGTTCCTGACCAGGAAGTGGGCGCGCGAGCTGGACTACGCGCTGCGCAAGAACCTCTGGGCGTTCGACGGCAACCGCATCGGCGTCCGCTTCCAGTACGAGTGCCGCGACGCGGACGGCCAGTGGTGGCGCAGCTACGGCAACGAGCTGTGGGAGTTCGCCGAGAACGGTCTGATGGCGCGGCGTGAGGCGAGCATCAACGACGTCCGCATCGAGGAGGCGGAGCGGCGCATCCTCGGCCCGCGCCCGGAGGCCGAGCACGGGGTGGAGTTTCCGTTGCGGTGAAGGGGCTAGTCTCGGGTCCATGAGCTGCCGACTGTCCGAACTGGTCATCGACTGCGCCGATCCCGTCGCGCTGTCCCGTTTCTGGTGCGAGGTCCTCGGGTACGTGGAGCTGAGCCGCGAAGCCGAGGACGACGGCATCGAGATCGGCCCGGCGAGTGGTTTCGGCGGCGGGACACCGACACTGGTGTTCGGCCGCACGACCGAGCCGAAGAGGGGCAAGCTGCGCCTGCACTTCGACGTGAACCCGGTGGACCGGGACCAGGACGCGGAGCTGGCGCGCCTGCTGTCGCTGGGCGCCCGCCCGGCCGACATCGGCCAGACGGGCGAGGAGTCGTGGCACACCCTCCAGGACCCGGAGGGCAACGAGTTCTGCCTGCTGCGCCGCCGCCTCCCGGAGCTGTGAGTGCCGCGGCGGCCCCCCGGTCCACCGCGGCACACCACAGCACACCACGGCCGCGCCGGGAGGGGTCCCGAGCGCTAGACCCGTTGCAGGGCGCGCAGTAGCGCCCGCGGCCGGCCGCCGAAGCCCTCCGCCTCCATGGCGGCCAGGGCGATGCGGGGCAGCTCGCGCGCGGCGGGGAACGCGATGAAGCGCGGCACCCACGTCGGCTGGAACTTGGCGTTGAAGCGGTACAGGCTCTCGATCTGCCACCACCGCGAGCCCAGCCGCAGCAGGGACGCCCACGCGCGGGCCACCGGGCCGGCGCCGATGCGCTCGCCGCGTTCCAGGGCCGCGCGGAAGACGGCGAAGTTCAGCGACACCCGCCGCACGCCCAGCGACGGGCACGCGGCCAGCAGCGAGGTGATCATCAACTCGTTCAGGCCGCCGGTCGCCGCGCGGTCGCGACGCATCACGTCCAGGGACAGGCCGTCCGCGCCCCACGGCACGAACTGCAGGAGCCCGTCGCACCGGCCGTCGCGTTCGGCCGTCACCAGCACGCAGTCCGGGTCGTCGGCCGCGGCCGTGCGGCACAGCGCCATCGAGAAGCCGCGTTCCGGTTCCGTGCCACGCCACTGCTCGGCCAGCTCGGCCAGGTGCGCGCGCTCCACGTCGGACATCTCGGCCGCGCGGCGCACGCGCACCGCGTAACCCGCCCGGCGGGCGCGGGCGGCCAGCTGCCGCACGTCCCGCATCGCGCGGCCCTCGACCGTGAACGTCGTCGCGTCGACAACGGCCTCGTCGCCCAGCTCCAGGGCACGCAGGCCGTGCCGGTGCCACACCGTCGCGCCGCGTTCCGAGCAGCCGAGCACCGCCGGCACCCAGCCGTGCCCGGCGCAGGTGGCGAGGAACGCCGTGATCGCGCCCGGCCACGCCTCCGGGTCGCCGAGCGGGTCGCCAGACGCCAGCGCCACCCCGGCCAGCACGCGGTAGGTCACCGCCGCCTTCTGGGTCGGCGAGAACACGACCGACTTGTCCGGGCGCAACGCGAAGTACGCCAGCGAGTCCTGCGTGCCGATCAGCCTGCGCAACGCGGCGTCCCCGCACCCGAGCGGCGCCGGTTCGGCCGAGCGCAGCAGGAAGTACCCGCCGAGCACGGCCGCCACGATGCCGCTGGCCAGGCCGATGGCCGAGGTCAGGTCGTCCAGGAACGCGACCCGGAAGGTGACCGGGCCCTCGATCCCGACCAGCGACAGGGCCGCGTGCGCCAGGCGGGCGTCGAACGTCGGGCGGCCGATCAGCCGGTGCCGCGCGAACAGCAGGATCACGAAGTTGGTCAGCGCGCCACCGAGCGCGATCTGGCCGAACACCCGGATGCCCAGCCACCGGCCGGTCACCGGGTCCGGCCGCGCGGCGAACTCACGCCGGTAGACGACCAGCGCCACGAACAGCGTGGCCGTGACCACCGGCGCCACGACCGCGTGCCGGAAGACCAGCTGCAGAACAGAGATCAGCGCCGTCAGGAACACCGCGACCTGCCACGCGCGCCGCTTGCGCCGCCGCAGCCCGGTCGCGAGCATCAGGAGCCCCACACCGGCGACCGCGGTCACCACCAGTGCGCCGACGTGCGCCTGGTAGGGCAGGCCGAACCAGGTCGCGAGCGACGGCCGGAACATCCGCCGGCCGAGCGGCAACGCGACCACGAGGATCGCGAGCAGCCCCGCCACGCGTGTGGTCGTGGCCAGCACCCGTACCGCGCGGCCGTTGTAGACGCCCCAGGAGGTGAGCATGACCGTGACCCTTCGCCGCGTCAATTGATACGCCCCGAAAAACGTGATCGCCACCTTGGTGTCCGTATCTAAGTCAACTCTCAGGAATAGGTCCCACAATGGCTGCGTGAGTGTGTCACTGCTGTCCGGGTGGTTACCGGCGGCCCTCCGGATCATCGCCGTCGTCGCCGTCGTCCTGGCGGTGGCGCGCCGGGACCGTCGCTGGTGGACGCGCGCCGTGCCGGTGGCTCTCGGGGCCGCCGCCGTCTGCGCGGGGCTCGCCTCGATCGTCGTGAACGACGCGCTCGAGCAGCCCGAGCCGCTGCCGGACGAGGTGTGGCTGTGGCTGGGCGTCATGGTGTTCGCGCTGGTCGCGCTGGTCTGGCGCGGACAGTCGTGGCGGCGGCTGGCCGCTGCGGCCGCGGTGGTGCTCGCCGCGGCGTCGGCGGCCAGCACGGTGAACGCCTTCGTCGGCTACTACCCGACGGTCGGTGCCGCCTTCGGCGAGCTGACCGGCCAGCCGGTGCCGTCGGAGGTGGGCGTCGGCGAGCTGTCGAGTGTGGATCCGAGCACGCGGAACGGGCGGATCGTCCCGGTGTACATCCCGGACACCTACAGTCATTTTACTCATCGAGAAGAATTTGTTTACCTACCGCCCGCGTGGTTCCGTCCGGGGCGAAAAGAACAGTTTCCGGTGATCGAGATGATCGGGGCGGAGTTCTCGACACCCCAGAACTGGATCAGGGCCGGCAACGCGATCGGCACCGCGGACCTGTTCGCGCAGCGCCACCACGGCCGCGCGCCGATCCTGGTGTTCGCCGACGCGTCCGGCGGGTTCACGGTGGACACCGAGTGCGTCGACGGTCCCCACGGCAACTCCGAGGACCACCTGGTGAAGGACATCCCGGCGTACCTGGCCGCGCGCTTCGGCGTCACGCCGACGGGCTGGGGCGTGGCGGGCTGGTCGATGGGCGGCACGTGCGCGGTGGACCTGGCCGTCGAGCACCCGGACGTGTTCACCCGCTTCCTGGACATCTCCGGTGACCTCGGCCCGAACATCGGCGACCAGGCCACCACCATCGCCACCCTGTACGGCGGGAACCGGGCGGCGTGGGCCGCGCACGACCCGCTCACGGTGCTCGCCCACCACCCCCGCTACCGCGGCGGCCTGTGGGGCGTCTTCGCCGACGGCACCCGGGAGCACCGCACGACCAGCGCGGCGTACCGCCTGGCGGCCGCCTGCCACGCGGACGGCATCGACGCCCAGGTGGTGGTCCGGCAGGGCGCTCACAACTGGCAGTTCGGCGCCCAGGAGTTCGCCGAACAGCTACCGAGGCTCGCCGCGTCGATGACGACCACCCCGACCTGACCGGAACCAGGGCGCACCAGCCATCAACGGTTACCTCAGGGGAACGTGACGGCACCCAGCCACAATCCACCTCGCCAACCGCACCTCCGCCGGAACGCAACCAACACCTGGAAGCGCGGGGGAGCCGGACTGGCCTAGCCTGCGGGGCATGCCAGAACTCACCGGGGAACAGACCGTCCAGGCCGCTGACCGAGTGCTGCACGACGTCGGCACCGCCTGGATGATCCACGACGACACGCGGCGCCGCGCCGAGGAGCACGGGTACGGCAAGCTCCAGCCGTTCTACTTCGCCGGGCGGGGCGGGGTGCTCGGGGACGTCGACGCCGCCGTGGTGGTCGCGGCCTTCGGCTGGTGGAACCCGAGCTACGTGCGGCTCATGTGGGAGCGCGGGCTCGCGGTCGCCGGGGCGCGGGAGAGCGCCCACCGGTACGCCCAGGCCTGTGCGGCCTGGGCGGAGGACCACCTCGCCGGGTTCGGCCACGCGGACCGGCTGTCCGAACTGGCCGAGCGGGTGGTCGACGCCGCGGAGGAGTCCGCGTTGCCGCTGTTCGCCGGGTGGCGGGCCGAGCCGAGGGCCGAGGGTGGCGTCGCCAGGATGCTGCAGCTCGTGCACGTGCTGCGGGAGTGGCGGGGCGCGGTGCACCTGGTCGCGACGACGGCCGCCGGCCTGGGGCCGCTCGAGGCGATCCTCACCAACGAGGGGCCGCAGCAGGCGCGGTTCTTCGGCTGGCGGGACGAGCTGCCGGACTGCTCGCACCTCGGGGACCGGCACGTCCGGGCCCAGGAGACCACCGACCGGCTCGTCGCCGCCGCGTACGAACGCGCGCTGACCCCGGCGGAACGGGCCGAGTTCGTCGACCTGGTCGGCGCGCTCGGCGAGAAGGTGCTCTGAGCCGATTCCTTCTCGGGCTTCGGCGGGTCTACCTGTGCGAGAGGAGGCGCGATGCTGGAGTTCGAGACCTACCGGCGTGAGCTGATCGCGCACTGCTACCGCATGACCGGGTCCGTCGACGACGCGGAGGACCTGGTGCAGGAGACGTTCCTGCGGGCGTGGCGGGCGCGGGACGGGTTCGAGGGCCGGGCGTCGGTGCGGTCGTGGCTGTACCGGATCGCGACCAACGTGTGCCTGACCGCGTTGGAGCGGCGCCGGTACCTGCCCTCCGGTCTCGGCCCGCCCGGCACCGACCCGCTGGCACGCGTCGAGCCCGCGCCGGACGTGGACTGGGTGCAGCCGATCCCCGACTCGCTGGTCGCGGACCCCGCGGACGCGGCGGTGCGGAAGGACGACCTGCGGCTCGCGCTCGTCGCCAGCCTGCAGTTCCTGCCGCCGCGCCAGCGGGCCGTGCTTCTGCTGCGGGACGTGCTCGCCTGGTCGGCGGCCGAGGTCGCGGCGGCGCTGTCCATGTCGGTGGCGGCGGTGAAGAGCGCCCTGCAGCGGGCCAGGGCCACGGTCTCGACGCTCTCGCCGGAGCAGGTGGCGCCGGCGCCCGCCGAGGCGCGGGCCGTGCTGGACGCGTACGTCAGGGCGTTCGAGACCTCGGACGCCGCGGCCCTGGAACGGCTGCTCACCGACGACGCCGTGCTGGAGATGACCGGCGTGCGGACGTGGTTCGCGGGGAAGGCGAACTGCCTGCCGCACCTGCGGGTGCAGGCACTCGGCGAGCCGGGGGACTGGCGGATGGTCCCGGCGCCGGCCAACGGCCAGCCCGCGGTGGTCGCCTACCTCCAGGGCGAGCCGTACGCGGTCGCGGTGCTGACCGTCCGCGGGGACCGTCTGCACCGGATCGCCGTCTTCGCCGATCCCCCCGTGGTGGCGCGTTTCGTCAGTACGTCGGCAGGTCGATCCGGGTCGCGAAGCGGTCGGTGAGCTTCATCATCGCGCCGAAGAGGACCCTGCGGTTGAACATCCAGTTCCGCATGCGGATGCCGCGCGCGCTGCCCGGCGCGAGGAACCTGCCGGCGTTGCCCTGCTTGGAGACCTTCGCGTAGGGCCGGAACAGCTCGGTGTACCGGCGGAAGGCGACGCTGTGGTCGCCGCCCGCCCGGTGCAGCTCGCCGGCCAGCACGTACGCGCCGACGATCGCGAGGCCGCTGCCGAAGCCGCCGAGCGTGTTGCCGTACGCGGAGTCGCCGAGCAGCACGACCCTGCCCCGGGCGTAGTCGGCCACCGCCACGCGGCTGATCGAGTCGAGGTAGAAGTCGGGGGAGCCGGGCACCTTCGCGAGGAGGTCCGGGATCCGCCAGCCGCCGCCGCGGTAGGCGTCGAGCAGCAGCTTCTTCTGCTGCTCGGGGTCGTAGCGGTCGTAGGTCAGCTCGGGCGAGGCGAACACGAAGAACGACTCGGCCTTGGGCCCGCCGACCGCGACCATGCGGCCGGGCTCGTTGTACATGAGCGCGTCGCCGGGCACGCCCAGGCTGGCGAGCGCGTAGTAGTGGCCGAGGAAGTGGACGTAGTCCTGCTCGGGGCCGAACGCGAGGCGCCGGACGGTGGAGTGGATCCCGTCGGCGCCGACGACCAGGTCGAACGTGCGGGGTGCGCTCTTCTCGAAGGTGACGTGGACGCCGCCGGCGGTCCCGGTGGTCTCGTTGGTTTCGGTGAGCGAGGTGATCGAGTCGCCGAAGACGTACTCGCAGCTGTCCCTGGTGCGCTGGTAGAGGATGTCGGCGAGGTCACCGCGGCGGATCTCGATGTCCCCGCCGGTGAACTCGCCGGGGATCACGGCCCGCGGCCGACCCTGCGCGTCGACGACGGTCTGGTCGTGCCCACCGGTCTGCCGGCGGCGCACCTCGTCGAGGATGCCCATCCTGGTCAGCACGGTGCGGTGGGTCTCCCCCTTGAAGTCGACGGCCTGCCCACCGGCGCGGAGGCCGGGCGCCTTCTCGACGACGGTGACGGTGGCGCCGTAGCGGGCGAGCCAGAGAGCGAGCGCGGGCCCGGCGATGCTGGCGCCGGAGATGAGGACTGTCGTGTTCTTCATGCCGACCACGTTCGCCGCCCCCGCCGACAGCCCGCCGACACCCGACCGACAGCCACCGACAGCCCGTTCAGGGCAGTTCGGCCAGGGCCTCGGCGCGGGTCTGGCGGGCGCCCTGCGCGAAGGCCGCGGCGAAGGCGTCGGCGCCCAGGGCTGCCGTGGCCCGCGCCGCCGTGGCCGCGACCGCGGGATCGCCGACGATGGCTGTGCCGCGCAGGGCCACGGCTGTGCCCAGCAGGAACGCCGCCCGTTCCGCGTGTGCCGCGCCGGCCAGGCCCTCCACCGCCGCCGCCAGGGGCGCGATGAACGGGGACCTGCGGGCCGCGGCGACCGCCTCCTCGTGGCGGCCCAGTGCGGTCAGGATCCGGGAACGTACCGGCGCGCCGCCGAAGTCGTCGCGGGTGCTGGACAGGGCCTCGGTCAGGTCCGCCGGGGAACGGGCCAGGCCCAGCGACACCGCCGGGGACTCCTGGCCCGCCCGCCGCGACAGCTCGGCCGCTCGGCGGAAGTCCGCTGCCGAGGCCTCGGGCTTCCCCTGCCGTGCCAGGCAGTCCGCGCGACGGCACAGCACGTCCACGCACTCCTCCAGTGCGCCGAACCGCTCGTAGTGCGCCAGCGACTCCGCCCACAGCTCCATCGCCCGGGACCACTCGCCGCGCCAACCCGCCACCTCCGCCAGCCAGTCGAGTGCCTGCGCCATGCCCCAGCGCTCGCCCAGCTCGCGGAACCTCGTCAGCACGTCGGCCAGCTCGGCCTCGCCCGCCGACGGCCGGCCGTCCAGCACCAGCATGATCCCCATGCTCAGCCGGTACAGCGCGACCGTCCACGGGTCGTCGTCCAGCAGCGCCGCGGCCTCCGACACCGGGCCCCACGGGCCGGTCGTCATGCCCCACACCGTCGCCACGAACGGGTACCGCGGCGGGCCGGACAGGTTCCGCATGATCTCGGCGGCCCGAGTCCGGTGCACGGGGTCGGGCGGCACCGCGTGCAGTGCGCAGGCCACGTACTCCTCGCCCGTGTCGAAGCCCGGCACGTCGAGCAGCGCCCGGGCCGCCTCGCCCGCCTGGCTGCGGCGGCCGGACAGCCACCAGTACGCGGTCAGCGCGGCCACCAGCCGGTACCCCGTCGCCGGGTCGTCGTGCACGCACCAGCGCAGCGCGGCCATCAGGTTGTCGTGGTCGGCGGACAGCGCCGCCAGCCAGTCCAGCTGTTCGGCCCGGCGCAGGTGCGGGTCGGCGCGTTCCGCGAGGTCGACGTAGTACCGGGCATGGGCGGCGCGGGCGTCCGGCGGCAGCCGCTCCAGGCAGAACAGGCGGACGGTCTCCAGCATCCGGTATCGCCGACCTGACGGGTCCGTCTCGATGAGAGACCGGTCCACCAGGTCGGCCAGCACGTCATCGGTCGTCTCGCAGACGGCCTCCGCCGCAGCGAGCGTCGCGCCGCCGGTGAACACCGCGAACCGCGCGGCCACGGCCTGCTCGACCGGGGTGAGCAGGTCCCAGCTCCACGTGACCACCGCGCGCAGCGTCCGGTGCCGGGCGGCCGCCGTCCGGTCGCCGCGGGACAGCAGCCGGAACGGGCCGTCCGACGACAGCCGCGCCGCCAGCTCCGCCACCGTGAACTGCCGCAGCCGCGCCGCCGCCAGCTCGATGGCCAGCGGCAGCCCGTCCACCGCGGCGCAGATGGCGGTCACGTCCGCACGGTTCGCGTCGGACACCGTGAAGCCCGGCCGGACCGCGGCGGCCCGGTCGGCGAACAACCGCACCGCGTCGCCGGCAAGCGGTGCCAGTGGCAGCAGCGTCTCCCCGGTGAGCCCGAGCGGTTCGCGGCTGGTCGCGAGGACCGTCAACGCGGGGCACGCCGCGAGCAGCGTCCTGGCCAGCGTGGCGACCGCGGCCACCACCTGCTCGCAGTTGTCGAACACGAGCAGGAGCGGCTGGTCGAGTGCCGCCACCAGCCGCGCCACCGGATCACCCGAGGACGGCACGAACCCGGACTCCCGCAGCCCCAGCGCGCCGAGCACCGCCTGCGGCACCAGGTCGCCGTCCTCGACCGGTGACAGGTCGACGAAGCACGCGTCCCGTCCTCGCACGGCCTCGACCGCGAGCCGCGTCTTACCGGTGCCACCCGGCCCGAGGATGGTCACGAGGCGCTCGGTCCGCAGCTCGCGCAGGCGGGCCAGCTCGGCGGTCCGGCCGACGAAACTGGTGAGCTGCGCCGGCGGCCCGACCCGCCGCGGTGCCTGCTCGGCCCGCAGGATCGCCAGGTGCGTCGCGGACAGCTCGGGGGAGGGGTCGGCACCCAGCTCGTCCGCGAGCAGCCGGCGGGTGTCCTCGAACTCGACCAGCGCCTCCGCCTGCCGCCCGGTCGCGTGCAGTGCCCGCATCAGCTGGCCGCGCAGCCGCTCCCGCAAGGGGTTGGCGGTCACGAGCGCCCGCAGCTCCGCCACCGGCGTGCCCGCCGGCAGCGCCAGCTCGGCCTCGACCAGGTCCTCCCGCGCGGCGAGCAGGAGCTCGTCGAGCCGAGCGGCCTGGGCGGCACCGTGGGGCAGGTCGACGAGCGCGGGCCCGCGCCACAACCCGACGGCCTCCCGCAGCACGGCGGCGGCCTTGTCGTGTGCGCCGGCCGCCAGCAGCCGGCGACCCTCGGCGGCCAGCCGCTCGAACCGGAGCGCGTCCACGCCGTCGGGGTCGACCGGTAGCCGGTACCCGGCCCCGTCGAACTCGACCGCGACCGCCCTGCGCAGCCGGGACACGTGCGCCTGCACCGCACCGGCCGCGTCGGCGGGCGGCTCGTCGCCGTACTGCGCCGCGACGATCGCGTCCACCCCGACCACGCGGTTCGCGTTCAGCGCGAGCAGCACCAGCAACGCGCGCGGTCGCGGGCCGCCGACGGTGATCGGCGCACCGTCGGCGGCCCGCACCTCGAGTGACCCGAGAATCCCGATCCGCACCCCGTGATTCTCCCCGCCGCCCGGACCGGGCCCGCCACACCCGGCGGGCGCACCGCTCAGGTCACGTCGCGGCGGGTGGTGGTCAGCACCGCGAGGCCGGCCGCCGCCAGCGCGTAGGCCAGGAACAGCAGGCCACCCGCCCACATCGGCAGCAGGTCGCCCGCCACCGGCATCGCGTCCCGCGTCCAGCCCGACACCGCCTTCGCCGCGCCCGAGGGCGTCCACCGCCCGACCGCCGGCACCAGCGCGATCAGCAGCCACTCCGCGTAGAAGAACCACAGGAACGCCCCCACGACCGTCGCGGTCTGGTTGCGCACCAGCGCGCCCAGCGCGCCACCCAACACCGTCCACAGTGCCGTGCTCACCACCGAGCCCAGCAGCGCGAGCGGCACGCCGGCGGTGAACAGCCCGGTCGCCGCGAACACGTAGGTCCCGGTCGCCGCCGCGCCGGCCAGTCCCACGACGAGACCGACGACGGCGCAGGCCGCCAGCTTCGCGACCACCACCCGCGACCGGTGCGGGGTGACCAGCAGCGCCCAGGTGACCGTCCGGTGCCGGTACTCGCCCGCCACCAGCAGCACCCCGATGACCAGCGCGAACAGGTACCCCTGCTGGGCCATGGCGTACGCGGCCTCGACGTCGCGGTCGCTCCGGTCGCCGAGCCACAGCGCGACGTCCACGACCGCCCACACCACGCAGAACACGACCGCGACGGCACCCAGCCACCAGACCGACCGCGTCGACCGCGCCTTGTACAGCTCGGCGATCACCGCGTGCTCCCCACGAGGTCGAGGTACCAGTCCTCCAGGTCGTCCCCGACCGGCCGGTCCCCGACCAGCCGGCCCCGGTCGACCACCACCACCCGGTCGGCCGTGCGGGACAGCTCGGCCAACCCGTGGCTGGACACCAGCACCGTCCGCCCCTCCGCGGCGAGTGCCCGCAGCAGGCCGCGCAGCCAGTGCACGCCCGTCGGGTCGAGCCCGTTCGCCGGCTCGTCCAGCACCAGCACCGCGGGATCGCCGAGCAGCGCGGACGCGAGCGCGAGCCGCTGCCGCATGCCGAGTGAGAACCCGCCGACGCGCCGGTCCGCCGCGCCGGCGAGGTCGACGGTGTCGAGCACGGCCTCGGTCTGCTCGAGCGGCAACCCCGCGGCCAGGCACAGCGCGCGCAGGTGCACCCGCGCGGACCGGCCCGGGTGGAACGCGGTCGACTCGAGCACCGCGCCCACGACCCGGACCGGCATGTCCACGTCCGCGTACCGCCGCCCGCCGACCAGTGCTTCCCCCTGGTCCGGTCGCACCAGGCCCAGCAGCATGCGCAACGTGGTCGTCTTGCCCGCGCCGTTCGGACCGAGGAACCCGGTCACCTCGCCCGCCGGCACGGTGAACGAGAGACCGTCCACGGCCCGCACCCGCCCGAACGACTTCGTCAGCCCTCGTATGGAGATCACGCGGACAAGGCTGCCCGGCGCCGGCCGCCGTGGCTTGGGCCCGCGGTCCGACCCCCGGGCCTCCCACCGGAGGTGGAGAAGACCAACCCGTGGGTGGAGGCGCGGGGCGGTGTGGCCGGTCCACAATGCGGCCATGTGGCGTCGCCTGCTGGCCGTCGTGGTCGTGCTCTATGCCGCGTGGGGACTGTGCGTGAGCATCGCCACGGCGGCACCGGGCGAGCTGCCGGGCATGCTCGTGCCGTTCGGCCTGTCGCTCACGTGCGTGCTGTCGGCGTGGCGCCGCGAGAAGGCGCCGGCACTGATGGCGGCCACGGCCGTGCTCGGGCTCCTCACCGACGCGTACGTGCCCTACACGGGCCTGACCGCGCTGTTCATCGTCGTGTACCTCGCGCCGTTCCGGATGCCGCTGTGGCAGGCGCTGGCGCTCGCCGTCGTCACGGCCGGCGGCTTCGTCGGGATCTCGTTGGCGCAGGGCCTGCCGGGCAGCGTGGTCTGGGGCATCGGCGGCGGCATGGGCTGGGCGGTGCTGTTCGCGGCGGTGGTCCGCCAGTTGGCCGTCACGAAGCGGCAGTCGGCGCAGCTGGCGGCCACGCGGGTGCTGGCGGAGCGGCAGCGGCTGGCGCGGGAGATCCACGACATCCTGGCGCACTCGCTGTCCGCGCAGGTCGTGCATCTGGAGGGCACGCGCATGCTGCTCGAACGGGACGGCGACCGGGCGGTGGCGCTGGCGCGGGTCGAGCAGGCGGGGGCGATGGCACGGGCGGGGCTGGAGGAGACCAAGCGCGCCGTGGCGGCGCTGCGGGGTGAGTCCGCGCCACTCGTCGACGAGCTGGGCCTGCTGGCCGAGCAGTTCCGCGAGACGACCGGGAACCGTTGCGTCGTCGAGGTTTCCGGCGACCCGTCGACGCTCTCGCCGGAGGCGCGGCTCGCGGTCGTGCGGACCGCGCAGGAGGCGTTGACCAACGTGCACAAGCACGCCCCCATGGCGTCGGTCACGGTGGCACTGCGGTGTCCGCCGGGCCGGTGCGAGCTGGACGTGTCCGACACGGGCGGCCGGCCGGGCGCGTTGTCCAAGGCCGGCAACGGTTACGGCCTGGTCGGCATGCGTGAACGGGCGGAGCTGCTGGGCGGCGAACTCACGGCCGGCCCGTCGGAGACAGGGTTCCGCGTGTCGCTGACGGTGCCGGCATGAGCGGAGCTTGCGGGGCTTGCGGAGCGAATCGTCGACACCATGCCGTCGTGAGCGGAGCTTGCGAGGGGACGTCGTGACCGCCCGGGTGGTGGTCGTCGACGACCAGACCGTGGTGCGGGAAGGGCTCGTGCTGATCCTGGGCATGCTGCCGGACGTCGAGGTGGTGGGGTCCGCCGCCGACGGGGAGCAGGCGGTGGCGCTCGTGGCGGCGCAGCGGCCCGACGTCGTGCTCATGGACCTGCGGATGCCGCGGCTCGACGGGGTGGCGGCCACGCGGCGGATCCGCGCCGAGTACCCGGACACGCAGGTCGTCGTGCTGTCCACGTACGCCGACGACGAGTCGGTGTTCGCGGCGCTGCGGGCCGGCGCACGCGGCTACCTCACCAAGGACGCGCCGAGCAGCGCCCTGGCCGAGGCCATCGCGACCGTCCACCGCGGCGACGCCCACTTCGAACCGAGCGTCCAACGGCGACTGCTGGAGACGGTGCGCCCGCCGAGCCCGGCCGCCCTGACACCGAGGGAGACCGATGTCCTGCGGCTCATCGCGGCCGGGCGGTCCAACGTGGAGATCGCCGAACGCCTGTACATCACGCAGGCGACCGTGAAGACCCACATCAACAACCTGTTCGCGAAGACCGGGGTGCGCGACCGCGCACAGGCCGTCACCTACGCCTTCCGCCACGGGTTGGCGCCAACGGATCCCACCTGACGCCTTCCCGGCCGGGGAACCGACTAGGCCGTCGCGCCGCCGTCCAGGACGAGGTCGTGGCCGACGGTGAAGCCGGACTCCGGCGACGCCAACCACAGCACGGCGGACGTGACCTCGTCCAGTGTGGCCACGCGGCCGATCGGGAGCGCGGTGCGCAGCCGGGCGGCGCGGTCGGCGGGCGTCTCGCCGGGGCGCAGCGACATCGGCGTGTCGACCGGGCCGGGGCTGACCGCGTTGATGCGGATGCCGTCCGCGATGTGTTCCAGCGCCGCGTTGCGGGTCAGGGCGCTCACCGCCGCCTTCGACGTCACGTAGGCGGCGATGCCGGGGAGGCGGGCGTGCGCGCCCAGGTTCGACGCCGTGTTCACGATCGTGCCGCCGCCGTGGGCGCGCATGTGGGCGATCTCGTGCTTCATCGACAGCCACGTGCCGGTCAGGTTGACCGAAAGGGCCCGGGACCACTCGTCGGCCGCCAGATCCGCGACCCCGCCCGGCACGAACGTGCCCGCGTTGTTGAACGCGACGTGCAGGCCGCCGTGGCGCGTCACGACCGAGTCGACCATGGCGGCCACGTCGTCCTCGCGGGTCACGTCCGCGACCACGGGGGAGGCCGTGCCGCCCGCCGACTCGACGAGCTTCACCGTGTGCGCCAACGGCTCCGGGGAGCGGCCGGCCACCGCGACCGCGGCGCCCTCGGCCGCGAACGCCAGCGCGGCCGCCCTGCCGATCCCCGAGCCGCCGCCGGTCACCAACACCACCTGGTTCACGAATCGCATGGGCGGACCGTAGCGGTATCTGGAACGAGCGGTCAAGAATTCCAGACGGCGTCGACCGGTCCGGGCAGCCGCAGCCGCCATCCCTCCGGGACCCGCCGCCAGCCCGGCGCGGGGCACAGGTTCGGCATGCGCTCGAACAGCTCGTCCAGCGCGGTCCTGGCCAGCGCGATGACCATCGGGTAGGCGGGGCAGGGCCGCGGCCCGACGCCGAAACCCAGGTGCGGCCGCACCTTGCGGTGCACGTCGAACCGCTGCGGCAGCAGGAACGCGGTCTCGTCCCGGTTGGCCGACGCGACCGCCACCGCCAGCGACTCACCGGCGGGAATCTCCCTGCCTCCCAACGACACCGGGCACGTTGTCCGCCGCGTCAGCACACCGACCGGCCCGCCCCACCGCAGTGCCTCGTACACGGCCGCGCCCAGCAGGTGCCGGTTCGCCCACACCGCCGTGAACTGGGCCGGGTCGCTCCACAGCGCCGCCAGCGTCCACGCCGCGAGCCAGCCCGGCTTCAGCACGCTGACCGCCAGGTGCTTCAGCAGCGGCACGGGGTCCGCGTCCACGCGCACGAGCCGCGCCGCCAGTGAGTCCTCCGGCAGGCGCCGCAGCCGCCCGACGATCACCGCGGCGTCCTCGGTGGTGTCCGCGTCCGGGTCGCGGGCGAGCGTCTTGCCCCAGCGCAGCAGCGTGTCCACGCAGCCGAGGCCCAGGCCGAGCATCGTCGCCCCGGCGACCGCCGCGACACGCTCGAAGTACTCGGCGGTCAGGTCCGCCTCGCCCGCGGCGAACAGGTCGTCGGCCGCCTTGCGGGCGATCGGCCGGGTGATCGTGTCG
The DNA here is from genome assembly GCF_045807065.1 of Actinophytocola sp. GTDB lineage: Bacteria > Actinomycetota > Actinomycetes > Mycobacteriales > Pseudonocardiaceae > Actinophytocola. The sequence continues at coordinate 2,900 of NZ_JBJMIE010000099.1, read as the reverse complement.
ATGTCGGCCGGGCTCAGCCCTGGCTCGTAGGCCTCGTGGAACGCGTCGTGGATGTCGGCGTGGCCGTTCGCGAAGCGCTCCGGGTCGGACAGGACCCGCAGGACGTCGTGCCAGCGGGTGACGAGCCACTGCCCGGCCTCCGGGAGCCAGCTGACCGGATCCTGCGCGCGCAGCCGCAGGTACGCCGAGTGGGGGTCGGCGGCGAGCTCAGCGAACGCGGTCACCAGGTTGACACTAAGAGTGACAACCCGGATTCAGCTGGTCACCAGCGTTTTCGCGGCCGACGAGTTGTGCTTTCGAGACATGCGGGGGCTAGACCACACCGCGTTCCGGCGGGGTGACGTTGAGCACCGTGGCGACCGGGATCAGGGTCACGGTCTGCCGTCGCGGCCCGTCGGCCATCCGGATGCCCACCCAGATCTCCCCGGTGACCGGGTCCTGTTCCAGCGGCCCGACGACCTCACCGACGCGAAACCGCTCGCCGTGCTCGTCACGCAGCAGGAATGTCACTTTCGAGCCGCGTGTCGGGCTCGCCTTCGCCTTCGCCACCGTCGCTCACCTCAACCAGGCCGTGGGGACTGCGAGAGACGTATTCCCAGAAAGCCCGCGCACTATTCATATGACCATGAACTAACCGCTTGAGGCACACTTACCGGTGTGCGCGTGCTGCCGATCCTCGCCGCCCTGCTGCTCCTGGCCGGGTGCGGTGACGCGCCTGCCGCCCGCACCCCGTTCACCAGGGTCGACCTGCCTCCCGGCGTGGTGGCGACCCGCATCGCCGCGGCCGGCGACGCGCTGGTCGTGGGCGTCAGCAGGCACGGGAGACCGGGCATGCTGCGTTACGCGCACGGGCGGGCGACGGAGGTCGGTGTGGTCCCGGCCACGCCGTACGGCAAGGTCGCGGACTGGTTCTCGGTCACCGCCGACGGCCAGGAGATCCTCGCCGTCGGCGGCAGGTCCGGCGGCGCGCACATGAACGTCCGGTGGAGCGTCTGGCGCACGCGGGGGACGGAGCTCGTCGAGCAGCCGCAGAGGTTCTCGGCCTTCGGCGGGTACGGCGCCGGCGCGCTCGTCGACGGCGTCCTCCCGACGAGCGGGCCGCTGCTGGTCGGCGTCTGGCAGGGTGCCAGCGAGGGCTCGGACGCCGCGCTGTGGACGACCGACGGCACCACGTGGAACCGGCAGAGCTCGGCTGGTACGCCGCTGGAGAGCACTGGGAACTCCCTCAAGTTCCCGATGTCCGCGGCCGCGCACGGCGCTGACGTCCTGGTCGCGGGCTGGCAGCTGGCGGGTGGGAAGCAGCAGGCGGTGGTGTGGACGGTGCGTGACGGCAGGGCGAGCCTCGTCACGCTGCCGGGGGGCGGGAAGTCGGCGGAGGCCATGGCCGTGAGCTGCGCGGACACCTGTTCCGTCGCGGGTCGGGTGGACGGGCGGCTCGCCGTCTGGCGGCAGGGTCGTAACACATGGCGACGGGTGCCCGACGTACCCGACGTCCCCGTCGGCGACGACGACCGGCCGGTACCACCCCTCGGTGACACCCTGGTGTACTCCGATCGGGGCAGTGTGCGCGTTGCTACCCTCGACGGCGACATCAGCGACGCGGTCGGCCCCACCGGAGTGGTCACGGCGGTCGCACGGGTCGGCGACACCACGTACGTGTTGGCGGGACCCGACGGAGACGAAGACAACAGAACTCTGTGGCGCGCGGACCTGGGCTGACCGCCTGGTCGCGCGTCGGCTCGGGCGTCAGCACAGAACCGGTCGGCGATCCCACCCCGTGACCGTTGTCGCGGTGGCGGCGCTGACTCGGTAAAGTCGATGCTTGGGCCGAGAGGCGCTGCAACGGACGGGGGTCCGCCACGCTCGGCCCGGCTGAACCGCGTAAGCAAGGGCGCCTCCCACATCACCATGGGAGGCCGCATGAGCAAGGTCAACGCGCTGCGCGCACTGCTCGACTCACGCATCGCCGTGCTCGACGGCGCGTGGGGCACCATGCTCCAGAACGCCTCGCTGACCCCGGAGGACTACCGGGGCGATCGGTTCGGCGACCACACGCACGACGTGACCGGCGACCCGGACGTGCTCAACCTCACCCGCCCGGACGTGATCCTGGACGTGCACCGCCAGTACCTCGCTGCGGGCGCGGACATCACCACCACCAACACGTTCACCGCGACCTCCATCGGGCAGGCCGACTACGGGCTGCAGGAGTACGTGCGCGAGATGAACGTCGCGGGCGCGCGGCTCGCCCGCCAGGCCGCGGACGAGGCGGGCGGCAAGTTCGTGGCCGGCTCGATCGGCCCGCTGAACGTCACGCTGTCGCTGTCGCCGAAGGTCGAGGACCCGGCGTACCGCGCCGTCACCTTCGACCAGGTCAAGGCCGCCTACGCGGAGCAGATCAGCGCCCTTGCTGATGGCGGCGTCGACATCCTGCTCATCGAGACGATCTTCGACACGCTCAACTGCAAGGCCGCCGTCGCCGCGGCCCGGGAGGTGGCGCCGGACCTGCCGCTGTGGATCTCGGTGACGATCGTCGACCTGTCCGGGCGCACGCTGTCCGGCCAGACGGTCGAGGCGTTCTGGCGCTCGATCGCGCACGCGCACCCGCTGGTGGTCGGCGTGAACTGCTCGCTCGGCGCGGCCGAGATGCGACCACACGTGGCGGAGCTGGCCCGGCTGGCCGACACCTACGTCGCCTGCCACCCGAACGCGGGCCTGCCCAACGCCTTCGGCGGCTACGACCAGACGCCCGAGGAGACCGGTGAGCTGCTCGGCGACTTCATCGGCGCCGGCATGGTCAACATCGTCGGCGGCTGCTGCGGCACCACGCCCGTCTACATCCGCCAGATCGCGCAGGCCGTCGAGGGCGTGACGCCGCGACGTCGGCCGAAGACGCCGGG
>NZ_JBJMIE010000098.1:0-20974 GCF_045807065.1 Actinophytocola sp. | reverse complement strand
GGTTCCTGCGCTGAGCCGGAGGCGTCCTCCCTGCGGAGGGGCCTGATCGCGGCCGCATCTCCTCCACAGGAAGGACGCACGCCCGGCCCGCGGCCGGTTGCCGTGGCCCGACGCGGAGCCCGGACGACGAGAGGCCCGACCCGGCTACCTCGTCGAAGATCCCCGCCCTGGAACGGCCCGGGTTCCGCGAGCTCGCCCGCTACACCCGCCCGGTGACCAGATCACCGTCTCCGAGCTCTACCGACTCTGCCGCGACCTCACCGACATCCTCGCCGTCCGCGACTGGTATCGCCGCCACGAGGTGACGCTGCGGGTGCTGTCGGGACCGTTGTCGAGCATCGTCGACCTCGCGGCGACCGACGCGACCACCACGATGCTGGTCAACCGGAACCAGCGTCGAGCAGACTCCCGCCGATCGCAAGGCGTACCGGATCTACCGAGACCGGCTCACCGCCGCCGGCGTACCGACCCGCAACCAGTCAGCTTGAGCGCTGTTCTGCGCACCGACACTTCACGCCACACCGCTGGTCAAAGCATATTCGCCCGATCCTCGGCGGATACTACGTAGACCCTGACTCCACCCGGTCTCAGCGACCACTACCGGGCTCCCCCGCAAGCACCTCCCCCACAAGAGACGGACCGACGACCCTCTCCCCTCTCTGCTTCTTTGGGTCGCCGCTGGGGTCCCAACACACCCCAGATCAGCGCAATAATTGGACATCTATATACTAGATAATTGATTTAGAACAGGGGGAGTAGTCGAGAGGCAGATGGAGGGAGGCAGATGGAGGAAACCCGCCTTAGCCGGTCAGAACGCCGGCCACGGGATCGCGCGCCAGTCCTCGCCCGGTGACGGGAACTCCCCCGCCGTGAGGAAGTCGTCCAACCGGGTCCGCAGGGCCCGGACCTCGCCGGTGGTGATGTGGTCCGCGAGCGTCGCGGCAACGTCGTCGAGGCCGGCACGCAGTGTCCGGAGCATGCCGACCACGTCCTCGGGCAGCCGCTCCCCCACCCACCCCCACAGCACGGTCCGCAGCTTGTGCTCGCTGTGCAGGCAGATCCCGTGGTCGACGCCGTAGACGTTGCCGTCGGTGCCGTGCAGCACGTGCCCGCCCTTGCGGTCCGCGTTGTTGAGCACCACGTCCAGGGCGGCCATCAGCCGCACGCTCGGGTGGTCGGCGTGCACCAACACCGCCGGCTCGCCGAACCGGTCGTGTGCCCGCAGCACCGCGCGCCAGCCCGCCGGCACGTCCTCGGGCGGGAGCACGTCGACCAGGTCGTCGCCCTCCTTGGTGTCGATCCACAGCTGCACCATGCCGGGGCCGAACGGCCCGGACCGCAGCACGGTCGGCGGGATCACCGACAGGCCGGCGGTGCGCGACACCAGGTAGGAGGCGACCTCGCGGCCGGCGAGGGTGCCGTCCGGGAAGTCCCACAGCGCGCGTTCGCCGCTGACCGGCTTGTACACGCAGTGCGCGGTCTCGTCGCCGCCGGAGATCGCGCAGAAGAGCGTGGCGTTGGAGGCGTCGACGAGGCGTCCCTCGATCGAGAGGCGTCCTCGGGTCAGCAGCTCGACGACACCCGGGTCAGACGGCAGCAACGTCCCTATTCCGCCTCGTCGTCCTCGGTGCGCCGGTAGCCGTTCTGCCGCGGGCAGACGTGCCCGGCCGGGTCGAGCGGCTCACCGCACAGCGGGCACGGCTTGCGGCCGGCGTTGATCACCCGGTCGGCGCGCTCGGCGAACGCCCGCGCCTCGGCCGGGGTGAGGAACACGCGTACCGCGTCCGGGCCCTCCTCGGTGTCGTCGAGCACGATCGACTCGTCGACCTCGTTCTCGGTGATCGCGAGCAGCTCGATCACGACGGCGCTGGTCTCGGAGTCCCACCCGAGGCCCATCGTGCCGACCCGGAACTCCTCCTCCACCGGCACGTTGAGCGGGTCCGCGTCGACCAGGTCCGGCGGCGTCTCGTCGGGCAGGTCCGCGCCGAAGCGGCGGTGGACCTCCTCCAGGAGCGACCCGATGCGCTCAGCGAGCACCGCCATCTGCTGCTTCTCCAGCGCGACGCTCACCGTCCTGGCGCTCTCGGAAGCCTGCAGGTAGAACGTACGGTCGCCAGGTTGCCCGACTGTGCCGGCGACGAACCGATCGGGCTGGCGGAAGACATGAATTACTCGAGCCATGACACCTCCGACCCTACGGCAAACGTCGCGTTCGAGCAGGCCTGTTCCCGCGCCGACACGCCCGCCGCCACGAACGTTATCGCCAGGTGGTCGGCCTCACCACGGCGGTGATGTTCCGCGGCCCGGCGCGTTAGGGTCTGCGCGTGGCGAAGATCGCAGAGTTCGGCAGTTGGGCGTCCCCGTTGACCGCCGAGGCGGTGGCCGCGGCCGGGGTCACCCCGAGGTGGGTGGACGTGCACGACGGCGTGGTCTGGTGGGCGGAGGGCCGGCCGAACGAGGAGGGACGGTCCGCGCTCATGCGCGAGGGACCGGACGGGACGCCGGTCGAGGTGCTGCCGGGGCCGTGGAACGTGCGCAACCGGGTGCACGAGTACGGCGGCCGGCCGTGGGTGGTCCTCGGCAGCACGGTCGTCTTCACGAACTGGGCGGACCAGCGGGTGTACGCGTTCACCGAGGGCGACGAGGAGCCGCACCCGCTGACGCCGGAACCCGAGCGGCACCAGGGCGTGCGCTACGCCGACCTCTCCCCCGGGCATGCCAACACGTCCGTGCTGTGCGTGCGCGAGACCGTCACCGGTGACCGACCCGTCGACCTCCGCCGCGACGTGGTGGAGGTGCCGCTCGACGGCACGGGGCCGCGCTCACTGGTCGCGACCCACCACTTCCTCGCCAACCCGCGCCTGTCCCCCGACGGCACCCGGCTGGCCTGGATCGGCTGGGAGCACCCGAACATGCCCTGGGACGGCACCGAGCTCTGCGTGGCGGAGCTGGGCCAGCCGCACCGCGTGCTGGCCGGCGGCCCCCGGGAGAGCGTCTGCCAGGCCGAGTGGGAGTCGGCCGGCTCGCTGCTCGTGCTCACCGACCCGGACGGCTGGTGGAACCTGTTCCGCGTCGGGCTCGACGGCACGAAGGTCAACCTGGCGCCGTGCGAGGAGGAGCTCGGCGGTCCGCTGTGGGTGCTGGGCAGCCGCTGGTTCGCGCCACTCGGCGGCGGCCGGTACGCGGTCCTGCGGTCGGACCGGCTGGCGGTGCTCGACGAGCACGCCGGCACGGTGACCGACGTCGACACCGACCTGACGTCGTGGTCCGCTGACCTGACCGCGCACGGCGACACGGTCGTCTCAGCGGCGGGCGGCCCACGGCGCGAGCTGGCCGTGGTGCGGCTGGACCTGGCGTCCGGGACCACCACGACCGTCTCCGGCGGCGAGGACGACACCGCCCTGGCCGACTACCTGCCCACCCCGGAGCACCGGGTGTTCACCAGCCCGGACGGCCGGCGGATCCCCGCGTTCGTGTACCTGCCGCGCAACCCCGGGTTCGTGGCCCCGGACGGCGCCGCGCCGCCGTTCCTCGTGAACGTGCACGGCGGCCCGACCGGCAAGTCCACCGACGTGCTCCGGCGCGAGATCGTGTACTTCACGAGCCGCGGCCTCGGCGTGGTCTCGGTGAACTACGGCGGCTCGTCCGGGTACGGGCGGGCGTTCCGGGAGTCGCTGAACGAGCAGTGGGGCGTGGTGGACGTGCAGGACTGCGCGACCGTCGCGACCCAGCTCGCCGAGGAGGGCGTCGCCGACGGGACGCGGCTCGCGGTGCGGGGCGGCAGCGCGGGCGGGTGGACCGCGGCCGCGTCCATGACCTCGGTGACCACCTACGCGTGCGCGACGATCATGTTCCCCATCCTCGACCTCACCGGCTGGACCGACCAGGGCGGTGAGACCCACGACTTCGAGTCCCGCTACATCGAGGGGCTGGTCGGCACGCTGCCCGAGCACGCCGCCCGGTACGCGGAGCGCTCGCCCAGCAACCACGTCGACTCACTCGCCGGGCCCGTCCTGCTGCTGCAGGGACTGGAGGACCAGGTGTGCCCGCCCGAACAGGCGGACCGGTTCGTCGCGAGCCTCGACGGCACCGGGCTCCAACACGCCTACCTCACGTTCGAGGGCGAGCAGCACGGGTTCCGGCGCGCATCGTCGGTGATCGCCGCGCTGGAGGCCGAGCTGTCGTTCTACGGGCAGGTGTTCGGGTTCGTCCCGCCCGAGGTGCCGGTGCTGGAGCTGAAGTCATGATGCGGATCAGGCCGCCGCGGCTGCGGCCGGGGAGCAAGGTCGCGCTGGTCGCCCCGGCGGGACCGGTGCGGGAGCCGTTGCTGCGGCGCGGGATCGGCATCCTGGAGAGCTGGGGCCTCGTCGTCGAGGTCGGCGAGCACGTCCTGCACCGGCACCCGACCCTGCCGTACCTTGCGGGGCTCGACGCGCACCGCGCCGCCGACCTGCAGCGCGCGTGGCGCGACCCCACGGTCGACGCGGTGCTGTGCGCGCGCGGCGGCTACGGCAGCATGCGGATCGTCGACCTGCTCGACTGGGACGCCATGGCCGAGGCCGGCCCGAAGCTGTTCACCGGGTCCAGCGACATCACCGCCCTGCACGAGGCCATGGGGTCGCGGCTCAACCTCGTGACGCTGTTCTCGCCGATCGTGGCGGGCGAGGTGTCGTTCGACGCGGGCGCGCAGAAGCACTTCCGCCAGACGGTCTTCGAGCCGGAGTCGGTGCGCACCCTGACCGGCCCCGCGGCGTCCGCGCTGTCCGACGGGGTCGCGAGCGGCGTGATCGTCGGCGGGAACCTGTCGCTGCTGTCCTCCGGCGTCGGCGCGGCCGACGCGTTCATCCCGCCGGACGGATCACTCGCCCTGCTGGAGGACGTGAACGAGGAGCCCTACCAGGTCGACCGCATGCTCACCCAACTGCTGCGGTCGGGCTGGTTCACCGGCGTCACGGGCGTCGCGCTGGGCTCGTGGACGGGCTGCGGCACCCACGAGGAGATCCGCGACGTCGTCACGGACCTCCTCGTCGGGCTGGGGCTCCCGATCGTGTGGGAGCTGGGCTTCGGCCACTGCCCCGACCAGCTGACCATCCCGCTGGGCGCCCGGGGGACCCTGGACGCCGACCAGGGCACCATCACGCTGGCGGAACCCGCACTCAGCTGAGCGCGGCACGCATCGCCCGGCCCGCGTCCCCGACCACCGACGCGCCGTGGCCGACGCACACGACGTCCGGGTCGAGGTCCGCGAGCCGGCGGAACGACTCGAGCATCGCGGTCCGGTCGACGTTGAACACACCGGGGATGACACCCTGCCCGGGCAGGGTGGCCACCGTGTCGCCGGCGAACACGACGCCGTGCGCGGGCAGATGAACCGCGATGCTGCCGGCCGTGTGACCGGGGATCGCCACGACGTGGGCGCCCCCGCCGAAGTCCAGCTCCTCCCCGCCGACCAGTTCGGTGTCCACCGGGGACGGCGGAATCGCGAGGGAGGTGATGCCCGACGCGGTGACCTGCTCCCAGTACGGGCGTTCGAACTCCGTGATCACCGGTTCCGCACGCCGGCGCTCGCCCCGCACAACCGGCGCGTCCGCGTGGTGCACGTACACCGGGGCGCCGTGCCACCCGCGGATCTCCGCCGCCGAACCGGCGTGGTCCTCGTGGCCGTGGGTCACGAGGATCCGCCGCACGGCCGACCGGGCGAGGCCGAGCGACGCGACGGCGGAGTCGATGGCCGCTCCGCTGCCGGGCGTGCCGGTGTCCACCAGCGTCAGCTCGTCGTCGTCCCGCCACAGGTACACCTGACCGAAATCCAGGTTCACCTGGTGCAGGGTGGGCAGCAGCTCGACGATCTCCATGCGCCCAACCTAGGAACTTACCGGGCCGGTCGGGGCCCGGTTTCGCTCTGGGCGCACGCCGTGGGGGCGCGGAGGCTCAGCCCGCCGGCAGCACGGCCCCGGTCTCCAGCAGCGACTTCAGGCTGGAGATGATCGCCGGCCAGCCCTGGCTGACGGCCTCCAGCAGCGTCGGCCCGCCCTCGTGCGTGACCGTCAGCCTGACGACCGGGCCGTCCTGCTGCTCGATGTCGAAGGTCACCGTCGAGCGGGGCTCCTCACGGAGCTTCGCCAGGTTCTCGTCGTCGAAGGCCTTCGTCGAGTCCGCCCACTCCTGGGTGAAGGTGTGCCACGTGTACGCGAGTCGCGTGTACGGGTTCGACTCCAGCACGACCTGCTCGGCGTCGGCGATCGTGATGCCCTGGTGGTGCCAGGTCATCGGCGACCCCTTGGCCCAGTCGGTGTCGAACGTGGTGCGCCAGTACCGCGTGGTGAACGCGGGGTCGGTGAGCGCCTGCCAGAGGCGTTCCGGGGTGGTGTTGATGTAGGTGGTGTAGACGAACTCGGGCCTGTTCACGGGAGCCTCCAAGGCGGACTTGAGGTCGGCGAGTGCGTGCACCCGCGCGCGGTCGTACTGGTTGATCCAGCGGTCGGCGATGGCGTTGATCGGCTCCGCGTTGACGTAGTGCAGCTTCTCCCGGCCCCGCCACACCGTGCTGACGAGGTTGGCGGCCGCCAGCACGGCGAGGTGCTTGCTCACCGACTGGCGGGCCATGTCCAGCCCCGCGCACAGTTCACGCAGGGTCTGGCCGTTGCGGGCGTTGAGCCGGTCGAGCAGCGCCCGCCGGCTCGGGTCGGCGAGGGCCCTGAACACGTCGTCCATCGGCCTCCGTTCGATATGCAGCCATCTGGTTGCCTAATTTATGCAGCCGTCAGGGTGCATGTCAAGGCAGGATGATCACCTCACTGCCGAGCGGGACGAACCCCTCGGTGAGGAAGGCGCGCAGGGACCGCGCGTTACCAGGCGCGACAGCCGCGAACACCGGCTCCCCGACGCACACGAGCCGTAGCGCCGCACGGACGAGCTGACGCCCCTTGCCGCGCTCGAACGCCTCCACGGACACCTCCGTGCGGCCCGCCAGCCCCGCCGCGACCGTCACCAGGCCGCGCTCGTCGCCATACACCCGTACCGCATCCCGCAGGGCCAGGGCGTGGCGCACTCTCGGGTGGTCCAGCAGGTCGGATCGGGCCGGCAGGCCACCGCCACCACGGCCGGGCGCCGCCAGGGTGACGTCGAGGGTGCCGACCTCGCCGTCCGGGCCGGCCAGCTCCCGCAGCACCTCGGGCCGCAGCGCCGAACCGAACCCGTCCAGCCCCGGGAGCCGCCGGTCCGTCGCCAGGTAGGCGCGCCCGGTCAGCGACACGACCGCCACCTGCCCGTTCGGCAGCGGCGGCAGGAACACCGCCCGACCGTCGGCCGGCGGGTACTCCCCCACCGCTGCCGCCAGGAGCACCGTCAAGAGCGGGTGCACAGCCATCCCTCCCCTTCCGACCGGCCAGACCCTCGCTGTCGGCGACCTACTCGTGCCGGTCCGGGCGACAACCCACTATTCACGAGACCGTGCCTCCTCGAGGCTTGTTTTTCGACCCGCCTGACCCGTGCGAAATAATTGGACATCTATATTATTAATATTTGATTCAGGGGAGGAGTACCAGGTCAGGAGCAGATGCCGCCCTGGGTGAGGCCTGGCGCTAGTAGAACTTGCGGCGACCTGCGGCGATTCTCGCGAGAACAGCCACCGGCCCCGACTTTGACCAGCCGCTTCCGCGACGGCGAAGTCGATCCAGCCGTGTGGTACTAGGCGCGTGCGGTGAACACCGGCTGGTAGTAGCCGCCCGCCGCCGGCTCGGTCCACGCCACGTCGGTGAACCCGGCGCCGAGGAGCGCGGCGGTCAGTTCGGCCCGCCGCAACGCGCGGAACGTCGTGGACCGGACCACCGTCCGCCACTCGCCGTCGCGCTGGCGCAGGATGAACATGTGGATGCGAACGGTCCGCAGCGTGTCGTCCCACTGCCACGCCTGGCCGTAGATGCGCGGCTCCCCGTCGACGTCCACGACACCCGGCATCACCCCGCCGGTCCGGTCACGCACTAGCGCGTCGTAGTCCCGGATGCTCCCCGCGAACAACCCGCCCGGCGCCAACCGCCCGTGGATCGCCGTGAGGGCGGCCGCCACGTCGGCGTCGGTGAGCAGGTGGGGCAGTGAGTTGTCGAAGGAGATGACCGCGTCGAACGTCGAGTCGACCACCTCGCCGAGCCGGCGCGCGTCCGCCTCCACCCACCGGACCGCGAGGTCGCGTTCACGGGCCAGCTCCGCGGCCCGTCCGAGTGCGGCGGCGCTGTAGTCCGAGCCGACCACCCGGTAGCCGCGCGCGGCCAGCGGCAACGCCTGGGTGCCGATCCCGCAGGTGCAGTCCAGCACGTCCGCGGGTGGTGCCACGCCGTGCCGGGCCAGCAACGCGCCGAGTACCTCGCCCTGCCGGTTCGCGCTCTCCCACCAGTCGCGGAAGATCAGGTGGTAGTCGTCGGCGAGCTGGTCGTAGAAGTCCCTCGGGTCGGACACCGGCAACGGAGCGGCCGGCACCGGCCCGAAGTCCGCGTGCGTCATACCCGCAGTGTCATACCTGGCGCGTCCGCCGCACCAGCGCGTAACCCGCGAACGCCGACAGCGCGATCGCGACGAACATCAGCGGCCACTCGTACAGCAGCTGCTCCCCCGACGGCGAGTACGGCGCCACCATGAACACCGACACGCCCGCCGCCACCGCCAGCCGGCGCGGTCGCCACGGCAGCGCCGCGCCGATCGCGAGGCCCCAGGTCAGGTACCACGGCAGCATCGTCGGCGACAGCACCGCGACGAGGAACAACGCGACGGCCGCCCGCCGTACCGCGTCCGTACCGCCGTCGCGGGCGAGCCACCACTGCCGCACCAGGAGCACCGCGAGCACGACCTCGCCGAGGATTCGCGTGACGGTGACGAACGGGTCGCGCGAGGAGTCCACGAAGATGGCGGCCAACCCGTGGACGATCTCGCCGAGCGCGGTGGGCGGCGACAACCAGTTCACCAGGCGGGAGGACGCGTTGACCATGGACAGCCAGCCGAGGTCGACCCCGGCCAGCAGGGTCAGCGCGGCGAACACGACCACGAACACGCCGAGCGCGCACGCCGCCGCGCGGACGAGGTTGCGCCAGCGGGTCGAGGACAGCCGGTTCGCCCACACCCACACGAGGAACGGCAGCGCCACGGCGGAGCTGGCCTTGACCGCGACGCTGACCGCCACGACCGCGATCCCGGCGGCGTGCCTGCCGTCCAGCACGAGCAGCGTGCCGGCGGCGAGGAGGCCGATCATCATGAGGTCGTTGTGCGGCCCGCCCACCAGGTGTACGACGGTGATCGGACCGGCGATCAGCAGCCACGTGGCGACCGGCAGCCGCCCGCCGAGGTGCCGCACCAGCCCCGGCAGCGCCCACACCAGCAACGCGAGCCCGGACAGCTGGATGAGCCGGGTGACGAGGATGCCGGCGTAGACGTGCTCGCCGACCAGCCAGACGGTGAGCTTGGCCAGCAGGATGAACAGCGGGCCGTACGGCGCCGGTGTGCCCTGCCAGAACGGGTGGACGTTGTTGAGGATCTCCGAGTCGTGGCCCAGGACCGTCGGCGGCACGGTGAACGGGTCGTGGCCACCCAGTGCGACCGCGCCCTGGGCCAGGTAGGAGAACACGTCCCGGGTGAACAACGCCGGCGCGAACAGCATCGGCACGGTCCAGCACGCCGCGGCGACGAGCACGGGCCGCGTACCCACCCGGCCGGCGATGGCGTGGCGGCCCAGCCGGATCCACGCCACGACCATCAGCGCGTAGCCGAGGTAGACGGCGAACTCGGCGAGCATGCGGCCGTGTCCGTAGTTCAGCCAGTCCAGCGGACCGGTCAGGAACGGGTGCCGCACCGAGCCGGCCGCGGCGGCGAAGCTGCCGGCGAGCAGCAGCAGGCTCCCGGCGGTGCCGAGGACGATCGTGGGCCGGGTCCTCGCCGGCTCGGCTGGAACGGGGTCCGCGGCGGTTTCTGCCGTGTCAGCGATCAACGCTCGGCCCGCCCGGCAGGAGCGGCTCGCGGGCGGGGAACAGGTTCAGCGGGTCACGGCGCAGCAGGGACTGCCCGGCGACGACCGAGACGCCGGCGGCGAGGGCCATGAACAGCCAGTTGTAGAGCAGGTCGTCACCGGCCGGTGTGTAGGTCAGGACCAGGAACACGGCGAAGGTGACCAGGACGGCGAGCTGGCGGCGCTCCCAGCGCAGCGCGGCGGCGATCACGGCGCCCCAGGCGAGGTACCACGGCAGCGTGGCCGGCGACAGGACGGCGAACGCGAACAGCGCGATCGCGGCGCGGCGGACGGCGTCCGCGCCGCCGTCGCGGGCGAGCCACCACTGGCGGACCAGGACCCAGATCATGAAGACGACGCCGACGATCCGCATCAGCGTCACGAACCAGACCTTCGGCAGGTCGGCGAAGATGCCGACCAGGCCGTGCAGGATCTCGCCGGCGCCGGTCGGGACGGACAGCCAGTTGACGATCGCGGTCGGCGCGTCCAGCGCGGAGATCCAGCCGAGGTTGACCCCGGACACGGCCGTCGCGGCCGCGAACGTGACCACGAAGATGCCGACCGAGGCCGCACACGCCCGCGCGAAGTTCCGCCAGCGGGTCGACTCCAGGTGCCCGGCCCACACCCACACGAGGAACGGCAACGCGACCGCGGCCGTGACCTTCACCGCCACCGCGAGCGTCACCACGACCATGCCGAGGACGTGTTTTCGGTCGAGCACCATGACCGTGCCGACCGCGAGCAGGCCCACCATGAGGACGTCGTTGTGGGGGCCGCCGACCAGGTGCACCACCGTCATCGGCCCGGCCACCGCGAGCCACAGCGCGACCGGGAGCCGCCCGCCGAGGTGGCGGACCAGCCCCGGCATCGCCCACACCATGAGCGCGACGCCGATGACGAGGCCGAACTTCATGAGGATGACGCCGGCGATCATGTTGGTGCCGGTGATCGAGATGACGCCCTTGGCCAGCAGGATGAACAGCGGCCCGTACGGCGCCGGCGTGGCCTGCCAGAACGAGTCGACGTTGTCCACCACGGGCGGGACGTCGAGGATGCCGGGACCGACCGAGTAGGGGTCATAGCCGTGCAGCGGGAGCGTGCCGTAGGCGATGTAGAGGTAGGCGTCCCGCGAGAAGACCGGCGGCGAGAACAGCATCGGGATGGTCCAGCACAGCGACGCGATGAGGACCGGCCGGGTGCCGACGCGCCGGGCCAGCACGTGCCGCCCGAGCAGCACCCACGCCCAGACGACCAGGGCGAAGCCGACGTAGAGGACGAGGGTGGCCAGTATGCGTCCGTGGCCGTAGCGGATCCAGGAGAACGGCCCGCGGCCGATCAGCGGATCCTGGGCGAGGATCGCGCCCGCACCGAGCGCGCTCACGAGGATCAGCAGGCTGCCGATGGTGCCGAGGGTGATCGTGCGCACCGGAAACGCGGGCGCGCGGCGATCGGTCGCTGGCGCCGGTGTCGTGTTCTCGATGGTGCTCACTGCGGGGGGCACCCCGTGGGCGTCGGTGGTGGTGGTCATGGCGGTCTGAGATTACACAGGCCGGTTGGTCCGATCGCCGGAACCGTGGTCTTTCACAGCACCGGACGTGCCGGCGGTGCCACCGCAGGTGATCACGGCACCAGGTTCGCGACCGCGTCGGCCCTGGACAGGGAGTCGTGTGCCACGGCCGGACCAGCGGTCACGCCGATCCTCACGCCGCGAACACCTGGTCGTCGTCGGCGAAGGCCTTGAACTCCAGCGCGTTGCCGGCCGGGTCGAGCAGGAACATCGTCCACTGCTCGCCGGGCCGGCCCTCGAAGCGCACGTACGGCTCGATCACGAACTCCGTGTTCGCGGCCCGGAGCCGGTCGGCCAGGCGGTGGAACTCGGGAACGGTGAGGATCAGGCCGAAGTGCGGCACGGGGACGTCGTGGCCGTCGACCGGATTGTGGACGCGTTCGGTGCGGGTCGGGGCCAGGTGCGTGACGAACTGGTGGCCGTTGAGGTTCCAGTCCACCCAGGTCTCGGCGCTGCGGCCCTGTTCGAGACCGAGGACCTCGCCGTAGAACCGGCGAGCGGCGGTCAGGTCGTCGACGGGCATGGCCAGGTGGAAGCGGGGGATCTCCGGCATGTCGTGATGTTAACATTCAGACAAGCGAAGGAGGTTGCGTGACGAGTACCACCGGCGGCGTGGTCCCCGCCCGGCGCCGAGGGCTGGCCGAGGAGGTCGCCGACAGCATCCGTGAGGCCATCTTCGGTGGGCGGTACGCGCCCGGCGCGCAGCTGCGCGAGGTGGAGCTGTCGCGGGCGCTGGAGGTCAGCCGGGGCCCCGTGCGCGAGGCGTTGCTGCGGCTCGAACGGGAGGGCCTGGTCCGCAGCACCTGGCACCGGGGCACGACGGTGACCACCCTGTCCCCCGACGACGTCGCCGAGCTGGACAGCCTGCGCGGCGCGCTCGAGCAGCTGGCGGTCACCAGGGTGGTCGAGGTGGCCACCGACGCGGACCTGGCCGCCATCGAGAACGCCGCGAGCCAGATGTCCCGGGCGCCGGACCCCCACACGATGGTCCGCCACGACATCGAGTTCCACGACGCGGTCTACGCGGCGGCCCGACACACGCGGCTGGCGGACGCCTGGACGGCGATCCGGTCCCAGGTCTACCTGTTCCTGCTCACCCGGATCGGCGTGAGCACCGCGGACTACCTGCCCCAGATCCCCGCCGAGCACCGGGAACTGGCGGCGGCGCTGCGGGCCAGGGACGTCGAGGCCGCGCTGGCGCTGTTCGCCGTCCACCGCCGTCACGCCTTCGAGGTACTGACCACCGGCCCCGACACGGCGAGTCAGTACCGGTCCGCGCCCTCGACGTCACGGTAGAGCGAGTAGGGCTCGGGGATGCGGAAGGTGGGGTGCGGTTCCCGCAGCCACCGCTCCTCGACCTCGACGCCGGTCCGCTGCTCGAGCTGGGCCATGCACACCTGCCACGCGAGATCCGGGTCCACCCGCGGCCCGATCGCCCACCCCGGCCGGCGCTCATCCCCTCGCGGCTCGGGCTCGAACGAGAAGAGCGACTCGAACCGGGCGACGATCGTCCCGTCGACCGCCTGGGTCACCATCCCGGCGCCGTTGACGTTCCAGGTGACGCCGTAGGACCACCCGCCACCAGCCGAGCACCGACGGGCGATCTCCGGGAAGGAGCCGCTCCACCCGTTGTGCTCGAGGGTCGCGGTGAACTCCGCACCCGTCACCACCTGCACGAACAGCTCGACACCGCCGGGATCGGGACCGCGGTGCCGGTCCATGTCCACGAACGCCAGCTCCCCCATCGGCTCCCCACGACCACCCCCGTAGATCCGCACCACCTCGTCGACGGACCGCCGCTGCATCACCGCCACGGTCCACCCCTCGATCCGGTTGACCCAGGCGTACTTCCCGACCAGAGCGTCGAGTGCCATTCGCGCTCCTACCCGCAACGCTGCTTCCGCCCCAAGCCAGCCCAAATCCGGGCCGCGAGTACGGACGCAGCGGCCCAGATCAGATTCCCGGACAAAGACTCTACTCTGCGTGTCGCTGCCAATACTGGCCGTGAGAAGGCCAACTCAGCCGCTTGACACAGGGCTTTCACTACCTCGTGCCGTTGGCTCATTCGAATGGGTGGACGGAAGGGCCGCCAACAGTGACCGTGTGTACGAGTGCTGCGGGTTGTTCAGCACCTCGTCCACCGGGCCGACCTCGACCAGTTCGCCCCGGTACATCACCGCCACCCGGTCGGCGATGTTCCACGCCAGGCCGAGGTCGTGGGTGATCACCAGGGCGGCGAGGTCCAGCTTCGCCCGCAGGCGCAGCAGCAGGGCCAGGATCTCGCCGCGTGCGGACGCGTCCAGGGACGCCACCGGCTCGTCGGCGACCAGTAGCTTCGGTGCCAGTGCCAGCGCGCCCGCGATCACCACGCGCTGCCGCTGGCCGCCGGACAGCTGGTGCGGCAGCAGCGGCATGAACTCCGCGGGCGGGCGCAGCTCGGCCGCGTCCAGTGCCGCCGCCACGTGCTCGCGTTCGTCGCCCGGCACGCGGTGGATGCGCAGGCCTTCGGCGATCGCCTCGTAGACCGAGTGTCGCGGGTTCAGCGCGCTCGTCGGGTCCTGCAGCACCAGCTGCACCTCCCGCCGGTACGCCTTCAGCCCCCTCGACGAGCGGGGCACCGGCCTGCCGTCGTAGCGCACCTCGCCGCTCGTGGGTTGCTGCAGGCCCAGGATCGTCCGCGCGAGGGTCGTCTTGCCCGAGCCGGACTGGCCGACCAGCGCCACGATCTCCCCGCGCCGCACCGACAGGTCGACGCCCGCCACCGCGTGGGTGACGTCGCGACCGCGGAACGTGACGTGCAGGTCCGACGTCCGCAGCAGCTCCTCCCCCGGCGTCGGGGCGGGCAACTCCAGTGGGCTCGACGTGGCCGGGGCGTACCGGGACGCCGGGTCGCCGACCGTCGGGAACGCGGCGGCCAGGGTCCTCGTGTGCTCGTGGCTGGGCGAGGTGATCACCGAGGCGGACGGGCCCTCCTCGACCACCGACCCCTGGTACATCACCGCCAGCCGCTTGCACGTCGACGCCAGCACCGCCAGGTCGTGGCTGATCATGATCAGCCCGATGTCCTTGCGCGCCACCAGGTCCGACATCAGCGCCAGCACCTGGGCCTGCACGATCACGTCGAGCGCGGTCGTCGGCTCGTCGGCGACCACCAGCCGCGGCTCGCACGCCAGCGCCATCGCGATCATCACGCGCTGCTTCTGCCCGCCGGACAGCTCGTGCGGGTACGCGTCGCCCTTCGCCACGGGCAGCTCGACCTGGGTGAGCAGTTCGTTCACCCGCTTGCGCAGCGCCGGCGCCGACACCGGGGTCTTGCTGTGCAGCTCGATCGGTTCGGCGATCTGGTCACGCACCCGCCGCACCGGGTTCAACGCGTGCATCGCGCCCTGGAAGACGATCGCCGCCGACGTCCAGCGCACGGCACGCAGCCGGCCCCAGCTCATCGTGGTGACGTCCTCGCCGTCCAGCAGGATCTCGCCGTCGATCGCGGCCGTCGGCGGGAGCAGGCGCAGCACGGACATGGCGAGCGTCGACTTGCCGCAGCCCGACTCCCCCGCCAGCCCCAGCGTCTCCCCCGCGTCGAGCGTCAGCGACACCCCGCGCACGGCCTCGATATCGCGGTTGCGGTACCGGACGGACAGGTCCCGCAGTTCCAACAGCGGCACGTCAGCCCTCCCGCAGTCGTGGGTTCAGCACACCCTCCAGCGCACGACCGACCATCGTGAACGCCAGCACCACGATGCCGATCGCGATGCCGGGAGGTAAGAGGTACCACCAGGCGCCGGCGATGATGGCCGAGTCCAGCCAGGCCGAGCGCAGCATCGACCCCCACGACGGCCGCATCGGGTCCGGGTCGCCGAGGCCGAGGAACGACAGCGTCGACTCGGCCACGATCGCCGACCCGACCGCGAGGGTCGTGTTCACGAAGACCAGCGGCAGCACCGCCGGCAGCACGTGCTTGCCGATCACGTGGAGGTGCCCGCCGCCCAGGGCCCGCGCCCGCTCGATGTACGGGCGCGCCTCGATCGTCAGCGTCTGCGCGCGCACCAACCGCGCCGCCGCGGGCCACGAGGTCAGCCCGATCGCGAGGATGATCGTGCCGATCCCGCGCTCCAGCACCGTGGACAGCGCGATCGCCAGCACCAGTGACGGCAGCACGAGGAAGAAGTCGGTGAGCCGCATCAGGCCGGCCGACACCCACCGGCCGAAGTGCGCGGCCAGGATGCCGATGACCGTGCCGATCCCCACCGACAGCAGCGTGGCGGTGAACCCGACGGACAGCGAGACCCGCGCGCTCCACCAGGTCAGCAGCAGCACCGAGCGGCCGGGGCGGTCCGTGCCGAGCCAGAACTCGCCGCTCGGCGACTCCAGCCGCCCGCCGGTGGCCTTCGTGACATCCAGGCCGTCCCGGTCGGACAGCACCGGCGCGAGCACCGCCAGCAGCACGATCACCACCAGCAACACCAGGCCCACGAGACCGGACCGCTGCCTGGCGAACTCCCGCCAGCCCGCCGCGAACGCCGCACCGCGGCGGTGCCACGCCAGAGCCCGTGGAGATGGACTGCTCATGCCGCACGCACCCTCGGGTCCAGCACGCGGTACAGCAGGTCCGCGAGCGTGTTCATCAGGATCACCGCGCCGGCCAGGACGATGAACGTGCCCTGCAGGAGCGGCAGGTCGTTCTTGGTCAGCGCGTCGTAGGTCAGCAGGCCGAGGCCGGGCCAGGAGAACACCGTCTCCACGCTGATCGCGCCCGCGATCACGAACCCGAGGTGCAGGAACACCAGCGTCACCGTCGGCAGCAGCGCGTTCGGCACCGCGTGCCGGCGCCGCACCAGGTCTTCACGCAGCCCCTTGGCCCGCGCGGTGGTCAGGTAGTCCGCGCCCATCTCCTCGATGAGCGAGGACCGCATCACCAGTTGGTACTGCGCGTAGGTGACCGCCACCAGCGTGACGGTCGGCAGCACCATGTGGTGGGCGACGTCGACCGCCTGTGAGAAGAAGTCCGGTGGCGTGTCGGAGTTGACGATCCCGGCGGTCGGGAACCACCCGCTCGTGGCGGCGAGCAGGAGCATGCCGAGCCAGAACGTCGGCGTCGACCACAGCGTGAGCGCGACGCCGGTGGACAGCCGGTCGAACAGGCTGCCCCGCCGCCACCCCGCCCGGGTGCCCAGCCACAGCCCGAGCGCCACCGAGATCAGCGTCGACACGCCGACCAGCAGGAGCGTCGGCCAGAGCCGCTCGCCGATCTTCTGCCAGACCGGCACGTTGTAGAAGTACGACTCGCCCATGTCGCCGTGCAGCAGCGCGCCGATGTAGTGGAGGAACTGCTGCCACAGCGGCAGGTCCAGCCCGTACTTGTGCTCCAGGGCGGCCATCATCGCCGGGGTCGCGGGCCGGCCCCGGGTCATGGTCTGCACGACGTCGCCCGGCAGCGCCCGGAACAGCAGGAAGCCGAGCACGACCACCAGGGCGAAGCTGATGAGGCCGCCGCCGATCTTCGTCAGCACGTAGCGGAGTGCCCCGCCACCACGGGTGGGTGGCGGAGCCTCCGCGAGTGCCTCCTCCGTCGGGATGAGGATGTCCGACACGGTGTTCGCTTACTCCCGCTCGTCCGCGGTCCTGCGGCGGCTCCGCACGACGAAGAACCCGCCGACCAGCAGCACCAACACGACCGCGCCGATGATGCCGAGGATCAGCCCGGTGTTCGAGCTGTCCTCGCTGGCCGCCTGCGAGGTGTCGGCGCCGGTGGCGGTGTTCTCGCCGTTCTTGCCGAACACGGGGACGGGACCCTCGCCGGCCGGGGTGGCGCCGTAGTAGCCCCAGTAGCCCTGCTGGTTCATGATCACGCCCTTGGCGGGCTGCAGCGGGAAGCCCTCGAAGGCCTTCTTGTTGTAGGCCTCCAGCGCGTTGTCGTACCCGAGGATGACCAGCGGCGCCTGGTCGTAGAGCCGCGCCTGCATCTGCTTGACGATGTCCTGGCGCTTGGCCGGGTCCAGCTCCGACAGCTGCTTCTTGTACAGGTCGTCGTAGGTCTTGTCGCAGAAGAACGAGTCCGGGGTGCCGCCCTTGCCCTCGGCGTTGGGGCGGTTGGCGCAGGTCTGCAGCGACAGGACGTAGTCCGGGTCGGGGTTGGCGTTCCAGCCGGAGAACGCGAGGTCGAACTCGCCACGCGTGGTGGCCTCGTTGATCTGCGTGTCCGACACCGGCTGGATCGTGATGTTGAGGCCGATGTCCTTCAGCCAGCCCTTGATGAACGGGCCCGCGTTCTCGTCGACGACGTTCTCCGCGTGCGCCAGGAGCCGCAGGTTCAGCGGCTGGCCCTGCTTGTCCAGACGGATGCCGTCCGGGCCCTTCTTGTAGCCGGCCGCGTCGAGTGCCTTGTTGGCGGCGGCGAGGTCGAACTTGCGGACCTCGTCACCCTGCGGCTTCCACGCGTAGTCCTTGAACGCGGGTGGGATGTACCCCGCGGCCTCGGTCGCGTAGCCGCCCCACACCTTGTCGACCAGCGTCTTCGAGTCGATCGCCTGTGCGATCGCCTGCCGCAGCTTGACGTCCTTCAGCGCGGGGTTGCCGTTGCCGATCGGCGTGCCGTCGTTCGTCGCCGCACCCGGGTTGATCACGATCTCGTTGAACCGGCGGTTCTGCGCGTTGTTCAGCGCGACATCCGAGTTGCCCTGCAACGCGTCGAACTGGGTCGGGGTGAGCCGGTTGACCAGGTCGATCTGCCCGCTCTGCAGCGCGGTGACCGCGGCGTCGGAGTTGCGGTAGTAGATGAAGTGCAGCTCGTCGATCTTGGCCTTGCCGCGCCAGTAGTGCGGGTTGGCCTTCATCTTGGTGAACTGGGCTTCCTTGAAGTCCGTCACGTAGAACGGACCGCTGCCCACCATGGGGAACTGCGGCTCGGCGCCGATGTCGGCGACCTTCGACCAGACGTGCTCCGGCACGATCGGGACGTCCAGGGCCAGCATGGTCGACTGCGGCACCTTGGTCTTGATGACCAGGGTGTAGTCGTCCGTCGCCTTGACCGACTCGAACTGGGCGACGTAGCTGCCGTTCGCCGTGCGCGCGGTCTCGTCGGAGAGCATCTTGTTGAACGTGAACGCCGGGTCCTTGGCGGTCAACGGCTGCCCGTCCGACCACTTCACG
Source organism: Actinophytocola sp. (assembly GCF_045807065.1). Lineage (GTDB taxonomy): Bacteria > Actinomycetota > Actinomycetes > Mycobacteriales > Pseudonocardiaceae > Actinophytocola. Next base: position 2,267 of record NZ_JBJMIE010000098.1, on the reverse strand, counting down.
CCCTTGCGGATCTTGAACGTCCACGTCAGCTTGTCGTCGGAGGTCGTCCAGGACTCGGCGAGGCTCGGCTCCACCGAGTAGTCCTGCTGGCTGTAGACCGTCAGGTAGTCGAAGTTGGCCCGCAGGATGTCTGTACCCGTTCGGGTGATAGAGATGAAGGGGTTGAGTGAGTCAACCTCCTGTGTGACGCCGATGCGGAGTATCTTGGGGCTCTGTGCGCCGGCCGCCTCGGCACCGGCCGGTGCCGCGACCGGGCCTGTGACCAGGGCCGACGCCATGAGGGTGACACCGAGCGCCCGTAGCGTCGATCTCACGATGATCACCTCTTCCTCGTAAGTTGGAAGGAAGTAACCACTTAGAGGTGCTTGAAGTCAATCTGTGTCTGCAACGGTGTGCCAAGACGTAACGTGTGGTGCTGTGCGGATCATGATTTCAGCCGACATGGAAGGCGCCAGCGGCGTCACCTGGACGGCGGACGTGCAGGTCGGAACCGATCAGTGGCAGCGTTTCCGAAACATCTTCACCAGCGACGTGAACGCGGCGGTCGCGGGGCTGTACGCGGGCGGCGCGACCGACGTGCTGGTGAACGAGGCCCACTCCAGCCAGCGCAACATCCTCCTCGAGGACCTCGACACGCGGGCACGCCTGCTCATCGGCAGGCACAAGCCGCTGTCGATGATGCAGGGCATCGACTCCGGTGTGGACGGCGTGGTGTTCCTCGGATACCACACCGGCGCCGGGGTCGAGGGTGTGCTGTCCCACACCTACCTGCCCAACCAGATCACCGGCGTGTGGCTCGACGGCGTGCACGCGAGTGAGGGCCGGCTCAACGCGGCACTCGCCGCCGAGCACGGCGTCCCGGTGCTCCTCGTCACCGGCGACGACCTGACCTGTGAGGACGCCGGGTCCTACGCCCCGGACGCGCGGACGGTCGCGGTGAAGGAGTGCGTGAGCCGGTACGCGGCGATCTGCCTGCCGCCGTCGGTGACCGCGGCGGCCATCGAGGAGGCGGCCAGGGCCGGCATGGCCCACGCGGGACGTTTCCCGGGCGCGACCGGCGGGCATCGCATCGAGGTGGAGTTCGACGCCGCGCACCTTGCCGCGGCGGCCGCGGTGGTGCCGACGGTGGAACAACTCGACGTGCGGCGTGTGGGATTCGACGCCGCCACCATGACCGACGCGATGAAGGCGTTCAAGGTGGTCACGGCGATCGCCAGCAGCGCCGTGGAAGGAAGCTATGGGTGAGTTGGCGGTCGATGAGCTGTGCGCGGAGCTGATCAGGTTCGACACCACGAACCTCGGGGACGGGGAGTCACTGCTCGGTGAGCGGGCGATCGCCGAGTTCATCGCCGAGTACCTGACCGACTTCGGGTTCCGGCCCGCGCTGCTGGAACCCTCACCCACCAGGTCGAACGTGGTCGCCCGGGTGCCGGGGGCGGACCCGTCGCTGCCGGCGCTGCTCGTCCAGGCCCACCTGGACGTGGTCCCGGCGGACGCGACGGAGTGGACCGTGCCGCCGTTCGCCGGCGAGATCCGGGACGGCTACGTGTGGGGCCGGGGCGCGGTCGACATGAAGGACATGTGCGCCACCCTCCTCACCGTGCTGTCCCGCTGGTCGGCGGGCGGCACGGTGCCGCGGCGGGACATCGTGCTGGCGTTCGTGGCCGACGAGGAGGACCGCGGCCAGTGGGGTGCCCACTGGCTGGTCGACAACCACCCGTCGCTGTTCGAGGGCTGCGCGGTGGCCATCGGCGAGTCCGGCGGCTACACGGTCCGCGCCAGGCACGCGGACGGGAGCCCGGTCCACCTGTACCCCGTCGCGACGGCCGAGCGCGGTACCGCGCACCTGCGCCTCACGGCGACCGGCCGGGCCGGCCACGCCTCGCGGCGCAACGACGAGAACGCGGTGACCACCCTGGTGCACGCGCTGTCCAGGCTGGCCGCCCACCGGTGGCCGGTGCACCTGACCCCGGCGGTCCGCGCGTTCCTCGACGCCGCCGGCCCGGCGCTGGGCATCGAGGTCGACCTGTCCGACATGGACGAGACGCTGCGCCGCCTCGGCCCGGCCGCGAAGATCATCGAAAACACCGTCCGCAACAGCACGACGCCGACCGTGCTCGAGGCGGGCTACAAGGTGAACGTGATCCCGGGTTCGGCGACCGCGCTGGTGGACATCCGCGTGCTGCCGGGCACCGAGGAGGAGCTCCTCGCGGAGGTCGACCGCCTGGTGGGCCCGGACGTGCGGCGCGAGTTCGTGCAACGGCAGG
>NZ_JBJMIE010000097.1:0-15799 GCF_045807065.1 Actinophytocola sp. | reverse complement strand
GTTCGACGCCTTCGGCTCCAAGGAGAAGACGCTGCACGCCAATATGGGCGGGCACACCGGCGTCCCGCAGTTCGAGGGGGACGGCGGGAACCGGTTCTTCGCCCGGCACCTGACGTGAGGCCGGTCCGCCAGGCCGGCAGACGATAGGAGCTGTCGGCCAGGACACCGCTCATCGAGGGCAGGTCCCGGCCCTCCTCTCGATGAGCGGCGGCCAGCAGCCGCACAACCGCGGCGTGCAGTTCACCGGCACCCCAGACGTGTGGCGCGTGGTTTCTAGTGATCGCCTTCGGTCTGCCGGCGTCGGTATTCCGCCGCCCTGGTCCGGTAGATCTGGTGTTCCCGCGCGTGGTCCGGGGGGAGATGGGGTGCGTCCGGGGAGGTCGTGGCGAAGAACCGCGCGAGCGCGGTGTTCGAGCTGACGGCAAGTTCCCCGGACCGTGGGAACATCGCTGTCTCGTAGCGGGCGACCGCGTCGTCGAGACTGCTCTCCTTGTTGATGGCGTGCGCGAGTTCCGCGCCGTCGAGCAAAGCGAGGTTCGTGCCGTGGCCGCCGAAAGGCGCCATGAGGTGGGCCGCGTCACCGACCAGGGTGACACCGGGGACGTGGTCCCAGGTCAGTGGGGCGGGCAGCGCCCAGAAGGCGCGCTGTACGTAGTCGCTGTCGTTGTCGGTGATCAGCGGGCGCACGACCGCGGACCATCCGCTGAACTCCCGCAACAGGTGGGACCGGACGGCCTCGCGGTCGGTGACGTCCACGCCGGCCGTGACATGCCAGTCCAGTTCGGCGCGGAAGGCGACGTAGCCGCGGACCACACCGTTGCTGTTGCGCTGGACGATCACCGCGCGGCCGTCGCCGTCGGTGGAGAACATGTGACCGTCGCCGACGATCGCGGCGACCTCGGGATGCCGGGCGTCCACGTCGTCGAAGCGGGCGTCGAGGAAACAGACGCCGAGATAACTCGGCACCGCGTCGGTGAGCAGGGGGCGGACCTTGGACCATGCGCCGTCGGCGCCGATGACGAGATCGGCCTCCGCGCTCGCGCCGTTGGCGAACTCCAGGCGGTGCACCCCGCCGCCGAGCGGGGTCACGTGCGCGAGCTTGTGTCCCCAGCGGACCGTGTCGGGTCGCAGGTGCTGGTACAGCATCGTCCGCAGTTGGCCGCGGTCGATCTCGGGTGCCGCGGTGTCACCCTCGGTGGGGGTGAACTCGGCCAGGACGGTGCCGTGGTGGTCCCGGCGGCTCTTGGCCTGGCCCTCGACCCGGGCCAACGCCAGGAAGGCGTTCATCAGCCCGGCGTCCTCCAAGGCGATCTGGCCGGCGTCGGCGTGCAGGTCGAGCGTCCCTCCCGGGTCGCGGGAGTCCACGGCGGCGTCCGCGTCGTACACCGCCGGCTGGATGCCATGGCCCTGCAGGACGCGGGCACACAACAAGCCGGCGGGGCCGCCGCCGATGATGGCGATACGGGGCGTGGAAGTCATGGGTTGAGTCCTCTTTCTCGGCTGCGGCGTCGCGTGGCGGGGGTCCACGTCGAGTGCGACTGCTCAAGAAGTGTAACCGCTAAACAGTATTACTTGTTCAACCTTTGCGATAGGCTGGGGACGTGACCGAGACGGGGCGCCGCGAGCGCAAGAAGGCCGCGACCCGCCAGGCGCTGGCGGACGCGGCACTGAGGCTGTTCCTGGAGCGCGGCTACGACGACGTCGGCGTGCGGGAGGTCGCCGAGGCCGCTGACGTCTCCGTGACCACGTTGTTCAAGCACTTCCCCGACGGCAAGGAGGCGCTGGTCTTCGACCAGGGCGACGACCGCGAGGCCGCGCTCGTCGCGGCCGTCCGCGACCGGCCCGCCGGCCAGTCCATCCCCCAGGCGCTGCGCCACCTGCTGCGCGGTTCGCGGCAGGTCCGCGCCGACCCCCGCTTCCCCGACTTCCTCCACCTGATCGACACCACGCCGGCGCTGCGCGAGTACGCCCGCCGGCTGTGGCTGCGCCACGAGAACACCCTGGCCGCGGCGATCGCCGCCGACACCGGACTGCCCGAGGACGACCCCGGCTGCCAGGCACTGGCCCACTTCGCCCTCGACGCCGTCACCCTCACCCACGGACGAGACGACGCCGAGACCGCCCTCGACCGGATCTTCACCCTCCTCGACAACGGCTGGACGGCCATGACGAAGGAACCCACGAGCCGCGGCTGACCACTCGCACACCGCGATCGCGCGTGACTGACGAGCGCGGTCCTCGACGCACTCGGATGATCGCGGCGATGACGGGTTGGGGGTGGCGGGGCGTTCGGGGGAAATCTCAGGGTGATCCCGGACGCCACAATGGACGAACTGGCTAGAGTGCCGGTCATAGCGCGTAATCCCTGTCTACTGCCTCCACGTTCCACGAACGTCGTCGGCAGTCAGGTCCATCGGCAAGGCCCGGCAACGGACGCGCGCCCACAACGTGCCACTCAGGAGCAGCGGTGAACAGTCCCGGATCAATGTTCAGCCACTTCACCAACACCCGGCCGTCGCACAGGCGCTGGAGGATCGTCGGTGTCGTGGAGTCGGCGGATGATCCGGGTGTGCGGTCGGTCGAGATCTTCCAGGGCCCGAACGGCGACGAACCACGACTGGTACTCGCACCCGAGGACGTGCCGCAGTTCGTCGCGGGCCTCATCGCCACGGTCATGCCCGGCGACCTGACCGCGGAGAAGGCCTGAACCACCGACTCGGCCCGCCTACGCTCGCATACCGTGAAGAACGCGGAGCCGCTCGTTGCGAACAACCGGGCTTTCGCCGCGACGGAGGCGAAAGCCTCCTCGCCCGGACCTGTCTCACGATCGCACCAGAACCACGGTAATCCTGACCTTCTCCAACCTCGCGGCCTGGGCTCGGCACACGACAACTGCCAACGAATCACCTGACTCGACTTCTGTAGCTCTGTCGGCGGTATGACACAGGAATTGTTAACGCTAACATCTGGTCACGAAGGTTGGCTCCGGCGGATCCCGCACGCGAAGGAGTTCCCGTGTCGTCCTGCGCTCGTTTCTCGTGTCCGCGGTCGCGGCTGCTCGCGAACCGTCACCTCGCGGTGTTGCTCGTCCTGGTGGCGGGACTGGCGGGGGTGCTGACCGTGGTCGGCCCGGCGCCAGAAGCCGGTGCCGCCACGGTCACCGTCACCAACCGCACCCAGTTCCGGGACACGGGCGGCAACGTCGTGAGCGCCCACGGGGGCGGGATCATCAAGGTTGGCGACTATTTCTACTGGTTCGGCGAGAGCCGCAACGCCGACAGCTCGTTCCGCGCCGTGGCCGTCTACCGGTCGCGGGACCTCAAGGCGTGGGAGTTCCGGAACAACGCGCTGACCCAGACGTCGGCGTCCGAGCTGAACCGGGCCAACGTCGAACGGCCGAAGGTCATCTACAACCGCTCGACCGCACAGTTCGTGATGTGGATGCACAAAGAGAACGCCGGGGACTACACGCAGGCACGGGCGGCGGTGGCCACCTCGAGCACGATCGACGGCAACTACACCTACCTCGGCAGCTTCCGGCCGTTCAACCAGTACATGTCCCGTGACATCACCGCGTTCGTCGACGACGACGGCACCGGGTACATGGTGTCGGCCGCCAACGAGAACGCCGACCTGCACGTGTACCGGCTGACCGCCGACTACACCGGCGTCGCGGCGCTGGTGCGGGTGTGGCCGGGCGACGTCCGCGAGGCCCCGGCGCTGTTCAAGCGCGGCGGCGTCTACTTCATGCTGACCTCGGGGGCCACCGGGTGGAACCCGAACCAGCAGAAGTACGCCACCGCGACGAGCATCACCGGACCGTGGAGCGCGTGGCAGAACGTCGGCGACTCCACCGCGTACGGGTCACAGACCGCGTTCGTGCTGCCGATCCAGGGCAGCCAGACCACCTCCTACCTGTACCTGGGGGACCGGTGGGGACCGGGGTTCGGCGGCACCTACGCCGACTCGCAGTACACCTGGCTGCCGCTGCGGTTCCCGAGCGACACCACTCTCGTCATGGACTGGCAGCCCCAGATCACCATCGACACGGAGACCGGCGTGGTGGGCGGAGCGGGCGGCGGAGCGTACGTCGAGCTGGTCGCACGGCACTCGGGCAAGTGCGTCGACGTGACAGGCGACAGCACCGCCGCCAACGCGCAGATCATCCAGTACACCTGCAACGGCGGCGACAACCAGCAGTGGTCGGCCAGGGACGCCGGGAACGGCTACGTGCAACTCGTCGCGCGGCACAGCGGGCTGTGCCTCGACGTGGCCGATGGCGCCACCGCCGACGGCACCCAGGTGATCCAGTACACCTGCGGCACCGGCACCAACCAGCAGTGGCAGTTCCAGGACAGCGGCGGCGGCTACGTCCGCGTCGTCGCCCGGCACAGCGGGAAGTGCCTCGACGTCAACGGTGCCTCCACGGCCGACAGCGCCCGCGTGATCCAGTGGGCGTGCGGCACGAACACCAACCAGCAGTGGCTGCGGACCGCGAGATCGTAGACGGACGCCCTCCGATCACCGCGGTGACCCGTCGCCGCTCATCGTCCTCCTTCGCCAGGTCCGCAACCCAAGCGTTGCGGCCGCTGGGAAAGCTACAGCCCGGATGGCCGAGTGGACACTCGCGGTGTAGCTCTCCCGGGGACAGTTCGCCGGCGGATGTCCCGGACCGCCGGTTCGCTACCGCGTGCGGCGGTGTTGCGCGATCGCCGCGCGGAGGTGGTCGCGGAAGTTCGCGCGCAGGCGGGGGAGTGGCGCGGTCGCGCCGAGCTCGCGGAGGAAGTCCGCCACGCTCCACGTGATCAGTCCGCCCTGCCGGGAGAGGTAGAGCCCGACGCTGTCGATGCCGTACTGGTCGTCGTAGTCGAGCAGGAGGTAGCCGGCGAGTTGGTAGACCTCCTCGCGTCCGAGCTTTCGCGGTTCGCGGGTCGCCTTGCAGTCCAAGAGGAGGCCGTCGAGGATGAGGTCCGCGTCGGCGGGGACGTCGCTGCTCCCCGTGAAGGTCGGGCCGCAGACCCTGGCCGTCGGCCGCAGGGTGCGGTAGTGCGCCAGCGGCGTCCGGGCGAGGCTCATCTGCTGGGCGATATCGGCGATCACGTGGTCGGGAACGCTTGCGGTGAGGTGGTCCAGGCTGGTGGCGGTGCCGGCCTCGGCCAGCATGCTGTACCTGCGGAGCTGCCCGGTGCGGTAGATGTCCTCGAAGAAGGAGGCGACGTAGCAGAGCCGTGTCAGGGCCTCGTCGGTGAGCCGGCGACGACCGGCGAGCCACTCGTCCACAGTGGACAACAGGTGTCGTCCCGTGACGACGAGCGCGTGCCGCCCCGCGCGTCCCGGTGCGCCGCGCAGGGGAGCGCCGTCCGCGAGGATGGCGACGCCCTGGGTGACGGCGGGGCCGAGAGTGCCGCCGAAGGCCAGCCGCAGCCGGTAGTCGATGGTGTGGCCCAGCGCCGACCAGTTGGGGTACCGCACGTCGATGGGCTGTACCGGGTGCGGTAACCCGGCCAGGCGGCGGACGTAGTCGCGCTGCACGGCGAGGGCGTGCGGCAGGTGTTGCGCCATGAACCGCGACACCGGTGCTTCGTCGTGCCTGAGCTGACCGGTGAGGCTGAGCGTGACCAGGGGCGGTTTCGCGGCCGCCGCGTCCTTCTCGTAGTCGTCGATCCACGCGATGCCGGCCGGGTCGAGGCGGCGCCGGGCCCGGGTGACCGCGACGTAGACCAGGCGGGCCTCGGCGGCCGGTAGTGCGCGCTGCGTTCCCTCCTCGTCCACCGGGGGAGCGGTGAACCCGCTGCCGATGCGGACGCTGTCCCATTCCCGGCCCTTCGCCTTGTGCGCGGTGGATACGGTGACCCGCGCGTTGTCCTCTTCGGACAGTCGGTTGACCGCGTGGATGATGTCGTCGGCCCCGTAGGTGTCGACCAGCTTCACGATGGCCTTGAGGTCCTGGCCGGCCTGGTCGTGCTCGACGTAGTCCTGCACCTCGCCCCACGAGCCGAACAGGAACAGTTCGGGGTGGCTCGTGCGTCTGCCGGCTTTGAGCTCCTCCGCCGCCCTGGCGACCCTGAGCATCGCGTCGCCGCCGCCCGCGAGCGCGACCGGCACCCCGCGTTCGAGGAAGGCCAGCACTTCCTTCATGGCGTCGGCGTTGCCCCGGCAGAGCACCACGTCGGGGTGGCTGATGTCGCCGATGCGCGAGGCGTCCCCGCCGCAGCCGGTCAGGCGCATGACCGATTCGGCGTGCCCGAGCCACCGGTTGGCCACGGCGGCGATCTGCGGGCCGAACCGGAAGGACCGGGTCAGGTGCATCGACTCCGCCGGGAACCCGGTCATCACGTCCCTGGCGCTGCGCCAGCCGTAGATCTGCTGAGCCGGGTCGCCGACGCAGATCCGCTGGGCGCGCTGGTCGAGGAAGATCTCCTCCAGCACCGGGTTGGTGTCCTGCGCCTCGTCGAGCAGCACGAAGTCGGCGCCCAGCACCGGCTCGGTCAACGCCCACATCTTCATGTAGTGGTCGTGTTCGAACCGCAGCCGCCCCTGGTGCGAGCGGATGTCGTCCCACGCCTTCACCGCGAACGGCAACAGGGTCACGGCCAGGTACTCCTGCCCGCGGTCGTCCAGCCCGTTGACAAGCTCGAGATGGCGGCTCAATACCTGGCGGTCGGTGGAGTAGCAGAACTGCCGGATCATCCCCATCACCAGCCGGGCCTGGTGGTTCACCGTGACGCTGTGCCCGCCGATCGACAGGTCACGCGTGATTCCCAGCAGCTGCGCCGTCCGCGCCGCGGGAATCCGCGCCTGGGTGCGTAACCGGTCCTGGTAGGAACGCCCGACAGCGTGGAAGGCGAGGGAATGTGCCGTCCGGCACTCGACATTGGCCCCGAATCGCCGCCGCGCGTCGTCGGCGATGGCTTTGTTGAAAGCGACGTACAATCCGCGCTTGCGCGTGGCGGCGGCCATCATCACCAGAGTCGCGGTCTTTCCCGTACCCGCCCCCGCGACCAACGCCAGATCGCGGCCCGCGACGAAGACATCGCCGGCGGCCACCTGCTCCTCGGTCGGCGCGAAGGCCATTCTCACCTCTCCGGAACAATCCGTTGTCCAGGTCAACGGATGATCGTAGGCGGCCCGAAGCCGAGCTGTCCCGGGCAAACGGGTGATCACTGCACGCATGAACGCACGAACTGCACGCGATGCCAACTCCGAACAACGGCGTCGAGCTGCCTTCGCGCCATGACCGGCGTCGAGAAGAAGGCAGGCTCAGCTCAGCGCGCTGCGCAGTTCCGCCCGTGAGCCGGTGCCGAGGATCCGCTGCGCGTCGTGGCGGAGCGTGGTGACGGCGTCGAGTTCGAGGACCATGCTGTAGGCGATCTCGGCGTCCGAGTGTCCGTCGGCGGCGAGTCGGGCGACGCGTTGCTGGCGGGGGGTGAGGGCGTTCACCCTGCGGGGGCGGGGTTCGGCGCCGAGCTTTCGGCTCAGCGTGGTTCGCAGGGACAGGGCGCCGCACTCGTCGGCCAGGGCCAGCGCCTCGGACAGCGGCCCGGTGGCGTCGTGGCCGCGCCCGGCCGTCGCGGTGGCGAGGTCGGCGAGGACGTGGGCGTGTTCCAGCCGGTTCGGGCCGTCGCGCAGGAGGTCGGCGGCCTCGTGGAGCAGGTCGACCGCCGCGGGTGGGCGGAGCACGGCGAGGGTTCGCAGGGCCTGGGCGCGGACCAGGGGGCTGCCGAAGACGTCGGCGCGTTGCCTGCCGATCTCCGCGAACTCCTGTGCCTCGTCGGGAGACGTGTGGCGCAGCGCCCTGGCGAGGTCGAAGCGCCAGGGGCTCAGCGAGGGATTGGGCAGCTGCGCGTGTTCGAGCCACTGCCCGGCCCGGCGCAGTGTGGTCGCCGCCTTCCTGGTCTCGCCCCGGGCCAGCTCGAGGCTGCCCACGACGCTCCAGGGGATCGGCAGGATCAGGGCGTCGGGCTGGACACCGCCGTAGCCGCGAGCCGCGCAGATCGCGGTCGCACGGTCCAGGTCACCGCGGGCCACCAGTGTCTCGACGAGCGTGCCGGTCGCGAAGTGCTCGGCGGGAGTTCCGGAGCCGGTGCGCTCGGCCAGGCGCACGGCGGTGTCGGCGTCGACCAGCGCGTCGGCGAGGCGACCTTGCCGCAGGGCGACGTTGGCCTGGTGGACCCGGGCGAAGGCGAGGTGGGTGCCGCGCCAGCCGTCGCGGTCGAACTCGCGGACCGCCTGGTCGAAGAGGCGGCCCGCCATCGTGAGGTCCTCGGAGTACAGGTGGACGAAGGCGGTCATGGTGGCGACCTCCATGCCCTGGTCGAGGTCGGCGAACGTCACACCGTCGCGGAGCACCGGCTCGATGGCGGCCGCCGCGTCCTTCCGGGGCAGTCCACGCTGCACCAGGCTCCAGGCCCACAACGTGATGAGCAGCCGTTCCAGGTGGTTGTCACCACGCAGGGCCGGGGCGGTCTCGTCGAGGAACCGCCTGCGTTCCGCCCGGTGCGGGTCGTCGGCCCACCACGCCGCCCACAGCAGTTGCTCGGCCCGCAGGTGGCCGCGCAGCTCCTCGTCCGCGCAGTGGTCGAGTGCGCGGTCGAGGAGCCGGACCGCGTCGCCCAGCTGGTTGGCGTAACCGTGGGTCTTGGCGAGTGCGATCGCCGCCTCGGTGCGCTGGGCGTCGTCGAGCGCGAGGTCGTAGGCGGCACGCAGTTCGGGCAGCGCGGCGGCCATCTCGCCGAGTGCCAGCGCCTGGCCGTGGCGTGTCCGCACCTCGCAGCGCCGGTCGGGCGCGGGTGGCTCGGCGACGGCGCGGCCGAGGTAACGCGCGGCGGTGCCCGCGAGGCCCGAGCCCATCGCCTCGACGGCTGCGGCGACGAGGCGGTCGACCACCCAGGGGTCCGCGGCGGTGCGCACGTGCAACAGGTGTGCCGCGACGAGTTCGGCGTCCTCCCCGTCCTCGTGCAGCAGCCGGGCGGCCGCGAGGTGGGCGTCGCTGCGCTCGGTGGGGTCGATGGCGTCGTAGACGGCACCGCGGATGATCGGGTGCCGGAAGTCCGCACTCGGCTGGTCGACCAGGATCGCGGCCCTGCACAGCTGGTCGTAGGCACGCCTGCCCTCGTCGGGTGTCAGACCGGCGAACCGGACGACGTGGTCGAGCGGGCTGCCGCGGCCGAACACCGCGATCGTGTTGGCGAGGCGCCGGGCCGCCGGGCCGAGGCCGTCCAGCCGCTCGGTGAGGTGCAACACGACCTGACGTGGCGTGAGGGCGGCGACCTGGGCGGCGGACGCGGTGGTCGGCGCGAGCCGGCGCTCGCGGGCGAGGTCGAGCATCCCCCGCAGGTAGAACGGGTTGCCGCCGCTGTGCCGGTGGAACGCCGCGCAGAAGCTTTCGTCGGGCACGTCCCCCGGCGAACCGAGACCGCGGCCGACGACCGCGCGAACGGCGTCGAGGCTGAGCGGGCGGGGCCGGATGGTCCGGGTCGCGTGCAGGGCGATGCGGCTCAGCGCCGCAGCGGCCGCTCCCTCGTCCGGCCGGTAGGCGAGCACCACCACGACGGGCAGGCCGGCCAGCCGGTCCGCCAGGTACGACAGCCAGTTCAGCGACTCCTCGTCCAACCAGTGCGCGTCGTCGACGGCGAACAGCAGCGCGTCGTCCCGCTCGACGACGTTCGTGGCGTTGACGACGAGCCAGTACAGGGCCTCGATGAAGCCGATCACGGAGCCGCGCCGCGCGTGGGGCAGCCCGAGCGGCACCTTGGCGAACGCGGCCGCGCCGGCGAACAGCCGTTGCCGGTCGCGGGCGTTGTGACCGGCGACCCACCGCCCCAGCAGCGTGCGGACGCCGCCGAAGGCCAGCGTCTGGTCGTGCTGGCCGCCACGGACCAGCAGGGGCGTGACTCCCCGGACCGCGCTCTCCGCGCACACGCGCGCGAGCAGTTCGGACTTGCCGATCCCCGCCGCGCCCTCGATCGCGATGGTCGCGCCCGCGCGCCCGCGCACGTCCTCCAGCGCGGACGAGCACAGGTTCAGGTCGTCGTCGCGTTCCAGGATGCCGCTGTCGGCCGCGGTGTGGCCGGGCAGCCGCAGGGCGTCCAGGACGCGTTGTTCGTCGAGGCCCGTCCTGCCGCCCGCGCGGGCGATCGCCACGCAGCCGGAGATGACCTTGGCGACGAACTCGTCACGCAGTCCGCGCCTGCCCGACATCGCCTCGGAGAACGTCGCCGCGCCCACGCCGCTGCGGCGGGCCAGCGCCGCGTCGGTGGGGCTGCCCACGACCCGTTGCAGCGTCCGCAGCTGACGCCGGAGGTGGTCGTCATCGTCGAGTCGTGCCACGTTCGCCCCTCCACCCCACGGAAGTCAGCTTAGCGGCGAAACCGTTCGGTTCTTCGGCGTCGGTGGTGGACCCGTCCGGCGTCGGCGACATTGTGCTGGGAAACGAAACTCCAGGGAGGACTCACCATGAGCAACCCGTTCAACTCAGGCGCACAGAACTTTTCGCGGCACAACGCGGCGCACGGCCACCAGCAGAACGTGGACGCCAACCACCGCGCCCTGCACAACCACCAGCACGCGAGCCGAGGGGGTGGCGGCAGCGTGGTCGGGAGTGTGCTCGGGGTGGTATTCCTGATCGTGGTCGTGCTCGTCGTCATCGGGATGCTGGGGTAGGACCGCCGTTCCCCTCCGGGCCGGACGATCCCCGGGCCCGGGGGGTGGAACCGCGGGTGCGCCGACGGTCCCCTGTCACCGGACGTCGTGGGTGTCAGGGATGTGAAAGGCCGGCTCGGTCTACTCCTCTCGGCTGTGCTGACCCGAGCTTGGGGGATGAGTCGATGACCTGGCGAAGAACGCTGCTGGTCGTGGTGCTGGGGGTGGGGCTCGTCCTCGGTGTGGTGGTGGCCGACCAGGTGGGGTCGCCGACCTCGCCGTTCCCCCGGATCACCGAGACGGCCGACCAGAACGCCGCCGTGGCCGCGGCCAGGCGGCAGCACGAGCCGGTGGTGGTCACGTCGCTGGGCACGCCGACCAGGAAGGTGTCCGCGCTGCCGGACGGCACGATGCTGGCCGAGCTGAGCGCCCAGCCGATGCAGATCCGCCGCGGTGGCACCTGGGTGCCCGTCGACCCGACCCTCACCAGGACCGCCGGCGGCGCGATCGCGCCCAGGGCGGTGACCACGAACGTCGCGCTGTCCGGCGGCGGCGCCGAGCAGCCGCTGCTGGCCTACGGCCCCATCGCCGTGCGCTGGCCGGGCACGCTTCCGGCGCCCACGCTGCGCGGGCCCACCGCCACCTACCGCGACGTCTCACCCGGCGTCGACCTGGAGCTGACCGCGACCGCGACCAGCGTGTCCCAGCACCTGGTCGTCAGGAACAGGGCGGCGGCCCGCGCGCTGACGCGGATCCCGCTCGGCGTCAGGGCCGACGGGCTCGCACTGTCCGTCAAGGACAACGCCCTGACCGCGAAGGACGCCGGCGGCAACGTCGTCTACGACACCCCGCCCGCGACGATGTGGGACGCGTCGGACGAGCGCACCGCCCCGGTCGGCCTGGAGCTGGACGGCACGACGCTCACCATGGTCCCGGACCAGGGGCTGCTGACCGACCCCGCGGCCGCCTTCCCGATCACGATCGACCCGGACTGGCACACCTTCGACCGCAGCGACTGGGCGAAGGTGTTCACCGGGCACAGGGACCAGCCCTACTTCTACGGCGGGCCGGACGACGGGTACGCCAAGGTCGGCTCGTGCGAGGGCCTCGACGGCTGCAACAAGATGGGCACCGGCCGCACGTACTGGCAGTTCGACACGAGCTTCCTCGGCGGCAAGCACGTCCTGGAGGTCAAGTTCGCCGCGACCATCCTGCACAGTCCGAGCTGCGACACGGCCGAGCACCAGCTGTTCATCTCGAACTCGACCTTCGGCGCCGGGCTGACCTGGAACAACCAGCCCGGTAGCACGTACGTCGACAGGCAGACCGCGCAGGCGGCGTGGGGCGGCTCGTGCGCCGGCAACAAGGGCATCGAGTTCAACGTCGGCGGGTACTACAGCCCGTCGAGCTGGTCGGCGTACTACCTCCGCGCCACCGACGAGGTCAACAACTACGCGTGGCGCCGCTACGACGCCGGTGCCACGCGGATCAGGGCCCGCTACAACATCGTGCCGAGCGCGCCGACCGAGCTGACCACCGAGCCGAACCGGCCGGTGTGCAGGTGGTGCGACGGCAAGAGCTACGTCCGTGACGACGTCATCCGCCTGAAGGGCCGGATCGGCGACGGCGACGGCGACAACGTCACGGCGCGCTGGGACATCAAGAACGGCTCGACGACCGAGCACCACGACGGCCCGACCATCAACCAGGGCAACCTGTTCACCACCGACGTCGACCTGCGCGACAGGAACGGGCAGCAGATCAGCTGGACCCTCTACGGTGACGACCTGACCGACACCGGACCGGCCCGCTCCGGGCCCGGGTTCGTCGTCGACCGGACCGGCGTCACGACGCCGCCGAAGGTCACCGCCGGGCTGTACCAACCCGACGACCGCTGGCACGGTGGCGTCGACGTGCCGGGGACCTTCACGTTCGACTCGGCGGGGGTCGCCGACATCGACCACTTCGAGTACAGCTGGAGCGGCCGGCCGCCCGTCCCGGTCGACGCGGACGCGTTGGGCGGCAAGGCGACCGTCGCCACGACGCCGCCGGGCGACGGGCCGCAGAGCCTGTCGGTGCGCAGCTTCGACCGGGCCGGCAACCCCAGCCCCGAAACGCTCCTGCACCTCTACGTCCGGCCCGGCAGCGGCGCGATGGCGCAGTACTCGTTCGAGGGCAACGCCAAGGACACCGCCTACCTCGGCGACCGGCACGGCACGGTGACCGGCGGCGTGAGCTACACGCCCGGCGCCGTCGGCACGGCCGCGACGTTCACCGGCACCGGCTACGTGACCACGACCAACACCGTCCGGACCGACACGAGCTTCACGGTGTCCGCGTGGGCCAGGATCGACCCGACGGGTGGGGCGCAGGCCATCGTGAGCCAGGACGGCACCACGTTCGCCGGCTTCGACCTGTGGTGGCGGCCCGACAACGGCGGCCGGTGGGTGTTCGCCATGGCCGATCCCGACGCCGTGGCGGGCAACGCCGACCTCGTGTGGTCGGCGTCGCCGGCGCTGGCGAACACGTGGACGCAGGTGACCGGTGTGTACGACGCGCCGGCGAACCAGCTCCGCCTGTACGTCAACGGCGTGCCGTCGGGCACCGTGACCAAGGCGAACGTGGCGCCGGAGAACTCGGGCGGACCCGTCCGGATCGGCCGCACGATGTGGGACTCGCACCCGGACGTCGACTTCGTCACCGGCTCGATCGACGAGGTGAAGATCTACGACCGGGTCGTGTCCGACGCGGAGATCGCCGCCGCGGTGAACCGGGACAACGTCCAGGTCGGGTACTGGAAGTTCGACGAGACCAGCGGCACCACCGCGGCCAACGCCGTGCCGGGCGGCAGCAAGGCGGTGCTGCGGGGCGGCGCGCACTTCGCGCAGAACGGCGCGGTGCACGGCGCGCTGCAGATCGACGACCAGGGCGACGTCGCGCAGACCGACGGCCCGGTGCTGCGTACCGACCAGAGCTTCTCGGTGGCGTTGTGGGCCCGCCTGGACCGGTCCCCGGAGACCGGCGGCATCTCCGTGGCGCTCTCCCAGGACGGCGACGTGAACTCCGCGTTCCTCGTCGGCTACCGCAACCTCGACAGCGGCCCGAAGTGGGAGGTCTACAGCTTCGGTGGCGACACGACACCGCACGCCGGCGACGCGGCGATCGTCAGCGACGTGCCCGCGAAGCTGGGCGAGTGGACACACCTCGCGGCGGTGTACGACGCGCCGAACGGCACGCTGCGCATCTACGTCAACGGCTTCCTCGCCGGGACGACGAGCAAGAAGATGGCCTTCAACGCCACCGGCCCGATGGTCGTGGGGCGGAACAAGGACGCCGGGGTCCTCGGCAACCCCTGGCACGGCTCGATCGACGAGGTCCGGGCGTACAGCAGGGTGCTGTCGGCGGACGAGATCCGCGGCATCATCGGCGCCGACGACGTGATGCTCGCCGACTGGAAGCTCGACGGCAACGCGGTCAACTCGGTGCCGGGCGGTGCGAACGGCTCGACGGTCAACGGCACCACCTACACCGCCGGGCAGGCGAGCATGCCGGACTCCTCGGACCTGGCGGCCCGCTTCGACGCGACCGCCCAGCAGTGGATCAGCGCCCCGCACGTCGTGGACGCCGACCGCAGCTTCTCCGTGGCCGCCTGGGCCAGGGTGGACAGGCTCGGCGGGCTCCCGGCGGTCGTGTCCGAGGACGGGACCAAGATCAGCGCGTTCAAGGTCCGGGCCAAGGACGACGGGCACTGGTCGTTCGTCACGTTCAACAGCGACGACCCGAACGCGAGCAGGGACGAGGTCTTCGGCGGCACCGTCCAACTGGGACAGTGGACGCACCTCGTCGCCGTGTACGACGCCGGGGCGCACCAGATCCAGCTGTACGTCAACGGCGTGCTGGCCGGTTCGGCCGCGCACACGCAGAGCTGGAACCCCTCCGGCGGCCTGCAGATCGGCCGCGCCAAGTGGGCGGGCGCCCCGGTGGAGTACTTCACGGGGGCCGTCGACGACGTGTCGGTCTACTCCAGGACCCTGTTCGCCTCGGAGATCCAGGCCATGGCCGGGCGGGACCTGGCGCTCGTGCACGAGTACCCGTTCGACGAGTCCAGCGGCCGCAACGCCGCCGACGCCGTGGGCGCTCGCGGCGCGACGCTCACCGGCAACACCACGTTCACACCCGGCCGGGTCGGCAACGCGGCCACGTTCGACGGCGACGGCGACGCGGCCACCACGACCGGGGTGGACCTGCGCACCGACCAGGCGTTCACGGTGTCGGCGTGGGTGCGCATGCCGGCCAGGGCGTGCTGCCGGATGACCGCGGTCAGCATCGACGGCGCGGCCACGAGCAAGTTCCGGCTCGGCTACCTCAAGGACGCCGCCCACCCGCTCGGCGTGTGGATGTTCGAGATGCCCGAGTCCGACTCGGACGGCGCGCCCGTGACACAGGCGGCCGTGTCCACGCAGCCCTCGGACGTCAACTGGACCCACCTCGTCGGGGTCTACGACCCGGCGACGAAGAAGATCTGGTTGTACGTCAACGGCACCCGGGTCGGCGACGGCACGCTGAACACGCCGTGGCAGGCGTCGGGCGGCCTGGTGCTCGGCCGGGGCAAGGCCAGGGGAGTGGCCGCGGAGTACTGGAACGGCTCGGTCGACGACGTCCGGCTCTACACCGGACAGCTGGACAAGATCCGGGTGTCCGCGCTGTTCCACTCCTACCCGGCGGAGGCGGGCACCGCGTCGCTGCCGGTGCCGGACGCGGGCGCGTGGAACTTCGACGAGAGGACCGGCACCACCGCGAACGACTCGAGCGGGCGGGGCATGACCGCGACGCTCAAGGGCGGCGCCGACTGGGTCGGCGGCCGCAACGGGCCCGCCGCGCTGAACCTCGACGGCACGTCCGGCTACGCGCAGACCAGCGGACCGGTCGTCGACACCGCGAGGAGTTTCACGGTCGCCGCCTGGGTGTACCTGACCAACTCCGCCACCGGCAACCTCGTGGCGCTCGGGCAGGACGGCAACCGCCTGAGCACGTTCTCCCTGGCCTACCACGGTGACACGAAGAAGTGGATGGCCCTGGTGCCCACCGTGGACGCCGACAACCCCGGAAACGCGGTGACGATCCTCGACTCGACCGAGACCGCGTCGACGGGGGAGTG
>NZ_JBJMIE010000096.1:0-10983 GCF_045807065.1 Actinophytocola sp. | reverse complement strand
GAGTTCCACGTCCCCCTGGATGCCGCGGATCCGCGGGTGCCGAGCCTGGCCGCCCTGTCCTTTCCCGCCGGGCGTTTCGAGCGGGAGATGCGGGACCTGTTCGGCATCACCCCGACCGACCACCCGCTGCCCCGACGGCTGGTGCGCCACTTCCACTGGCCCACCGGCTGGCACCCCATGCTCGCCGACGCGGGGGACCCCCCGCCCTTCGGCGACGTCGACGGTCCCTACCCGTTCCAGACCGTCCGGGGAGCCGGGGTCTACGAGATCCCGGTCGGCCCGGTGCACGCCGGCATGATCGAACCCGGCCACTTCCGGTTCTCCGTGGTCGGTGAGACCATCCTCAAGCTCAAGGCCCGTCTCTGGTTCGTCCACAAAGGAATCGAGAAGCTGTTCCAGGGCCGTCGCCCCGACCAGGCCGTCGAACTGGCCGAACGCGTCAGCGGCGACACCACCGTCGGACACACCCTCGCCTTCTGCCAGGCCATCGAAGACGCCCTGGGGCTCACCGTCTCCACGAACACCCACCGGCTCCGGGCAGTCCTGCTGGAACTGGAACGGCTGTACAACCACATCACCGACATCGGCGCGCTGTGCAACGACGTCGGCCACGGCATCCTCAACACCCACGCCCAGCGCGTGCGCGAACAGCTGTTGCGGATCAACGACGAGGTCACCGGCCACCGGCTGCTGCGCGGCGCGATCCAGCCCGGCCGCGCCCGTCTCGCCGCACTGCCCGACCTCGATCGACTCGCGACCCTCGGCGAGGACCTCGCCGAGATCGTCGCCCTCGCCCTGGCCAACACCGTCGTCGCCGACCGGTTCGCCGGCACCGCGATCCTCACCCGACAGCAGGCCACCGATCTGGGCACTCTCGGCTACGTCGCCCGCGCCAGCGGCCTGACCCTCGACGCACGCCACGACCACCCCACCCTGCCCGAGTCGCCCGGTGACCATCCGCGCGCCGAGCACGCCCGCACCGACGGGGACGTGCTGTCCCGCTTCCTGGTTCGCGCCGAAGAAATCACCCACTCCCTCGACCGGATCACCAGCCTGGCCGAAGCGCTCGACGGCTCACTCGACGGTTCGCTGGGCAGCGAGGGCGAGACGGCCCCGGGCGCACCACCGACCGGCTCCGTCGCCGGGCTCTCCGGGGTGGGCATCTCGGGGGTGGGCATCGTGGAGGGCTGGCGAGGCACGATCGTCCACCGCGTCGAACTCAGCCCCGACGGCACCCTGTCCCGCGTGCGGATCGTCGACCCCAGCTTCTTCAACTGGCCCGCCCTGCCGGTCGCGCTGGCCGACACGATCGTCCCCGACTTCCCCCTCACCAACAAGAGCTCCAACCTCTCCTACGCCGGCAACGACCTCTGACGAACCTCCGCTCGCCGCGGCGTGAACCGCCTCACAATCACGCGTGTCTTGCGCGATACAGCAGTTGCAGACTTCTTTAAGTGTGAAGATGATGGAGTTCTTGATGGCGCGTGAGCTGCCGTCGCGGTCGTTGAGGAAGGTGGGGACGATGAAGGTTTTCGAGACCACCCTGCGCAGTCAGGTCAGCGACGTGCAGCAGAAGCTGGCGGCCGCTCAGCGAGCCGGGCTCGAGTACGAGTCCCACCTGCACGCCGCGCGGATCCAGGACCTGCTGGACCTGGGCGCGCGGCACGGCATCGACACCGGGGCCTGGGTCGACCCGGCGCTGCTGGACGCCGTGTCCCTCGCGAACTGAGCCTGGTGACCATGAGCCCCGGGTGCTCGAACGGCTGGCGGTGCTCCCGGTCGAGGCCGCCCAGCACCTCGCCGTGCCGCGCGGCACCGGCCTGGTCCTCGCCCGGCGGGCGCGCCGGATCCTGACCCCATTTCTCTCTCGGTCGGCGGCAGTCGCTGGCCGAACCGCGCACGGAGCGTGCCTCATGACCACCCAGCACCTGCCCGACCACGACACGACCGCGGCCTCCGGCGCGGACCAGACCGAGCCTCGTAGTACCGGCCGGATCGTCGCGGTCGTCGGCGACCCCACCACGGCGGCACAGGCCCACCGGTACGCGACACTGATCCACGAATTGGCCGGTCTGCGCAGCCAGGTGATCCTTCTCGGCCGCACCGGACAGCGCCAGGTCCAGGACCAGCCGGAGCATGTCCAGCTGCCGCCCGGCACCGGCGCGGTCGTCCTCGTCGGCACACCGCCCGACCACATCCTCGAACCCCGCGATCCGGCGGATCCGGTGCCGGTGCTCGTCGACCAGGACATCGCCGCTGTCGCGGTCACCGCGGCGCTGCTGACCACCCTGAGCCGCCGCGGTCGGGCACCACGAGCCAGTCGGGTCGTGGTCGCCGGCGCGGACACCCTGCCGATGCTGTGCCGGTTGCTGGTTGCCGCCGGGATAGGCGACATCACCACCTGGAAGACCAAGGACGCGGTCGCGTTCCCGCTGCGCCGGGTCGCCGAAGGCGTCGACGCGGTGATCGACCTGCTCGGTGTGTGGCCCGCCCACGGACACGCGACGGTCGACTCCGGCGAGCCGGCGGTGATCGCGCCTGACGCCGAGCGTGACCCGCTGCTCGCGCTCCCCGGCCTGGTCCGCGCGACCAGCCAGGTCGCCAGGGCTGAGGCCGCGGTGGCGTTGGATGTCGAGGTCCACCTCGCCTGCGCGTTGGCGCTGGTGATGGCCACCCCCTCGGACCAGCAGCTGCCCCCGATGCCCGACCGCGCCCTCGCCGACCGGGTCGCCGACGCCGCGACCCACGCACTGGATGCGCGCGTCCCGCACCCCCGCACCACCTCCCGTTCCGGCCGCTGACCCGGCCACCCGCAAGGAGACCCGATGACCCTCATGACCCCGACGAGCGCGGTCACCACCCCCGGCCTGGACCAGGCCCCGACCACCCATCAGCCGCTGCTGGCCTGGGTTCGTGAGGTCGCCGAGCTGACCACCCCCGAGAAGGTGGTGTGGTGCGACGGCTCGCCCGAGGAGTGGCAGACGCTCACCGACCAGTTGGTCGAGGCCGGCACTTTCGTCCGGTTGTCGCAGAAACCCAACTCGTTCTGGTGCGCCTCCGACCCCAGCGACGTCGCGCGAGTCGAGGACCGCACCTTCGTCTGCGCCAAGGACGAGGCCGACGCGGGGCCCACCAACAACTGGATGGACCCGCTCGACATGAAGATCGTCATGACCGAGCACTACCGGGGTTGTATGGCCGGCCGCACGCTGTATGTGATCCCGTTCTGCATGGGCCCGCTCACCGCCGACACACCCCGACTGGGGGTGCAGCTCACCGACTCGCCCTACGTGGTCGTCTCCATGCACGTCATGACCCGCATGGGCAGTAGGGCCCTCGCGTTGTTCGGTGACGGCACGGACGACGGACCGGGGTTCGTGCGGTGTCTGCACTCGGTGGGCGCACCACTCGAACCCGGCCAGGTAGACGTGCCCTGGCCCTGCGACAAGACCAAGTACATCACCCAGTTCCCCGAGGACCGGATGATCTGGAGCTACGGCTCCGGCTCCGGCGGCAACGCGCTGCTGGGCAAGAAGTGCTATGCGCTGCGGATCGCGTCGGTGATCGCCCGCGACGAAGGCTGGTTGGCCGAGCACATGCTCATCCTCAAACTCACCTCACCGCACGGCGAGGTCCGCTACATCGCGGCCGCGTTCCCCAGTTCGTGCGGCAAGACCAACCTGGCCATGCTCGAACCGGCCATTCCCGGCTGGCAGGTCGAGACCCTGGGCGATGACATCGCCTGGATGCGGTTCGGCGCCGACGGGCGCCTCTACGCGGTCAACCCGGAGAGCGGGTTCTTCGGTGTCGCGCCGGGCACCGGCTGGGAAACCAACCCCAACGCGATGCGCACCCTCTATCGAGGGAACTCGATCTTCACCAAGGTCGCGTTGACCGACGACGGTGACGTGTGGTGGGAGGGCTACTCGCAAGCCCCGCCCGACCACCTCACCACCTGGACCCGCGACGACTGGACGATCACCACCGACTACGCCCGCGGCCGGCTCGCCGCCCACCCCAACGCCCGCTACTGCACCCCGATCGCGCAGTGCCCCATCACGGCACCAGAATGGGACGACCCGAACGGTGTGCCGATCTCGGCGATCTTCTTCGGCGGCCGCCGCGCCACCACGATCCCGCTCGTGGTCGAGTCCCGCGACTGGCAGCACGGCGTGTTCCTCGCGGCCACCCTCTCCTCGGAAACCACCGCCGCCGCCACCGGCGAGGTCGGGGTGGTGCGCCGCGACCCGATGGCCATGCTGCCGTTCATCGGCTACCACGTCGGTGACTACCTCCAGCACTGGATCGACACCGGCAAACACGCCGACGCCACCCAGCTGCCGAAGATCTTCTACGTCAACTGGTTCCGCCGCGGCGCCGACGGCCGGTTCCTGTGGCCGGGGTTCGGCGAGAACGCCCGCGTCCTGAAGTGGGCCCTCGACCGCGTCGACGGCACCGCCACCGCCTGCGAAACCCCCATCGGCTGGGTCCCCGACACCGATGCGCTCGACCTGGGCGGCCTCGACACCCCGCCAGCCGACGTCCAGGCCGCACTCACCGTCGACCCCGACGAATGGCGCGCCGAGATCCCGCTGATCGAGCAGTGGTTCGCCACCATCGGCAACAAACTGCCCACCTCCCTGCACGACGAACTGGAAGCCCTCGAACACCGCCTCGCCTGACCACAAGCTCACCCGGTGACGGCGCGACTTCCCCCGCCCGCCTTGTCCCACCACCAGACCGCTAACCCACCCCCGGACTACACGCCGGTACCAGCCGCCCGGCGGATCGCCGCCACGATCTCCCCGTTAGGCACTCCCTTGATCAAATAATCCTTGATGCCCAGCCGCTGTAAGCACCCTCGCCGCACAAGTCATGCGCCTGGGTCGCCCCTTCGGCACTCGACCGGACCTCCTGAAAGCTTGCGGTGATCGAAGCCGTACGGCCGGGCCCGTGCCTGCCATGTCGGGGATCGGCGGGACACGGGCCCGACCGTGGCCGGGCCAGGGCCCGGATCACCAGTGCAGGGGCACGGTGGCGAGGTAGGCGGTGAGCTGGTCGGCGATGACCTCGTGGTCGTGGATCGACGGGTGCCATTGGCAGCCGCTGTAGTCCAGGCCCGCGCTGTCGTAGTACCAGTAGCGGACCCCGTTGTCGCCCTGGTCGTTGCGTTCCCGGACGATCTGCTGGGCGGTGTCCGCGAGCAGCGTGGTGTTGTACACGTACGTCGCGCTGACCACGATGAGGGTGCGGGGACCGTAACGGGCCCGGAGCTTGTCGAGGAAGCCTTGATAGGCGGTGCGGTACGCGGCGACCAGGCTCTCCGTCGTCGCCCAGGGTTCACCCGGGTTGAGCGCGGTGGAGAAGTCGTTGATGCCGAGACCCACCACGACCACCTGTGGCCGCCACGTGCCCGGGTTCCTCCAGACGTCGCCGTCCACGCTCAGCAGTGCCCGGTCGTAGTACGTGCGGTAGCTGGTGCCGGGCTCGCCGCCGTTGTAGTTGCGCACCATCCCGCGGCCGGAGAAGGCGTTGATCTGGTAGTCGGCGTTCAGTCGCCGTGCGGTGAGCGCGCCGAAGCTGAGGTCGGCGTCGGTGGTGCGGTTGACCTGGTCGCTGGTGCAGTCCCGGGTCGTGGAGAGGTCGCCGTAGCCGGCGGTGTAGGAGTCGCCGATGAACTCGATCTGGCGGTGCCGTGGGGCCGGCGCGGCCAGGATGGCTCCGCCCGGCGCCGCGACGAACCGGTCGAACTCGCTGACCGCCCAGGGGCTCTCGGACCGCTTGACCAGCCGGACGCTGTGCACGCCCCGGCTGAGGCCCGTCACCCAGTAGGTGGTCCGGCCCGGGGTGACCAGCGTGGCGACCGTCGCCCCGTCCACCTGGACGTCGTAGTCGGCGGCGGCGTCGTTGAGCGCGACGCCGACGCCGGTGCCGCGGAACCGGCCCTCGAAGTAGACGCCCGGCCAGCTGTACTGCGCCGCGCCCTGGTTGATCTCGACGCGCCCGGCGGTGTGCGCGCCGGCGAGGACGGCCGGCCGTACTGCGGGGGCGACGGCCGCGCCGGCGGTTCCGGGCAGCAGGGCAACGGCCAGCAGAGCGCTGGTGGCCAGCGCCGTTGTCGTACGTATCAGTCGCACGGTCTCTCCTTCGGGTGCGGGCGCCGCCACGGAGCATCAGAACCACTGCGCGAACCGGATGCTTGCGCGGCCAGGTTCTTAAGTAGTTTAAGGAAGAGCTGCGTCGATCCGATCACCGAACTCCTCAGGTGTCAAGACCGTCGTCGCGACATGACGCCGGTACCGGACTGGCGGTCAGCTCGTTCTCCGCCACCGTCACCACCTCCTGACCGCTCGGCTGTTAACGTCCGGCCGTGGAGACCAACGGCTTCGGCCCGGTGCGGTCACCGGTCACGCCGGATGCGAGTACGGCCACCCGCGAGCTGCTGGACCTGCTCTACCGGGTGTCCGGCCGGCGGCTGCTGTCCGGCCAGCACAACCAGCCCGCCCACGGGTCGGGATGGACGGAGAAGATCACCGCGCTCACCGGCCGTACGCCTGTGGTGTGGGGTCTCGAACTCGGCTTCTCGCCGCCCGGCACGCTCGACGCCGTGGACCGCCGCGACGCGAATCTGGCCGAGGCGATCGCCTGGCACCGGCGTGGCGCGGTCATCGCGGTCACCTGGCACGCGGTCTGCCCGGTGGACGACGAGCCGGTTGCCTTTGAGGGTGGCGTACTGCGTGACGACTTCACCGCCGAGCAGTACGAGGTGCTCACCCCCGGCTCCCGGCTGCACCAGCGGTGGGCGGCGCAGGTCGACGTCGCCGCGGGACTGCTGCGCCGCCTGGCGGATGCCGGGGTGCCGGTGCTGTGGCGCCCGTACCACGAGATGAACGGTCCGTGGTTCTGGTGGGGCGGCCAGCCGGAGCGGCTGACGCGCCTGTGGCGGTTGCTGTTCGACCGGCTGACCGTGCACCACCGGCTGACGAATCTGGTGTGGGTGTGGAATCCGAACTCCGCGTACGGCGGCACGCCGCCGGTGTCGCCGTTCTACCCCGGCGGTGACGTCGTCGACGTTCTCGCCACCGACACGTACGGCGGGCACTACGAGCCGGAGCACTACGAGGTGCTGCTGCGGCTGGCCGATGGCCGGCCGATCGGGCTCGGCGAGTGCGGCGCGCTGCCGCCCGACGAGACCCTGACCGCTCAGCCGCGCTGGTGCTGGTTCATGGCGTGGCCCACGCAGGTGACGGCCGAGAACACCGTCGAGCGCATCCGTGAGTTCTACGCGCACCCGCGTGTGGTCACGCTGGAATCGCCGGACCTCCGGTCGATCTGACCGGCGGCCCGGCGACCGGCGCCGGCCGTCAGCTGATGGTCACCGCGTCGATCGACTGCTGCTGATTGCCGCCGACATAGATGTTCACGGTGCGGACGTCGGCGATTCCGGGGCAGCCCGGTGCGACGGCGGTCAGGTCCATGGCGTACACGCCGGGCCAGCCGTCCACCGGTTTGGCGTCGCCCTGGCACCAGGCCAGGGCGGGACCGCTCTGGAACGACACCGCGAACGAGCCGTTGGCCGACGGCGAGGCGAAGCTCAGCTCGGCGCGGGCGCTGAGGTCGACCGGGGCGGCGAGTGTGGCGCCGAACCAGCCGCCGTCGGTGGCGCTGATCCGCAGTCCCTGCGTGCCGTCGGCGTGGAACGCGGTGGTGGTGGCCACGCTGCCGGCGGTGGGGTTGAAGCTCGCCGGCGCCCAGCCCTGGACCCCGTCCTCGAAGTCGAACAGGATCTGCGGCGCGGTGGGCGAGGGCTTGACCGTGACCGTGACGGTGGCGGCGTTCGACACCCGCCCGAGGTTGTCGGCCACCGTGTAGGTCGTCGCGGCGCGACCGGCGAAACCGTCCACCGGCGTGAAACTCACGACGCCGCCCGCCGCGGCGCGGAACGTGCCGGCGGTGACCGTACGGGTCGTCTGGGTGCCGGGCGCGGCCGGATCCAGGTCCACACTCTTCGTGTTGATCCGGACGGCCGGTAGCCAGAAGATGTCGTTGGCGGTCACCGTGAGCGAGGCGTTCGAGCCGAACTCGACCGTGGTGGTGTCGTCGTCGGCGACCGGCGGGAAGGTCAGCTTCGTCCCTCGCATGCGTCGGCTGAAGTCGCCGATGGTCGTGCAGACCGGGCTCGGGCAGTAGACGGTGAACCCGTCGTAGTCTCCGTACAGGGTGCCGTCGTCGAGCGCGTCGGAGAGGATCCAGTACAGCGCGCCGTTGGTGCCGGAGGCGTAGACCGCGTCGGTCCAGCGCTGGTAGACGGTGTTGCGGGTGGCCTTGTCGCGGTAGCCGAACTCGCCCAGCATCACCGGCTTGCGGATCTTCCTGGCCGCCTTGGCGTGGTCCAGGATGTACTGCGTGCCCCAGTCGGCGGTCTTGCCCCAGCCGTCGGGGTAGAGGTGATAGCTCATCACGTCGATGTTCGGC
The DNA here is from genome assembly GCF_045807065.1 of Actinophytocola sp. Lineage (GTDB taxonomy): Bacteria > Actinomycetota > Actinomycetes > Mycobacteriales > Pseudonocardiaceae > Actinophytocola. Next base: position 2,508 of record NZ_JBJMIE010000096.1, on the reverse strand, counting down.
AGGGCGGCCAGCGCGACGGTGTCGACTCCCTCGCCGCCGTTGTGGGTCCAGTCGTCGGTGCCGGGCTGGTCGGCGAAGAAGCCCTCGTCGCCCACGCTGACCAGGTGCCGTCGGTCGACCGACTTGATGAAGGTGGAGACGCCGTCGGCCCAGGAGGTGAGTGTGCCGGTGGTGCAGCCGGCCGACCGCGGGTACCTGCCCGAGCCCACGCACCGCGGCTCGTTGGCGAGTTCCCAGGTCATGATGGTGGGGTCGTCCTTGTATTTCACGCCGGTGATCGTGTTGGTGTGGTTCAGCAGGTGCGCGATGTAGTCCTGGAACCAGCCGCGGATCTTCGGGTCGGTGTAGAAGTCGTCGTGGTGGCTGTCGCCCGCCCACTCGACGTACTTGTCCATGCCGCCGAAGTCGGCCCAGTTGTTGGTGAACGGGATGACGAGCCGGAGGTGGTCCTGCGCGGCCCGGGCGATCACGGCGTCCAGGCGGGCGAGCCCGTTGGGCCCGTCGTTGTACTTCGGGTGCCCGGTTCCGTCCCAGTACTGCAGGTAGACGCCGTTCTGGCTGCCGGCGGTGGGGTTGGCGCCGTCGGCGGTGCCGGTGTCGAACCAGCCCCAGGTGCGCAGTACGTCGAAGCCGACGGCGGCGGCCTTGTCGAGAACGTTGTCGCGGGCGGTGGCCGACTGGTAGTGCAGGTAGTAGTTGTTGCTGCCGGCGAACCGGAAGGGCTTGCCGCCGATCCGCAGTTGACTGCCGTCACGCGTGACAAACGGTGTGTTCGCGGCGGCCGGCAGCGCGGGTGCGGCGGCCGCCGCAGCCGAGGCGCCGACGCCGAGCAGCGCGGTTGCGGCCAGCACGGCGGTCAGGCGCCGGGCACGCGCCGGGAAGCGGAGGAACATCGTCGTCTCCAGGGGTTTCGCCGCCTCGGTGGGGGACGGCTGGTGGACGGCCGGCGCGCGCCCGCGCTCACGCGGCAGCGAGCGCGCACGGCTGCGGAGAATCTAAATCTACTTAATTTAGTGGGTCAAGAGGCCGGAACGTTCTCTCGCTGAAGAAGATCGGCCAGCCACGGCAGCTGACGCGTCCATTGGTGTCCCATGCCGCCCTCGTGTTCGTTGAACGGCCAGACGTCGATGACCTTGGGCACGGTTCGGCCCGCGGCCACCGCGTGTTCGCCGTAGTGGTTGTAGGCCGCGTAAACGGTCGAGGGAGGGGAAACCGTGTCCATCAGCGCCACCGAGAAGCGCGCCGGGGCGACCGCGCGCCTGGCGTGGTTGACCGCATCCACATAGGACAGCGTGCGGAACACCGCCTCCGTCCGGCGCCGGTGCACCGACAGGTACGTCGCCACCTCGGCGTACGGGTCGGTTCCGGAGATCTCCACGCCGCGCCGGAGGTGGCAGAGGAAGGGCACATCGGGCAGGACCGCGGCCACCTCCGGCACCAGCCCGGCCACGGCCAGCGCCATGCCGCCGCCCTGGCTGCCGCCGGTCACCGCGATCCGGCCCGGATCCACGCCGTCCACCGCCCGCAGGGCCTCGACCGCCCTCGCCGCGTCGGTGTAGAGCCGCCGGTAGTAGTACTCGCGGGGGTCGGTGATGCCGCGGGTCATGAAGCCGGGTGCGGCGGGCTCGGAGCCGACCGGATCGGGGGTGTCGCCGCCGTCGCCCCAGCGGCTGCCCTGCCCCCGGGTGTCGAGGAAGAGTTCCACGTAGCCGGCCACGGCCCAGTCCAGGTGGCCGGTGGCCAGCCCGCGGCCGCCACCGTAACCGTTGCAGCTGAGCACGCCGGGCAGCGGGCCGCGGGCCCTGCGCGGGCGGGTCAGCCAGCCGCGCACCGGCTGGCCGCCGAACCCGGCGAAGGTGACGTCGAAGACCTCGACCAGGGCGAGTCCGGTGTCCACCGGTTCCAGCGTCAGGCCCAGGTCGTGGGTCCGGGCCTGAGTCAGCGTCTCGGCCCAGAAGTCGTCGAAGTCGGCCGGCTCGGCGACCTCGGGTGCGTACGCGACGAGCTCCTCGAGGTCGAGGTCCCACAGCGGCATCGGTTGATGTTCCTAATCAGTTCTGGGAGTGTGCCATCCGGCAGACTCCTGGTTGGTAGTCACCCGGTAGGTGAGCACTCGGTGTTCCTGGACGTTGAGTCCTGACGAAAGACCGTGCCCCTGCCGGTTGGTCGGGAGAGTTGATCGCTGCTGGGATGTCGTGCCGCGCGTGTTGGTGGCGTGAGCACTGCTTGATTAGGTCGCTGATGGTTCTCCCGCTGGCTGCTCAGGGTGATCGGGAACGGGAGGACCGTTGAGGCTGTTCGTGGGAGATGACTGGGCTGAGGCTCATCACGATGTGGAGGTGATGGACGGCTCGGGTCGTCGGCTGGCCAAGGCCCGACTGCCCGAGGGTGTGGCGGGGATGACCCGACTGCACGCGATGGTGGGCGAGCTGGTTGGTGACGATGCCGACGAGGTGGAGGTGTTGGTCGGGATCGAGACCGACCGGGGCCCGTGGGTGGCGGCGTTGG